>PKCZ01000072.1 GCA_002862405.1 Pseudomonadota bacterium
TCAAGAGATATAGCTATCGTTCCAACGCTATCACCAGTAGCCTTGGTTTTCTGATGTGAATATCTAATTATATTTTGTGCCTGTTCTATAAAAACACCAAATACTCGATTTGCAACGGCTTCTTCTGTTTCCTTGTCGGACAGTTGATGTCGGACAGGATTCGCGATTGTGGTGAGTAGATCTTCGGTCATTGGACCGGAATAACAGAAAAGTGTTCTGCGGTTTTGCATGAAGGTATGTAACCCAACGGTGTCTTTATTCGGACTCATGACGGAACCCTCTTATCAGCAATCTACGCAGTTTCTTCAACGTCGATTGGAACTAGCTCGTAACTGCAGCTCTCTAAGTCTTCTTGAAAGTCTTCTCCTGCTTCCTGCATCGTGTCGTCTTCCGTTCGATAACACCATTGAATTACGATCTCCCTACCAGCTTCCGCCGTTTCCTCAAGGTATTCAAAGAAATCGAAAAGGAACTTGGCCGATGAGCTGTTGAAGTAGTAAAGCTCAATCACTACCTTGTAGGTGTCACTGCTGAGGCTCATAGACTCTTCCAGCGCATCTAAAACCGGTCCAGACCATTCAGCTATGTTCTCAGGATAACACTCTCCCCTGATCGCGCAGGACCGCTCCGTTAGTTCAACGTAGGGAGTCCTTTGAGTTTGTTCAAAAATCATGCTTGCTCCTCACCAACGGGAAATTTGTTCTCCAAGCTGTCTGACTCATACAACGAAAATGCTAAAAGTGTTAAATCATCGCGGAACGGTGCTCCCCCTCGATATAAGTCAACATTGTTCATTATTTTTTCCACGATATATCGAGGCGATCTGTCAGTAGCCTGCTGCAGTAGTTTCAAAACTCGTCGTCTTCCAAAAGCTATTGGACGCTCTTCGGGGCTCATAACATCGGTTATGCCATCAGTAAGCATTACGAAAGAACCACCCGGATCATTGATCTCGTGCGTAGAAAACTCGAATCCATCTTTCATTCGAGTCGAACCAACGGATTTTCTGTCTCCAACCGTCTCTGTCGCGCCGTCACTTTGTACCTGAAAGATTGAAGCCTTAGCGCCCGCAAATTCGAGTTTGCGACTACTGCGATAATAGATGCACACACCGCCGTCGAAGCCCTCTTCACTTGTGTTTTTCTGATCAGTCTTACTCAAAGTATCTTTCAGAAGACTATTCACCTGAGACAAGTATTCTCCAGCGCTTTGATATTTATCAGGCGTGACTGCCTTATCTAAATGACTACGAGCAATGATCGACAAAAAAGCTCCGGGAACACCATGCCCAGTGCAATCGACCACGGCGATGTAAACCTTGTCTGGTAAGTCTTTAATGAAATAGATATCACCTCCGACCAAATCTCTAGGCCGCCACTCAACGTTTATATCTATGTCACCTGGGTAGGTTTTTGGGAGCAATGCGTTCTGTAGTTTAGCCGCGTAACGGATGGAGCTATTAATCTCATCCTTGGCAACAACCAGTTCGTGTGTCCGCGCATCGATCAGTGTCGCCACCTCATCTGACATCTTTGAAAATGCTTTCGACATGACCTCTATCGACGCCCGCTCCTTTTCCTCGTCCGTACCGGACGACAGCGCTGTTCTCATGTCGTCAATTTCTCGAGTGAGCAGAGTTCGTGCTTCTCCATCTAGCTGCTCAGACAGCGCTGACATTTTTTCGAACATTATCTCATCTCGTTCGTCTCTTCTCTTCGCTCGCTCCTTACGTTGCTCCTCTGCCTCCACGCGAACCAAACGAAACTCATTAATCGCTTTCTGTAATCGTCCCACCTCATCATTTTTCGAAGAAAACCAACCTCGTCGTAGCTTGTGTTCAGTTAGGTCGCCCTCACCCATTCGCTCCAGCGCTGTAATTGCTCCGAGAATACGATTAAAAGAAGACGAGGTTACGGCGAAGATTAGCGCGATAATGAGGAGTGCCATGCCACCAAAAATGAGCTGTGACTCTTGCTCTGACTTTTTAAGCGCGGCAAGCAACTCACTTTGATCGTCAAACAATAAAATTCTAAGCTCGCTAGCACGGATGCTTTTGCTCAACGGGATGGAAGAAATTCGAGCGCCGAGCGACTCGTTAATGTAGCTATACTCGTAGCTATCTGTCGCATTGGCGTACAGCAAACTGTCGCGAATTAATAAAGTGAGACCCTCAGAACGTTCCTCATCATAGTAATCCCCTACAGTGAGCGCCTCATCTCCAACAACCAAAGCTGTTTGAAGCTCAAAATTTTCTTCAAAAACCTCCAAGCTCTCGGTAATATTCCGGCCAAGAACCACGATACCGACCGCGGAATCGGACTCGTCGAGTAGAGCAAATGACAGTGTGTCGTTGATTGATACTGGCTTTTCTTCGTCCAAGTCTGTGATTTGTACGATTCGTCTCGACGACCCATCTTCCAAAGATCGGACGAAAGCTCCGAAATTCAAAAAATAATCGGGCGAAGCGGACTCAGAACAGGGATCAACACCAATTACAAACAGACTTGACTCGCAATAAAGTTGAAGCCCGCGGTTGTCATAAGCGATCGCGAAAGTCAGCTGCTCGGACTCGATCGGACCCAAAAAAACATATGATAGAAGGTCATAGATGCTATCCCCGTCCTTCGCTTGGAATGCCTCAAATAGGGGGTTATCGGGATGTCCAGATGCAAAAGGGTCTTCCGATGTATAATCCCAATATTGGAGATTTTGCTCAGCACCATAAAGAGGATCATAAACAAAGAGGCTATCAGTAAACTCTACGTCCATGTTACTTAGCCACGCACTGCTGTGCGCTATTATGCTCTCTTGAGCGCTGTAGTCGCGATTTGCAGAGTTAAGTTCTTGTGCAGAATAAAAACTGGCCCCGAACAATGAGAGAATTCCAATCATGATAAGGCCAATAATTCTGGTTTTAATTTTCATGTAATCTTTCTCTCTCTACCTATTACTTCGAGAAGAACTAGCGCCCAGGTGATATTACTCCAACCTGAACGGCATCCTCATCGTGATGTCTGAGGCGTAAACTGCAGAACCACCGAGGACTGGGGGCTGAAATTTAAATTTCTTGATGTACTGAGTAGCTGCCTTATCGAAAACAAGACGAGGCTTGGAGTCAGTCACCCGCAAATCGACTAACTCTCCCTTCTCATTCACATCAAACGAGAGCACTACAAACCCCTCTATTCCCATCCTTTGAGCACGACGTGGGTATTTCAAGGGAGGTCTTGACGAGATGGTGACTTGAACTGCCTCCCCCGAAGGCGCTGTTCCCTGCACATAAGCCCCTGCCTGAGCACCCACTGCGCCCGAAAAATTTAAAAATAAAACCGACGTTATCGCGGCAAATATCAACCTAAAAGGAATTTTCATAATTAAGGCTCGCTTTTTTTACTTATACACCTTGCTTCCCCTACCTCACCTCGCAAGACGCCGCCTTCAACAAGACGCTAATTAACTTACCCAATGCTGCAAAACCTGCGTTAAACGTGTACCATCCAACACTAATTTTGTGCACCTACACATTCCAACAATTTGGATGATTTTTCAAATATATTTATAAAATTTTTATCGATCCTTCATCGGGCACACCTCTCGATGTGAGTAACATGTAGGTTTGCAGGGAGTAAGGTTTGCGTCCAGTGATACTGACAGAACAAAAGCACGTGATAAGCAAGGTGAGGAACGACCCTGTAATCACCTCTATACACGCGCTGTTGGAACTTAGTCTAGATCCATCTCTTACCTATCACACAAAGGAACACTCGGCCGATGTGACAGACATGGCACTAGCTCTAGGTGCATCAGATGAGCTGGACGAGCACAGCTTACTATTACTGGGCATAGCCGCTGCATACCATGATGCCGGCTTCATCGAGCATCGCAACGATCACGAGACGATAAGCGCGTCATTGGCCGAGCGGGCCATGGAGTCAGACGGCAGATTTACGAAAAACGACATATCATTGATTCGGCAAATGATACTTGACACAAAATTGCAGTCGATTGGTCCATCGCACAAGATAAATACCCGGTTATCGCCTTGGCTTATCGACGCTGACCTAGCAAATCTGGGCAGGTCTGATTTCCTTGTGCAGACTGAGTTACTGGCAGAGGAATTAAATATTCCTATGGATTTGATGCTTCACCAGTCGCTTGCTCTGATGAAGCGACATCGGTGGCACAGTCCCGCGGGTCAAGTCAGTCTGGGGAAGCAAAAAGAGCTGAACAAAGCTAAATTACTTACTATGCTGAAAAACGAAAGCTGAATTTTCGCGTGCACGGATTGTAACTGCAGGTCTGTGTGCGGACTAAGGGCACGGTGCTGCTGGCATACAACGACTTAAAAAAGGACGATGACAAGAGATGAGAATTTCGTTTAGTACGATTTTTGGACTTTTGATTGGTTTTAGCGCATTCATCTACGCAGTTTACGAGGTGATGGAGTCATTCACCGGGGTCCTCCTGTTTGGTAATATGGCTGCTGTGCTTGTTGTGCTGGGCGGAACAATTGCGTCCACTTTGATTTCTTACGAAGGTAGATATGTTCGTAAGGCGCTGGGAACACTGACCAAAGTGTTTGTTCCCACGAGTGTTAACGCGGGCTCATTATTCGGAACGGTTGAACTAGTCATCAAATGGGGAAAAGTGGGGGCGCGCGATGGATTGCTCGCACTGGAGTCTGAATTCAAAAAAATAGATACCAAGGAGGATCCGTTCCTTGCTCACTGCATAAATTTATTTCTTGCAGGCTATGAGAAAGACAACTTGAAGCAAAAGCTAAACACCTTTATCAATAAGTCATACGAGCGGAATATGGTTCAGGCGTCCATCCTGAATACCATGGCTAATATATCACCCGGTTTCGGTATGATTGGGACACTTGTTGGATTAGTAGCCATGCTCGCAAACCTAGATCCAAGCGATCCCAGTGGTTTGGGCCAATCCCTGTCCGTAGCCCTGCTGACCACTCTTTACGGAACAATGTTCGCTCAACTGATATTCAAACCTGCCTCTCGGAAGGCCGAGCAAAAAGAGCAAATTGAAAAGTTTAAGAACCAGCTAATCGCTGACGGATTCCTACTCCTCCTGTCACGAGCCAACTCTGTAGAGATCCAAGATCACCTGAACAGCTACCTGGACCCAGCTATTCATTTTGATATCGCGAAAGGTAAATAGAGCCTTAGCCATATGAGTGAAGAAGAAGCTCCCCCAATTTATGACTCTGATCCTAATGAGGATACTAGCTGGTTAGTTACTTACGGTGACATGGTCACGTTGTTGATGGTGTTCTTTGTTCTAATGTTCTCGGCCTCAAAAATCAATGAAGAGAAGTATGATTTGGTGGCGCAAAGTATTAATCAAGGCTTCGATTCTCCCGGTCCTGACGCTTCCACGAATCCAACTAGTGCTGCATCGCAAACAGTCGAGTCTCCCCTAGAGGAAGCAAAAGCTAAATTCGACGAACTCATAGTTGAACGAAATCTGCAAGGCGAAATGTCGGCATCCTTGAGCCCTTATGGGCTTAAGATTGAGCTTTCCAGTAACTCACTATTTAATTCTGGCTCCGCCGACGTCAAAGGATCTATGCAGTCATCATTGACAGACCTTAGTGGGATAATCCAAGGCCTGGGTGAAGAGGACTATATTGTAGAGGTTGAGGGACACACAGATAATGTCCCTATTAACACGGCAAAATTCCCTTCAAATTGGGAATTGTCATCTTTGAGAGCCGTCAACGTCGCAAAATTATTTGAGTCGATGGGCGTTAAGAAAAATCAACTTTCGGCAATCGCTTATGCAGATACTAGACCCAAGCAACCCAACTTGGATTCGAACGGTACTGCCATAGTTGAAAATCAAGCCACAAATCGTCGAGTAGTGGTTCATGTCAAGAGCCTCACCGAGATTAGCCAGGCGAATGTCGATTAGGATAGTCTTCAAAAGTCCTTGAACAGATCCCTAGCTACGACTGTGTCAGCCCAGGTTTCTACTTCGTAGGGGTTTCAAAAGTGCCCTGCTCGACGTCGTCATTCAATGCAGATGAAGCCAAGTCGCTTAATCGACTAGATAACGCAAGGTCCCCCAGAAGTCGTTTTGCAACGTCTGCCCCCTCTCGCAAGCTTCTAGGGTCTGGCTTTTCGGTTGACAATGTGGATAACAGATCATGAGCAGGCTCAGTACCACCCCTTATTTGCGAACAATACAGCTCGGCCAGCTGCGGAATGTAAGGCAAATTGAGATGTCTATTACGGTCATCGTCACGCAAGACCATTAACGCTCTCCGAGCGAGCGCCTCAATGATAACCTCTGGGCATTTTAAAAGCTCAGCAGCTCGAGCTAGATCAACGTAATCGCGCACCAAAGATGCTTGTTCCGCCGCCAAATCTAGCAACCTTCTTGCTCTCTCGGCATCGCCATGAGCGACCAGCAGCACGTCCATGAGAGCAAAGCAACCGATAAAACTGCAATCCTCCGTATGGAATACCTGCCCATCGCTTGCGCAAAGAATATGAATACCCAACGCTTTGGAGATAACAACGAGATAGGACTTTTGCGATTCGCTATGAAATTGCAACTCGTCAATTGGAATGACGTTATCGTTAACGACCACACTGGTCACGAGCTCCTTGTTTTGCAGGACCTCATCAAGGAAATTGATATGCTCTGAATCGAGACAGGCAGTAACAAGTTCCCCCCCTCTTTCTGGGTCCGCGTCACCAACCTCAAGTGTGGTTACAGCCCTGCCACTGCGATGCTGAATTAAATATAGACCAAAATCTCGCAGATCAGCGCCTAAAATAGAGATCCTTGCATCACTTGGTCTTTTGAACCAATCAGACGGCAGATCATCGAGTACTTCCTCTGAAACCATGCCCTTAACGCAATTAACAAGTGGCAATGGATTAGCGCTTAAAAAATCAGTGATCACAGACGCGTCTTTCGGAAGAGCATCTGCTACCGCAGGGAGCAAGTCATTCGAGATCTTAAGAACATTTATCAAGACACCCTGTGGGCTCGACAGGAGCAATCTGTCCTCATCGTGGACAAATTGTAGAGTTTCGAGATCGGCTTCATTACCAGTAGACAATTAATAAGCTCCTAATGCTTTTGATGCGCCACCAATGCCCCATTTCGCAGCCAAATATGAATGGAAGGCACCATTGAACTAAGTACCGAGGACTGTTCGCGCCCGGCGGGGCTAACGCATTTATCCGACAGCGGTAGTCACTCCCCAGATACCTTTACACGTTGTACCTTAACCTTTCTTCAACATATCAGCACTCCATTGCGTTAAATAGGTGGATCCCGCTTTTACATAACATAGCAGCGTCCAGTCAGTTCCTATTGCCAATCCAATCCAATAATAGCCAAGCACGTTGAAGTGCGTGGACGGTAAGTAGCCTACGGGCGTAGCTACCTCCTAAAAATAACGTTTTGATGTACCTAATCGACGTCCCGAATTTTGTGGTCCTCGGGACCGGGCTTGAACCGGTACGCTCGAAATGACCGAGGCGCTTTACGTTCCTTGGATTGCAACATAACCCCAGGTAGCTCAATGTAACCCATACGCCCCTAGTCATTTTGTTGTTTTTGATGGGTTATCGCGGGTTACTAGTGTAGGCAGCGTGACAGCAACCTATGGGGCTACCGCATTTTCCCGATAGAAGCAGTCACTGGCTATATGCATCAGAGATTGTTGTAGAGATGGACCGGCTGTTTGCACAAAAAACATTCTTTTACTCTAATACAGTCGCATAATTAGCTTCTTAATCTACGCTCATATGGAGCTCTCACGTGGTTTAAACTTGGGCGATGAAATACCGGGTCATCGCATCGGGTCGACGATTCGGAGGTGGTGACTGAATGCTGGAAAACGAGACAAAACAAACCACCTATTGGTTGTACGCCGTTATTGTGCTGACTGTCGTAGACATACTCGCGGCTTATTCTTTTTCTGATCCTATTATCGAAAACGCTGACCTTTCTTCGTTCTCGTCTTTCCGGGAGGGCATAAGGGTTGTTTCGGCAATATTTTACTTTGGGAGTTTTGTCGTTGTTGCTCGGTGGATATATTTAGCTGCGAAAGTTAATCAAGATGCCGGTACTGAGGACTTAAAGTATAGCCCGGGAGCAACTGTGGCCTGATTCTTGATGCCAGTAATGAATCTTTGGAAGCCATACTTCGCAGTAAAAGAACATTACTTAGCGAGGATGCAAGACGGTAGGTCCCTATCCGGTGATGCAAAGACAACGTTTCGCCTGTGGTGGTTCAGTTTTATAGCTTCAAACGTCCTAGCAAATACGAGTTACACGCAAACCTATGCTTCTGGCGAAGTAGTGGGGACAACCGCTATTTTCACGGTTGTTTCCGGTATTGGCCTAGTCCTGAGCTGCTTGGCTTTTATTAAGATCATCAGACAATTTACTGCGGGTTCCGAGTAGCAAACTTAAGGCCTCGCGAATGTAGTCCCCCACCAAATCTCAAGGCGCTCTAACCTAGGAAGCTATTTACTATCTTCTTGATGTTCGTGAACAGGGATGTGCTGCGATGCGACGATCGTGGCACTTATTGGTCACCCAGATGTTGACTATCTCCCCCGAGGGGCCCTCGCATTTATGCGACAGCGCTATTTAGTTGGAACCTAAACGAAAGTGCGATTTACCATATCAAACGTTGAGTTAGCGTGACTTCAAGCTTAAGCGATAAAACCGCCACTGATACTCTCGAGGTATCGCTCGGGGCTGACTATAACTTCGTCACTAACTTCGGTCGCTGCGCTAAAAATGATGTCGCTGATTCATACGCAAGAGCGAACTCAAGTACGGCTGTGTCCGCGCCGGCAGGACCCATTACCTGAATACCCATGGGGCGTCCCTGCCCATCAAAGCCGGCTGGTAGATTGACCACCGGAAGTCCTGCAAGCGTTCCCCCAATTACAATTTCCATCCAGCGATGGTAAGTATCCATTTTCTTGCCGTTGATCTCAGTGGGCCAATGCGTTGCAGCTGGGAAAGGGAATACCTGTGCAGTTGGCAGCACCAAAAAATCGAAGTTCTCAAATAATGCAAGTAATGCCCGATACCAGTCAGACCTTGCTTTATCGGCCTCCACGACGCGTGCAGCAGTCATTTCCAGACTGCCCTCGATCTCCCACTGGAGTTCTGGCTTGAGCTGAGACTTTATCGACGGATTTTTGAGTAGCACTTGTGAATCCACAAAGGCGAAGTGCCGGAGTGTGAGCCATGTTTCCCAGAGTCTATTTAGCTCGTAACGAGGAGAACAGTCCTCGATTAAAACACCGTGATTTTCAAGCCGCCGCAGTGCGCCCCGACACAGGTCAAGAAGACCTTGCTCAGTTTTCAGGTGGCCTCCATAGTCACCCAGAAATCCAATTCGCAATTCATTAGTCAATGGGACTGGAGAAAAGGCGCCAGCTGGTGGGAGTGAATCGCGTAGCGACAGTGGCTCCCGCGCATCGTAGCCCGCCATCGTGGTCAGTAATTTTATCGTATCTGTCACGTTACGTCCCATGGGCCCATCTGTTGCCAGCTGGTTAAAGAAAAGATTCGCATCTTGACCGGCACCCGGCACCCGTCCTTTGGTTGGGCGAAAGCCGATGACGTTATTGAATCCAGCAGGATTTCTTAGTGATCCCATCATGTCACTGCCATCTGCTACGGGGAGTAGATTCGCCGCAAGTCCAACCGCCGCACCACCACTACTACCTCCGGCGCAAAGGTCAGGGTTGTAGGCGTTTCGCGTAGTACCGAAGACCGTGTTGTAGGTCTGCGAGCCAAGACCAAACTCAGGTGTATTGGTTTTACCGATGAAGATAGCGCCAACATTTCTTATACGTTCAATAGGGAGACTGTCTTTTTTCGCTACAGTCCCGGAAAATAATGGAGACCCTGACGACGAAACAAATCCCCGGACGTCGGCAAGGTCTTTAACCGCGTGCGGCATACCGTGCATCCAGCCCCAGTACTCGCCCTTACTTAATGCCTTATCAGCTGCTTTCGCTTCCTCCAATAGAGTATCGTCACTAGCCAGACTGACAATTGCGTTGTAGGTAGGATTGAACCGATGAATGCGCTCCAGATAGGCTGTCATAACCTCATTACAAGAGATTTCTCGCTCACGAATTGCGAGGGACAATGCAGATGCACTTAGTGCCGTAATCTGATCATTCATACATGGTAAGTCCCCAGAGTTATTGGCTGTCGAGGCTGATTCAGCAAAGGTCGAAAACGCTGTTGCCGTGAATATTGTGGCGCTTTTAAAAAATTCGCGTCGCTTCATTGGAACGCCTTGATCATAGTGAGCGGCACATCAAAACATTATGAAGATAGATGCTAATATCGAATGTATCCAGTACGAGAGTTGTTCCGGGAAAGATAGCGTAGTTAGATACTAAATCGGATCTTCAGATGTTGCGACATCTCAACATCATCGAACGAGCGAGTATGTCGAGACGAGTGAGTACGTGCAGAGGAGACTGGTCATCAGGGTGTGATCAGTATGGGAGCACTTCAATGATATGATCTGCTGAAAGCAGTGCAGAGATGAAGCGGGAGCGTGGCTCATGACCGTAGCCTACAAAGAAATAATCTATGAAGTTGAGAACGGTGTAGCAACAATAACCATCAACAGGCCTGACCAGCTCAATGCGCTCACTGATCTTACGCAAGCCGAAATTCGTCACGCCTTGGAACAATCAGAGATTAACCCAGACGTGGTTGGCACAATACTCACTGGGGCGGGGCGCGGATTTTGCTCCGGCGTCGACATGAACGCCTTAGGCGGGATGAGTGAAGCCGGTAAGAGACTAGGTAATAACTACGAATACCTTCAAGCTGACCCCGGCAATCCTGACAACGACCCAAATTACCAGTCGTCGCCTACTTACTTTCTTGGCCTCAGAAAGCCACTTATCGCTGCCATCAATGGCGCCGCTGCAGGATTGGGATTCAGCTACGCAACCTTCTGCGACATGCGTTTTATGGACGAAAGCGCGAAGATCGTCACCTCCTTTGCGCCACGGGGCCTTATTGCAGAACATGGCACGAGCTGGATGCTGCCCAAACTAGTCGGCCCATCCAATGCGCTGGACATGAACTGGAGCTCGCGGAAAATCAATGGCGAGGAGGCATTTCGCCTCGGCTACGCAAACAGACTATGCAAGGATGGAGCTTGCGTTAGCGAGGCTAAAGCATATCTTAGGGAGATTGGTCAAACCTCAGCGCCAATGTCCATAATGATGATGAAGCGACAAATCTATAAGCACCTTAGCAAAGAGCTTGGAGAGGCCATGAGTGAGTCTACCGCTTGGATGGATGAAAGTCTGGCACGCAACGATTTCAAAGAAGGAGTCGCATCGTTTGTCGAGCGCCGGCCACCGAACTTCGAGAAAATTTACCTCTCCGAGTAGCCTAAAGGGCGTCTGACCCACGAGGGCCACCGCGAAGAAGGGCAAGCAGTCATCTGGATAGAAGTACCACCTACTCGTAACCCAACGCAGGTGGGAGCCGAAAAAGCAGTGTTATTTTACTTTCAAATATTATTGTAAAATACTGTTTTTATTGAATGTTTAAGACTTAAATGCTCAGGCTTGAGCCGGCACGCTCGCGATGAGTAAGGAACTTAAAGTTACCCTCTAGATACATTAGACACCGGTTTTGGTTCCCCATTGGTAGGTTTGGTGACCGCCCTCGAAACCGCCCATTAGCAGGTCACCAGTCTCACAGAGACTGCGTTATCGCGAGGCTGCTTTTTGAATAGACCGAGGTAAAAAATGTCACCACAAAAAATCGGTGACGCGTCTGAGAGGGGCACTAAACCGGGCAAGTGCAAAGTACTAACCAACTTGTACCAATTTCGATAACGTCGGCACAGGCATTTTGACCGCTTTGTTTATACTGTGTATTAGGGGATACGCGACATCTTGCAGGTCGTCAAGTTCTCCCGGGAATTGCTGTTCGTCAAGCAACGATTCAATCTGTCTATCGAAAGCAATAGGTGCGGACATCAAGCAGCGGGTATTTGCAAATGTCGATATAACATTTAACAGATCAGCCTTCTTAGCTATCCTGTTAGGCACTATTAATATCGGAACAGCGTAATCGCAAGATAATAGGCTGGTAACGAAGGTGTGAGTAGCTTTCAATTCAACTGGACTGCCAGACACAGGTACAAGTAATAGCGATGCTAGCTGTACCGAGAGCAAATCCGACACCGAAATACCTGCTGGGGTGTCTATTAAGATCGTACGGTGATTTTGAGTCGTTATTTTTTTAACCTCTCGCTCCAGGTCTGCAAATAATTCACAGTCTAATTCGCGCTTGCTCGTCACCTCCTCTCCGAACATTGCACTATATGCCGAGCGAGTAGATTGTTGGGGATCCATATCTCTGAACTTGAGTTGATCAAGTCCCGAGAAAGCAGCGAGGAGGACGGTAAGTGAACTCTTCCCCACACCGCCTTTTGGATTGGCCACCAGTAATAGCTTGTATCTGCGACCAGCGTACCTGGTCTCGCCACAACCATGACGCGCAAAGCCTGCCTCTATAAGCTGTTCCCGCGGCGGTAAGTCTTGTACTTCGGATCTGAGCGACTCGGAGTGAAGCTCATCAAGCTCATCTAGGCTATCGACCGAACGAGTGACTGACTCAATCGTCCGCGATTGAGACGACTTTGGTCTCAACAGGGTCATAAGCGTTCGTGGTAATTTCACCTACGATCCTCCCGCCTTTCTCGCATTGAAGTTCTCCGTAAACAACGGAACCTTGCACTAAACCAGAAGATTTAATATTCAGTAAGCTTGAGACAGACAAGGTTTGCTCAACTTGCCCCAAAATATCAGCGGTTCCAGCCGCAATATCTCCCTTGAGTTTTCCCTCTATGCCAACGATTAAATGCCCCGCTTTGATGGTGCCATCCATCGTACCATCGATACGCGCGGTACCCTCTATACTTATAGTTGCTCCGCTTAAGGTGACGCCCTCTCCGACATAAAACTCATACACCTCATCACTTCTTGTCATTTAACTTCCCCTTAACTGCAGTATCGAAAACCACTCGTATCGCCTTACCGATATCATCTAACTGGTCTTTCACCAATTACCATGGTTGCAAACTAGCATACGTTGGCAACGACCAACAAACCGATTAGTGCAGAGTTACGAAATGTTGTCGCCGGTCTCCACGGTCACTAGGTTCTTTAAAGCGCGCCGGCAACTAGATAAAACCAAAGTGGAACTTCTCAGACACAGGTTATTGCGTAACGCACTTCATATTCTTGAACTGAGAAGCCGCCCGAAACCAGAATAACACCTACCATGTGCCCATGGTTTTCAGTGTGATTGCGCGCATTTAGCACAAGGTCCGGTGGTCTTCGTAAATGGCGTCCTGCTCAATCGTCATGCGATACTCTATAGACAACATAAAAACTAGACTAGCTAGCTAACAGTCTAAGATACCTTAACAAACTAAGGTGTTCGAACTAGGCAATAAGGTTCTCTGCGGGTGATCCAACCCTTTCTTTTGCAGAATTCTTCTATCGAACTCATCTTAAGTCGAAAAGTCTTGATGTTTTCAACACGCGGGGAGCTACAAGTCTGTGACTACCCTTCCGTATCAAGTCTCAACGCGCTCGAACGCAGGAAACCCCTCAATATTTGCTCGATTTGGATGTACTAAGATGTGTTGGCATGCGATGGTTGCGCAACCTATCTGTCACCCCGCTCCATCGCCCCCGGGGGGCTATCGCATTTGTCTGATAGCAGTAGTTACCTGCCAGATACAATAGAACCCAATTTGAAGAAGTAGGATTTTGGTGGCCTGGTTTTAGCCTGAATTACAAAAGAGAGTTGATAAAAAACTGCTGAATTCTTCTAGCAATATCCCACGAGATCTTGATTAAAAGGGACTGTAAAAGTAGCGTTAAAGGATTAGCGTTGGTTGGTAAAAATTGAAGGGCAAAATTTATGACCCACCCTTTACATACTGTCCGTCAGGTTGCATACGTGGTGAGAGATATGGAACAGGCCCTTAAATATTGGACCGAATATCTTAGGGCAGGGCCATTTTTCATACTGGAGCATGCTCCGTTGGAAAACCAAAAATACCGAGGCGGTGTCTCAAATGCAGACGTATCTATCGCGCTTGGTAATTCCGGGAATTTGCAGATTGAACTTATTTACTGTGAAAATGACGCTCCTTCCGTATACAAAGAATTTCTCGACGCGGGCAGAACCGGTGTTCATCACCTTGGAATCATGCCGGAGAATTTTGAAGAGACGTCCAAAGAGTTTGTTGCCAGAGGCCATGAAGCGGCTTTTGAATGCACGGTTGGCGGTGCGCCTTTGGCCTATTTTGATACCGTCGAAAACTTAGGGCACTTCATAGAGCTATGGGACCATAACGACGCGTATTTGGATTTGTTCAAATTGGTGGAAGATGCCGCCAAGGACTGGGATGGGTCTGACCCGGTGAGGGCCGCCCCAGTTTGATATGCATGCGCTAAACGCGTTTCGATGCGTCTTCATAGATTTGAAGCGAATGCGATCACCAATATACGAATAAGTCGCAAAAAGTAACGCGCCAACATCCCCAAGGCCCCTGGGGGCTATCGCATTGAACCTATAGCCGTAGTTATCTGTCAGATACATAAAAAGCCAATCTAAAGAGAATAGTTCTGGCGTCGAAAAGCATTAATCGAAATTTTTTCGTCGGTGACCATATCCCCTGTGTAGGACGAGTGTGCTAACTTAAACTTCAGGAAAAAAAGGGCTGTCATTGTCGTTGCATAGCCGGGATGTTGATGAGGGCAAGTAGGCTGTGCTGAGGAAGCGAAAAAATTACTATGGTTAGTACAGCTTACAGCGCAGCATTGTCGGGCATGCAGGCCGCCTCACTGCAGCTAAAAATTAGCGCCAACAATATCTCCAATTCAAACACCGATGGGTTCCAAACGCAGCGGGTTGTTACGCAGGCTGGTACGTATGGTGTGGACGTAAAAGTCGAGAAAATTGGAACTTCAGAGTCGCAAAATACTTTGGACAGCAATGCAGAAAAGAGTGTCAACCAACGTTCGAATGTTAATGTGGTCGAGGAGTTAATCGAGATGAAGGCAGCTAAAAATCTTTTGGAGGCAAACTTGAAGGCTCTTTACACCGAGAACAATTTGTTAGGCCGGATCTTAGATATAATGGCGTGATTTGGATCGTCTATATCCGAAATCTTATTACCCAAACTCTCATGTATTAATAAAGCGACTCGCGGAGAGCCGTTTCAATTAACGGTGCTAGTTGCAAGCGAATGACTGCACTTACCGGTAAACATTAATGGAAGCGCCGGCTCATTGATAAAAAAATGGTCACTCCACTGAATAGCCGCTTGCCTTCACCCCGCTGGATGCGTGTCGAGTCTCTCAAAGACTCATTCTTCCCGTTAAAACAATATTGCTAGCTTGTTTATTGAAACCGTTGTTTCAGAGCGTAAACCACGCCACCGATAGCAACGAGAGAAAGCGCTGAAAATGAAAATAAAGATAGTAAAAATCCTGATCGATGGCTGAAACTACGGGGGTAGTTGCGCGCATACCACACCCTGCCAACGAAATAAAAAGAACCTAAGATAGACGCCACAAGATCTGAAACGCCAGTGGCGCAAATCCAAAGCGTTGGCAACATTACAACTAGTTGCTCCAAAAGGTTTTGGTGGTTACGAAAAGCAATCATGAAATCCGTGTCTGAATACATTTCCGGGGAGTGGAGGAGACGTTAACTGCTGATCACCCCGGGGGGCTATCGCATTGATCCGATAACAGTAGTTATCCGCCAGACGCATTGCAGGGTGACCAGGCAGTAAGGATTAAACGCTTCAGTCTTCGGAGACGTTTTTATTTGCAGAAAGCACTAAAAGTTGTCGCATAATCAGCTGCAAGTTGGGCCAACACAATACCTTCACCTGCAAGCTCATCTGCCCTTGTTTTATTACCCTCTTTTTTAACCTTATCAGCACCCTCTAAGCTTTGATAAGAAAGATAAAGCATTAAGCCAGCGGCATCACTGACCTCCTTGCAATCTTTTGTTTCCCAGTAGCCCAATCCGCTCTTTATTGCTTTGATATCAACATCTGTCTTTTCTTTGTATTCATCGGCAAAAGACGTCATTGGTGTAGTAACAGCGAGTAATGTAAATAAAAGTTTTTTCATAATTTTCCTTATATGAGATGTGCTGATAGTTCAGATGAACGCTCCAAAATTTCGTGACCGCAATCACTGTTAGGCAGAGCTTAGCTTTCCTCAACCTCATATAAGCTAGCCGCATCGCACTGAGTAGCGTTGTTGAACTGAGCTTCAGACTTATCGAAATCGCCCGCTTCCATCTTTGAGCGAATTTGACCCCAATGGATAGGGTTTTCAAATACGTCTATGTACCTAAATGAGGTCATATCGTCTGATGCGATAGCCTCCAATACGTAGTTCTGCGCTTGATAATCTGTCAGCTCGTTTACGTAATCCACCCAAGCGGAATTTATAGCTTTGACTTCATCTATCGTATGACCGTCTAGCAGCTTGCACAACCACAGCAGCATCGTTGAGGCATGGGTGGTAGACGTGAGCAGAAGCAATATGGCACATAACATGGTTTTCATGATTCCTCCAAAATAGAAAACGAGTAGAGATACCCCAGACAGGACTCGCTTCACTATAGGGTCATGTGCCATTGTTTGCCTGATTTTTTTGAAGGGATACGCAATCAGCATCAGGCATCTGTCAGACATGTCAGCGGCTAATTCAAACGAGCAGGTCTTTAGAACAAAGCGGCGATCAACCAAGAAAATCGGTTAGGTCCGTCAGGGTAGGGCCTCAGGCCTTTGGAAAACAAGAACATGTTGCTGGGGCAGATAGCTGTCTGTCCTGACCCAATCGAGGCCAATGGCAGCCATTTCTTGCTTCACCTGAACCTCACTCATCTTATGCAGCCGCTTAATGGGGACACGTGGGTCTTCAGCTCGGTACTCCACGAGTACAAGTTGTCCGCCTGGCCTCAAGGACTCCTTCAGACGCTCACCCATCTCTCTGGGGAACGAGAACTCGTGGTACGCATCCACGATGAAAGCAAGGTCAATTTGATTTTTGGGTAGCTTGGGGTCATCCTGCTCGCCTAGAACGGTCTCCACATTGACTACCTCCTCTAGCATTTTTCGCCGCGCTATGCGGGCCAACATTTCGGGTTGAATATCAACCGCGAAAACTTTTCCTTTAGGCACCCGCTGTGCAATAGGAAACGTGAAAAAACCCGTACCTGCGCCAATGTCTGCGACCACGAAGTCATCTGAGAGAATGAGCCCGGCGATCAAAAGGTCTGTTCGCTCCTGGCGCTCTCGCTCTGGGCGCTCAAGCCAACCCGCACCCAGATGACCCATGACATGAGAAATCTCTCTTCCCATATAAAACTTACCTATACCGTCGCGGCTAGGCAGGCCAGTCGTGTAATGCGAGTTTTCTAATTCGGCATCCGCTTTGATATCAGACATACCAAAGGCGAGAAAAAGGTAAATCATCCACCTTACTGAGAGCATCTGGACTCCAGATTTGACGATTTGCCCCAATAATAGCGAAATCGTCGTCAGAACCTACTTACCAAGTATAACCCCGCGGCCCAATTGCGTTCAGCCGTTAGCAGTAGTTACCTGCCAGGCACGTTACCGTGTGTTTTAGGAGTGCTCTCGAACTTAAACGAGGCTGCTTTACGCTCCTGTTTTCAATTACGCTGCCAACTTGATAATCATCGGTAAATCTAATGGTGGTTAAGTCACATCTTTGATTAAAAATCATGCGTTTCGGATGGTTAAACCCCCATCCACCACCAGTGCGGCTCCTGTTATAAAACTGGCGGACGGGAGAGACAGGCTTAGGGTCGCGTGAGCAATTTCTTCGGGGTCGGCGTACCTACGTAACGCTGTTCGCCTAGCCGCAAATATTTGCTTTGCGCCCTCAGGGATATCTTGCGTTATCCCCGTATGGACTGGGCCGGGACAGATGCAATTGACGGTGATACCCTCCTTTCCCAAGTCCACCGCCATTGCTCTGGTAAGACCTACGGAAGCATGTTTAGCAGCTACGTATGCACTATTTAGGCGCGTTGCTCCATAAGCTTCGGTAGAGGCAATGTTCACCACTCTCGGGTGATCAGATTGCCGTAGTCCTGGCAGCGCTGCTCGTATTGCCCAAGCTTGCGCTGTTGCCATCACGTCGAGGGACCGAGACCACACCCTCTCAAAAACTTCGCTATCGATGGCTGCTGGGGTCGCAAACCCGGCGTTATTAACTAGGATATCCAGGCCACCGTAATGCTCTATGACGTGACTCACTGCTCTCTCGACAGACAATCTATCGCTGAGGTCGACCACTAAACACAGTACGCTATCGCTAACAGTCCGAACTTCATCGGCGACTCGATTCAGGCCACTTTCATCAATATCGATAAGTGCTACTTTGGCGCCTTCATCGGCAAAAAGATGAGCTGTTGCTCTTCCCATACCGCTCGCGGCGCCAGTCACGATTACAGTCGATCCATCAACCGATCGAGATAATTTGGTGAGTCGCTCTGTCATTTTCTTTCTGCTCCATGCTCGAATATTTGGAGGTCACCCCTTAATTAAAATACGTTTTGTGGTAGAGGCATAGTGAGTGTGAAATATGCACTACGCACGAGCTGTACCGGCACTAAGTGACAAAAATTTTCGCGTAAACATTTCCAGACCCGTATGCGATCCACTTTTTAATGAAGAGGTCGGAGGAAAAAATCCGTTATTCAATAATCCATAGTTGTTAGTGTGCGCACCTAAACATCCGCGCTCAAAATCCCTGCATCTTCCCAGGCTGTTATCGTGGCGTCGTCGAATCCCACCTCATACAACACTTCGCGATTATTCGCGCCCTTTGGTACTGCTGCCGACAGAGATCCTGTATCCTCGCCGTCAAATAACCATGGTCCCTTTGGCAGACGGATTTCAAGATCGCCAACAAGCGATGTATAGGTAGGATCTGCAGCTTGAGCCCAATCCGTATCAAGCAAATTTGCCGCTGTTCGTACCTTTCCAACTGCAAGCCCCCCCGCGCCGGAAACTTGGTGTTCTAGCTCCTCGAAGCTTCGAAATGACCGCATCCAATTTTGAATCTCAGTCAACAGGGCATTTAGATTTTCTCGGCGCAGCGAGGCTGTTAAGAACCGCGAGTCGGTGCGAAGATCATTTCGCCCCATCATCCCGCAGTAACGCATGAATACACCTGACGAGATAGGTGACGCGGCTATGGTTACTAAGCTGCCATCTGCGACCTTGAAGATTGGTGACTCAGGAGCACCGAGAGCCAGAGGCTCATCAGCAGCATCGAGTTCGTTGATTTGCGCATGAAGTCTCTCGTTCACCGCCAGCATTGTTGCCATCATCGAAACGTCGCCATGCAGACCAGTTCCTGTGGCATTGCGCTTGTTAAGACCTGCCAGCGCTGCAATTGCGCCTTCTAAACCGGTGTAAATATCAGCATGGCTCGCCCAATCCGTCACCGGCCGCGACAGATCGTTACCGAAGTGGTCTATTTGAGTCTGTGTTGCTCCAGATTCGGCCTGCACGGTTGGCGCAAACGCAGGTCGTGTTGACCAAGGGGTGTTTTGCCCATAGCCAGACATCGAGACATAAACGACTGAAGGGTTCTCTTGGCGAACGGTTTCATAATCTAGACCGAAAGTTTTCATGGTGCCAGGACGGAAGTTTTCTACTATTACGTCGGTTTTTTGGCACAGCCTGAGAGTAGCCTCTCGCGCCTCAGGCCAATTTAGATCAATGCTGATATTTCGTTTGCCCCC
The DNA here is from genome assembly GCA_002862405.1 of Pseudomonadota bacterium. Taxonomy (GTDB): domain Bacteria; phylum Pseudomonadota; class Gammaproteobacteria; order Pseudomonadales; family Halieaceae; genus Luminiphilus. Next base: position 19,879 of record PKCZ01000072.1, read on the forward strand.
ATTGAGCTGCGCATAATAAGCACTTTGGCCCTGTATTTGCGGTGCCGCTATCCGTCCTATATCACCGGAGGGTGGCTCTACCTTTGTCACTTGTGCGCCTAGTTCAGCAAGAATGCGCGTGCAGGTTGGTCCCGCAAGAACTCGGGTAAAATCAAGCACCCGAATGTTTTCTAATGGTTTCATTAGTCCCCCTCAAAGACTGCTGTGCCCGGTCCGGTCTCTAACATCGCCTTCATGCCGCGCTTTACATCCTTACTAGACCACATCGGAGCCAGTTCATCGCCGAGCGCTAGATCTGCTGCCCGCAAACCGTCGGTGCTTGTTAGTCGAGCGATGCGTTTGATTGCGTTTAGAGCCACTGTTGGACCTGAGGCAAGCTGCTGCGCGAGCGACAGCGACGCCGAATGTAGGTCATCGTCCGTGGTCACCAAGTTGATAACGCCCCAACGCTCCAACACGTCCGGACTGTACCGACGTCCGAGCATGGTTATTTCCTTCGCTCGAGCGGGGCCGGCCCGTTCAGTTAATCGTTGTACTGCGCCAAGCAGTGGAGCTAGCCCGATAGCTACCTCTACGGAGCCAATTTGCGCTGACTGTGCGGCGATAATAAAGTCGCAGGTAAGGGCTAGTTCAAATCCACCACCAAGTACAGCGCCATGAACAGCCGCAACGGTGGGTATAGGTATCGACTCTAGCCGATCTAGGGTAATCGATGCTTCAACACCTTCTCGGTCCAGGGCAGAGACATCTGCACCGGCACAAAAGTGGCGTAAATCACTTCGTATCAAGATAGCGCGCATGCCGTCTTCAACCGCGCGTTCTTGAGCGCAGCAAAATTCCTCGATGAAATCACTACCTATCAAGTTGTGGGGCGGGTTGTTAAGCGTCAACACTCCCACCGATCCAACCGCTCGTACGGTGATCATACCCATAAGTATTTCTCCTGTTACCGTTCCAAAGGATAGGCAACAAGATTGCGCCTGAGTGCGACGCTGGTCAAACGTCGCCGATGCATGAGAACATCGTGTATGTGATAGGTAAAAAGATCTTCAAAAAGGTGACCCGAAACAAAAGCTTCAAAAATGGGTGCAAGTTAGGCGAGTTCAGACTAATAGAAATCAATCACAAGGGGCCAACGTGCCACCCGCCGAAGTTGCGTGCACAAGGGGCAAGATATTTTTATCTGAAGATTTTATTATAAACTATTGATTTAATTTAATATTATATGGTCCCCGGGGCCGGACTTGAACCGGCACGCTCGCAATGAGCGGGGGATTTTAAGTTCCTTGGATCGCGATATAACCCCAGATAACACAAGATAACCCCTACTCTTCTGGTCGTTTTTCCGTGTTTAATCGGGTTTCGAAGGGTTATCCCGGGTTATTTGTGTCAGCAGAGTGTCAGCACCCCCCGGGGGGCCATCGCATTGATCAGATAGCAGTAGATACCTGCCTAATACATTAGAGGGTGGACATCGCTTCATCACTGCAAGCGCGACATCTTGACGGAAGAGGCTGGTTGATCGTTGGTATGACAATGGACACCACCGCCAGCAGCCCAAGACTTCAACATGGGTAACACATATATATCACGATCGGGAAAATAACTCTGCAAACGGGCCTTGGCTCGCAAGTCCAAGATTTCAACACCGTAGCCCGTGGTAATGACAAAGCCATTTCCGACTAACCAGTTCAAATAATTCGTGTCAAAGCGTTGTCCATCGAACTGGGCAACCCCTTCCATAGGTTCGCGAATGATAGAGAAACCGGCCTCACCAATTACCTGCGCGGCGGTATCTAGTAAGGAACCTGTTTTGCCATCATTGGGTTGACATAGGGATTCTGAGGTGCATTGACCGACCACTACCATGTTCGTATCAATAAATCTGGCGATCCCATCTACATGCCCGTTGGTACGATCGCCCTCTGGGACACCCTCTATGAAAACGACCTTACTGACACCAAACCAATATTTCAGGTCCCACTCTGCTTGATCTTTCGTATATCCAGGATTGCGTTCAGGGTCGCCGAAAGCGCTCCAATTTAAAATCACGGCTCCCGCGCCCTTAAATTCCAGATTTCCGCGTTCATGCACGATGTGTACCGTATCAACTGGCATACCGAGATACTCAGCCACTCGCACGGGCACTAGGTCGTCTAACTCGTGTGGAATGTCATCTCCTAACCGTCCACCCCAAGCATCGAACTGCCAGTTTTGTAAACGGAGTGTTCCAGCCTCTATTACAAATATAGGGCCGTTATCACGCATCCAAGCACTTTCGTTAGGTATATCGTGCCAGATAATGAGATCATGATCCGGGTTGCAACCTGCTTTGAGAAGCGATGTCTTTGCATCACTAAGCACCTGAGGTGACTGGTAAAGCACATGTAACGTTTCATACTGAATGATGATGCAGCTGAACGCCGCGAAAGCTTCTTCGTATGTCTTTTCCCAAGGACCGGGCCACTGAAGCCAAATCGCTTCCTGGGGCTCCCATTCGGCAGGTACCCGGCGCAAAGTCGCAGCATCCATATGTTCATGCGACCCTGTGGTGGGAGTGCCCTCATCAATTACGGCTATAATTTTTTCCTCTGCTATAGTGCTCAAAGGCAGTACGAGCAAAGTGGCGAGAAGAAATCTGGTCATACATTGAGCTTACCGTAGGACGAGCCAAATAAAGAATTTATCTCTTTCCCACTCAAAGTCTTTCAATCAACCGCGGAGGTCAGAGCTCTTGTCATTTTATTTCAACTTAAGTTTCTGTATTGAAGAACCAGTCGTTGGCGTTGGGGCGCTAGCACGTTGAATCTGGGTCAGATTCTTACTCTTTACGAGAGATTATCTCAATGTGAGAGATCATGTCAGTGCAAATGTGAGAGACTAACGGGACCTTGACCCCCAAAGGCCATTGAATGTCATTAAGCAGAATCGGCGCTCATCTCATCCTACCCACTCTGCTCGCTACGCTTACTACCGGCACCCTAGCCGCAGATCAAGGCCGTATAGGCACAAGGCCAATCGGTATCGATAAGACGAACGCGCAGTTTCCGCCAAACAATCGTTGGGCTTTCAGCCATATGCGTGAGCTATACCCTACCGCTCTGATCGCCAACGACCCAAAACGTAAACAGTTATTACCTGGCAATCCCGCCCATCCGTCTGAAATTTCGATCAATTTCCGAGGAAACCAGATAAGCCTAGACGCGCTTGCAAGACGTTACTTCACCGATGCTATCGCTGTGTATAAGGATGGCGAATTGGTGGTCGAGGGCTATTACGGAGAACAACAGCCAGACCGGCCCCATCTAATGATGTCAATGACCAAATCGGTGACAGCAGTTCTCGTCGCGAAGTATGTTGCGGAGGGCCTTATTGATCTAAACAAGACCGTCGCAGATTACATACCAGAGCTGACCAAAAGTGGCTGGGGACCAGATTCACTGAGAGCTGTTTGGGATATGCGTGATGGTGCCGCTTATTCAGAAGTCTATGACGATCCCAGCAGTAGTGTGTGGCAGCACGCATGCGCTTCTGGATGGCTGGAATTAAAGGACTGCCCCAACGGCGCAATGCGATCGTCCTATGAGTTTTTACCAACGGTGCAGCGCGACGAACATATTGTCGGTGAGTTTCACTACAAATCTGCGAGCACCGACGTGCTGGCATGGGTGCTGGAACGCGTCACTGGGAGATCCTTTGTCCAGCTAGTCAGCGAAGAAGTATGGCAACAAATCGGCGCCGAATATCCGGCAGACATTACTGTTGATCGCGACGGTTATGGCTGGGCCAGCGGGGGGATGAGCGCGACCTTGCGTGATCTCGTGCGGTTTGGGGTCATGGCTCTCAATCTGGGAGCTGTTGGACATCGGCAGGTATTCCCCTCGAGCCATTTTGAGGATGTAATGAGTCACCCGGCGGACGACAGCTGGCCATATGGCGAGAGCACAAAAGGCTGGAAACCTTACTACCGGAGTTTTTGGTGGGGGGTTGGCAATGGCCTTGGAGATTTTGAGGCTGTGGGTATCCATGGCCAGATCATTAGAGTTTCCCCGAACGATAATCTAGTAATTGTGTATTTATCCAGCTGGCCCGCCGCTGAGGGAGAGACCATAGGTGGTTATGAGGCTTATGAAGATATTTCTGAAGGGTTGAGAACACTGCTCAGAAAAGAGAACGCCCAGCCATAGTGCGAGTACGTTAAAAAAATACTGCCGGTTACCGAGTGCAGATGTGGTTTGTGTATTTGCCGTGGAAGCTTTTCAGAGGACTGTCTCAATGTGAGAGGTTGTGTCCGAGGAAATGTGACAGGCTAACATGAGAGGTTACGTTAGAGGGCAGTTACTAATCAGCGCGCATAAACATTATGAGTACTTCGATATAACCTATGCGCAGTGTCGCGAACTGTGAGTGCAATTCACAGTTGGTGACTTCGTTTCAGGCAAGGAATTGGCTCAGATCGGGCGTGGGATTCTTAGGGAGATGACACTGATGAACCGCTTGATAATAACGCTACTGCTCAGCGCCGCGACGCTGATCGCAAGTCAGTACAGCGACGCCACCGAGGCAGCTGGCAAGCCTGATGTCCTTTTCATTGCGATCGATGACTTGAATGACTGGGTCGGTGCGATGGGAGGTTTAATACAAGCCAAGACCCCAAATATCGATGCCCTCGCAGAACGCGGAATGTTTTTTACCAACGCACATTCAGTGGGAACTTCCTGCACGCCATCACGCACCGCTGTGCTCACAGGTATGAGCCCGTTTAACAGTGGTCTTTATTCCCACGAAATTGATTGGCGTGAGTCCGACGTCTTAAGCAGCGCCCCTACTCTGCCGCGCTACTTCAAGGACAACGGTTATCAAACGCTGGGAGCAGGGAAGATCTTCCACGCACACTCGTACCATTTGAAAGGCGCCCAAGGTCAGCAGGATACGTCGGCCTGGGACGCTTACTTTCCATCTCTCAAGCGGCAACTGACTGATGAGATCTATCCGGTAGATCAGCAGACTGAAAACGAGGCGCGCGGACGAGGTGCAGCAACAGGGGGCTTTGACTACATGCCGATTATCGCAACTGACGCTGCGATGGGCGATGGGCAAGTGGTTTCTTGGATCACCGATCGTCTTACCGAAAGTAAGGAAGGGCCCCGCTTTATTGCAGCTGGAATTTACCGCCCCCATCTTCCCTGGTACACGCCCGCACAATACTTTGATCTATATCCCGTAGAGAAGATCGAGCTGCCACCTTATCTCGATGGCGACCGCGACGACGTGGGAACCACACGTGATATGAATCTTGAGCCGGACCTTGGCTACGATGCAATGCCCAAACTCTCGGATGCTGACACTACAGCGGTGAAGGAGGCGATACAGGGTTATCTCGCTAGTATCTCCTTTGCCGATGCTATGGTCGGGGAATTGGTCAACGCCCTCGATGCATCGGGACGCGCGGATCGAACCATTATCGTTTTATGGTCCGATCACGGTTTTCACCTGGGTGAGAAGGACACCTGGGGCAAATTCACCTTGTGGGAGAGGTCAAGCCATGTCCCGTTAATTATCGTCGCGCCGGGGGTAACGCAAACCGGAGCCCGCACGGACGAGGCGGTTTCCCTGCAAAACGTCTATGCGACGCTGGCAGATCTCGCCGGGCTAGGTGTGCCCGTGCACGTCGATGGAACCAGTCTGCGTCCACTCCTCGAGGATCCCTCATCAAGCTGGGACGAAGTAGCCTTCACCACCGCCGAATTCGGTAGTTACGCGATGCAGGATGATCACTTCCGCTACATTCGCTACCTTGAGGGGGAAGAGGAATTGTACGATCACCGTAGCGATCCCAACGAATGGAAAAACCTCGCAAGCGACCCCGCTTTTGCCGAGACACTTGAAGCAATGCGTGCAAAGGTGCCGCCGTTTGGCCAGCAAGCACCTCCGCAGGTGCTTGAATAATGGGCCCTTAAAATAACTTCTGATTAGTTGCTTTGATGATCGTGCGTCGGGCACTCGCGGGGGGCTATCGCATTGATCCGATAGCAGTAGTTACCTGCCAGCTACATCGGGGCCAATTTGATACAAGTGGGTCTACGGACTAGATAGATCTGCGTGGCGGTTTATGAGAGTTTTGGTTATCCAAGGCAAGTAATAATCACCACTCTACAAATACAGCAAAAAGGCGCCAGACATCTATGTACCCAAAACCTGTTTCAAGCCTAACCCTACCTATAATCTTCATGCTTACATTATCTACGTCTTTTGCTGATGAGAACAAAACTTATGTCGTCAGCGGTATCGATGACGTCACAGAAATCGTCGTTGATGAGTTTGGTGTGCCTCATATTTACGCTGAAAACCATTACGATGTTTTTTTTGCTCAGGGGTTCAACGCGGCACGGGACCGTCTTTGGCAAATCGACCTATGGAAACGACGTGGTCTTGGTCAGCTATCCGATGTTTCTTTGTGCTCTAGTAGCGCAGCGGCCATCGTCATTAACAGTAAAGAGGTCTAGTTCCTCAGCTTGTTATTGGATGTGTAAAGCCCGACACTACGGTGGGCTTCGGCAAGGGAAGTGCCCACTACTATCATCTAATCACTGAGAAGAAGGATAAGTTTGTGACCGTTAATTCGCGCCCCGTCGTCATATTGTTGTTTTCATTAATTATCACCGGTGCTCCTAATTTGAGTGCCAACACTGTAGACGAAATAAATCCACTAGCTGCTCTACCCATGCGGCATATCGGCCCAGCTTTAATGTCGGGAAGGATCTCGGACTTTGCGTTTTATCCCGGTGGTAACCAAGCATTCATTGCTGGTATCTCCTCAGGTAATATTTTCAGAACATTTAACGGTGGAACCACCTGGGAGCCCATTTTCGAGAATGAGGACTCCTATGCTATTGGCGTAGTTGAACTCGATCCTAATGATACAAACACGATTTGGGTGGGCACTGGCGAAAATAACGCGCAGCGAAGTGTGGCAGCCGGTAGTGGTGTCTATAAATCGGTAGACGGCGGTAAATCCTGGAGCAATGTTGGCCTCGAGGATTCTGGCCATATCAGCCAGATATGGATCAATCCGAATGACTCAGCTGAGGTCATCGTCGCCTCTCAAGGACCCTTGTGGAGTGACGGTGGGGATCGTGGGCTATTTCGCACCTCGGACGGAGGTAAAACGTGGGAGCTGATCTTAGAAATTGATGAGCATACGGGGGTTAACGAGTTCGTTGTCGATCCACGAGATCCCGATGTAATTGTTGCCTCCACCTATCAACGTCGCAGGCATGTTTGGGTGCTAATCAACGGAGGTCCGGGAAGTGGCATTCATAAAACAACGGACCGGGGCCAATCATGGACTGAGGTGAAAGCAGGCTTGCCCTCCAATCAAATGGGGCGAATAGGCCTGGCAGGTGCTCCCAGCGATCCCAATATGCTTTACGCCATCATCGAAGCCAGTGATGAGGAAAAAGGGGTCTATCGATCAACAAACTTTGGTGAAACGTGGGAAAAACGATCTTCATACATGACCACGAGCCCGCAGTATTACAATGAGATCGTTGTGGACCCAATCAACTCAGATCGAATCTACGCACTAAATACGTTCACCATGAAGTCCGAGGATGGCGGCTCAACCTTTGCACCGCTAACTACTCAATGGCGTCATGTTGATGACCATGCGCTATGGATTGATCCTGATAATACCCAACACCTTTACATTGGGGGTGATGGCGGCATTTACGAGAGTTGGGATCGAGGCAATACCTGGCGTCATCTACGCAATTTATCAATTACCCAGTTTTATCGAATCCAACCCGACTACGTCGAGCCGTTTTATAACGTATGCGGAGGAACGCAAGATAACAACAGCCTTTGTGGTCCCTCACGGACAACCAATGTACACGGCATAACAAACTCAGATTGGAAAGTTGTCTTGGGCGGCGATGGCTATGAGCCTCAGTTTGACCCGACAGATCCTAATATTGTTTACGCGCAATATCAGTATGGCGGGCTCGCGCGCTATGACCGCCAAACACAGGAACGTGTATACATTGTTCCGCACCCGGAAAAGGATGAGAACAACTATAAGTGGAATTGGAATACGCCATTATTAGTCAGCCCCCACAACCCCAAGCGACTTTATTATGCCGCCGAGTACTTGTTCCGCTCGGATGACCGTGGCGACAGTTGGCGAAAAATCAGCCCTGATCTGACGCGTCAAATCGACCGAAATAAATTGGAAGTGATGGGCCGAGTATGGAGTGTCGACACTATTGCGAAAAACGATTCTACGTCCATGTTTGGCAGCGCAATAATGATCAGCGAGAGCGAGCTTCAAGAAGGACTCATCTACGTCGGCACTGACGATGGCGTGCTCAATATCACTGAGGATGGGGGGCAGTCTTGGGTCAAAACCACTCGTTTTTCAGGTGTGCCTGATATGACCTATATCGATGATGTTCAGGCCTCACTGCATGATAAAGATACGGTGTACGCCGTCATGGAGAATCATAAGCGAGGTGACCAAAAGCCCTATGTCTTGAAATCTACAAACAAAGGTAAAACTTGGAAATCAATCGCCGGCAACTTACCTGAGCGGGGGTTTGCGCACTCGATTGCAGAGGACCATGTTGATCCCAATCTGCTATTTCTCGGCACTGAGAATGGCGTATTTGTGACACAAAATGGGGGGGAAACTTGGAGCCAGATGAGCAACAACCTACCCACCATCTCAGTTCGAGATATAGAAATTCAGCGCCGCGAAAACGATCTGGTGGTCGGTACCTTTGGCAGAGGTATCTACATTGTTGACGATTATTCCCCTCTGCGAACCAAGGCGGATTCGCTGGACAGGTTCCACTTATTTACGCCGCGTGACCCATGGCTGTTTGTCGAGGGGGACCTCTGGGGTGGCTCAGAGAAAGGCTCGCAGGGTAATGCGTTCTTTACAGCGCCAAACCCCTCATTTGGCGCTGTACTCACCTATTTTATTGAAGAGGGACTTGAAACGAGAAAGGAACGCCGGCGAGAGGCCGAACGCGAAATCGAGTCAGAAGGTGGAGATACACCTTATCCATCATGGGACGCCCTGCGCGCAGAAGACCGAGAGCGATCGCCTTCTCTATATTTGATGATTCGGGACAGCGATGGGCAACTTGTTCGACAACTAACCGGCAACAGCAGCAGTGGTCTCCACCAAACTGCGTGGGATCTGCGCTTACCTGCACCTGATCCAGTCAATATTAGCTCAAATACCGCCCGCCCCTATTGGATGAGTGACCCGACGGGTCCGCTTGCTCTCCCCGGCGATTACACGGCGAGATTGGCGGTTGAGCGCGATGGAGAACTAACCGAGGTTGGTCCTTCCAGAACCTTCAGAGTCAAACCACTAAATGCCAGTAGCGAAATCAGTGACGATCGTCGCGCACTTCAAGCTTTTCAGCTAAAGGTCGTGGATGTACAACGAGTGACTCAGGGGAGCCTGCGATCGCTAAATGAGATGAAGAATCGACTAGCTCACCTTCGGGAAGCGATTACACGGACGCCCGCAACTAGCCGTGAAGACGAGGACATGCTGAGTACTATCCAGCAACGCCTTGCCGACCTCAGCGTGGACTTCAACGGCGACAGCACCGTTAGTAGTCGCAATGAAGCCGCGCCACTTGGTATTGCCTCTCGGGTGTCCTCCATCTACTGGAACTCAATGTATTCTCAGTCCGATCCTGGCGGCAATGCTCGCAAGTCATATGAAATAGCTAAGGGTGAATTGGCTGAAGCCCTGTCCGAGCTACGGGCAGTGAACGATCAGCTCGTTGCACTAGAGGCATCTTTGGAGAGGAGCGGAGCACCTTGGACACCAGGTCGAATACCGAAGCTGCCTGATTGACCTTTCGCGTGGAAAGGGGCGTTACATCGCCTTCTTCACGTTCAGCGGTGCACAGCATGCGATGTCACCGACACGACAGCGCGTGTGCAGGACAAGTCCACAACGTGCCTAGGGGTCTAAGTTTGCGGTGCCATCGTTCAGTTGGTCGAGCCACCAGGTAATGACAGATTCTTCCACTCGGTAAAGCGGACTGTGTCCCGGGTGATTAGCAGGATCATCGGCTGTCCCGGTAATTATAATTACAATACCGTTTCCGGTTTGAGGATCTAATAGTGCGCTACTGAGTACTCCATGCGCTTCGCCTAAGTGTCCTACCAAAAGCTCTGGTGCATCTAAAAAGCCCCAGCTTCGCGGGTCTATCCGATGCACCGATAAACCATAACTGGTCATGAGCCCATCAAATGCGCCACCAGGCTCAGCTTCACCTGAACTTACCCCGTTATCCCCACGCGCATTTAGCGACCAAGAGGGAGCTAGCATTTTAGTTATAGATTCTGGGGTTAGATAAGCTTGCCCCTCCAACCGGCCGTTACTTGAAAATAATTTGAGCAAGGCCATCAAATCAATAACGTTCCCGCGAAAACCACCCTGCGGAGAAAATAAACTGGCATTACTCCCTAGCGAATAATTAATTAAAAACTTTTCAGGATCATCAAGAGCAGTCATACCGTAAAAACAGTTTGATGCGTCTCCATCGACCTGCGTGTACCAAGGACCGCGTGGATCCCATCGGCCACTGGGATCTCGTTTTCGGAAGCCTGCCGCACGCTGATCACTCGGAAGCGAGCAGGGATTAAAACTACCTGTCATATTGAGCGGTGCAATGACTTCATGCTCCATAAATTGATCGAAACGCTGACCTGATACACGTTCGATAACTTCTGCAAGTAGCCCAGAGTTTAGGTTGGCGTATTGAAAATAGGAGCCAGGGACTTCCTCTCTCCGATCCG
>PKCZ01000055.1 GCA_002862405.1 Pseudomonadota bacterium
GCAGAGATACCTGCCAGCGATCAAAAACGGTGACAAGCGCGTGTTGATGATTAACGGTGAAGCGGTTCCCTTCTGTCTCGCGCGACTTCCGATGGCCGGTGAAAACCGAGGCAACCTCGCCGCCGGGGGCTCTGGTATTGTGCAACCGCTATCAGATCGCGATCGCTGGATTGCCGAACAGGTAGGCCCGACGCTTCGCGAGAGGGGATTGCTTTTTGTAGGCCTCGATATCATTGGCGACTATCTCACTGAGATCAATGTCACCAGCCCAACCTGCATGCGCGAAATCGACCGAGCGAAGGACACACATATCGCTGAGCAACTAATCGCATGTATAGAGCGAGAAGTCTTGGAGTCGCGGGGACGTTAACTCAAACGTTTCTGCCAATATGCCAATGGTGACGGAAATGCTTAGAGCCATGTGGGGTTGCTGCTGGTGGAGAATCAAATTGATACTCTATGGAAAATCACGGTCCTAGCGTCATGTGGTTTTTACCATCTTGGATCAGGGTCCGATAAGAACGATCCAGCACGCGGTGCCTTATCCACTATGCACTCCCGCTTTAAGCACATAAGTCGATAAACTAAAGACTCTGGTAATCTCCCCTCTGAGGAAAACAAAGTTATCAAGATGGATGTCCAAAGAACGACAGACTCACTGAGAGGGCAGTTTCTGATTGCAACGCCAGTCATTGAATCCGGCTTTTTCAAAAGCACTGTCACCTATATTTGTGAGCACGGTGAAGCGGGCGCGATGGGCATAGTCATCAATAAACCATTAGATCTTCAACTCGCCGATATTTTCGAGCACCTTAATATCCAACCGTTATTGAGCCACGATGAGGTTGCTGTTTTGGCGGGAGGGCCGGTTAAGGTAGATCGGGGGTTTGTACTTCATTCACCCGGAGTCACTTACGACGCGACGCTGAAAGTAAATGAGGAAATCTGGCTTACGACGTCGAAGGATGTGCTGGTTGATATCGCCTCAGGCACGGGCCCTGATAAACATTTGGTCACACTGGGTTACGCAGGCTGGTCTGCTGGGCAACTCGAGCAGGAAATTGCAGAAAATAGCTGGCTTACCGCCCCGGCAAACCAAGATGTCCTTTTCAAGTCACAGATTACAGATAAGTTCGCCGATGCTGGGAGGTTGCTTGGTATTGATATCCATTTGCTGACGCAGCAAGCAGGTCACAGCTAGATGAACTCTGTCTCGACACTCCTTTGCTTTGACTTCGGCTTGTCGAATATTGGTGTTGCAGTCGGAAACACTCTTACAAGCGAGGCCCGGCCACTTACGATTCTGTCTGCCGTTAATGGAAAGCCAAATTGGAATACCATCTTTACGCTCATAAAAGAGTGGCAACCAGATGCTCTCGTAGTTGGCAATCCAATTGATGAGTCAGGGCTGGCTACGGAACTTTCTAAGAAAGCCTCTCGCTTTGCACGACAATTAAATAGCCGACTGCAAATCGATGTTTTGCTGCATGACGAGCGCTATAGCTCAAAAGAGGCAAAGTCTCGGGCGAGGGAGGCTGGACACAGAGGCGATTACGTCACTCACCCTATCGACGACCTTGCAGCGTCAATCATCCTGGAAAGCTGGTTACAGAGCGATCGTTAGTAGCCCAGCCAATATTGTTCGATAAAAACCCTTGAGGAGTCTCAACGTTTAGTAAGCTACTCCCATAGCGGGCACATTGATACACCTGACAACGCCATCGGCGCATCTCACGAGTGACGGCCTCGCAGCCAAATGCAAATCCGGCGCAATCTGCCGTGCTGTTAATGCCAAAAATTCGATGATGCACATAAAAGTGCACTTAGTTATGTCGTTGGAGCACAATTTATGTGGTTCCTACTAGGGAAACACCCACGTAAAATACAACCATGGATCACAGTCAGTTACATAGCAACATATCACAGGTCAAAAGCCGAATTTCCTCTGCTGCAAGCACGGTGAATCGGGTGGCAGGTGACATTCGTTTGATCGCCGTGAGTAAAACAAAACCGGTCGAGGAAGTCCGAGCAGCATTTCATGCCGGCATTTTGGATTTCGGTGAAAACTATGTCATAGAGGCGGTCGATAAGTGCATCCAGTGTAGCGATCTGGACATTACCTGGCATTTTCTCGGGCCATTACAATCGAATAAAACGCGGCACGTCGCGGAACACTTCGATTGGATCCACTCTGTAGACAGACTGAAAATTGCCCAGCGGTTAAACGCACAAAGGCCCGCAGAGAGAGCGCCGCTCAAGGTCTGCATTCAAGTAAACATACCGGTTGAAGAGAGTAAATCTGGCGTTGTCTCAAGCAATGAATTACTCGAGCTAGCAACTGCTTTTCATAACTTCGATCGACTCGATCTTCGGGGAATCATGGCCATTCCCGCCCCGTGCTCAGAACTCTCGCGCCAACGCGAGCAGTTTGGACGAATCGCAGGTCTGCTCAAAACGGAGGGCTTGCCCGTAGAAATGACAGAGCTATCGATGGGAATGTCGGCGGATATGGAAGCGGCGATCGCCGAGGGATCCACGATGGTCCGAATTGGCACAGATATCTTCGGCGCGCGGTATACTTAGGAACGACTTGAGGGGAAACAGCGCGTGACTCAACCTACGGTTACCTTTATCGGTGGTGGCAATATGGCCCGTGCCATTTATGGTGGGCTTCTCGACAGTGGATTTAGTGCCACCAACCTCTCGGTGGTAGACCCCTCGGCCGCGGCGCAAGACAACGCACGTCAAGCGGGTATTGAACATGTATTCGATAGTGCCCCGGGCGAGGCGCTATTGGCTGACTTAATCGTGCTTGCCATCAAGCCGCAAATTACCAAAGCCGCGCTGCAACCCCTGTCGGGGCGACTGGCGACTCACTCATTAGTTCTATCAATCGTTGCTGGTATCAATGCTGAATCACTGGCCGCGTTGTTGGGGCTTTCAGATACCGGACGCATCATTCGCTGCATGCCCAATACCCCTGCCCTTGTTGGTGAGGGAATGACAGGGCTATACGCCAGTAGAGACGCGGGTTCAGCTGAGGGCAAAGCACTCGCCGAGCGCGTCATGTCGAGTGTGGGCCAATGTGTTTGGGTTGAAAACGAGTCTGACCTCGATGTCGTAACAGCCATATCTGGCAGTGGGCCGGCGTATTTCTTCCTATTTATTGAAAGCCTTACAGACGCTGCCATTGCCCTTGGTATGAACGGTGAGAGTGCTCGTAAACTCGCCCTTCAAACTGCGCTGGGCGCATCGCGGCTTGCGAGTCTCAGCAGAGAGGATGCGGTGACACTGCGCAAAAATGTCACAAGTCCAGGGGGTACGACCGAGCAAGCCATTAAGGCCTTTGAGGCATCCGATATTCGAGGCATCGTAGCTCAGGCAACAAAAGCAGCTGCCCGTCGCTCAGTGGAACTAAGTAGGGAGTTTGGTGCATGAACAGTGCATTAACCGATATCGGCATGACCATCGTTCAGCCACTCTTCAGCCTTGCCATGCTACTCATCGCTGTGCGATTCCTTGCTCAGCTGTGCGGGGTAAGTGGCTACAACCCCATATCAATGACACTCAGGCGCGTGACGAATGTCATTGTGCTACCCCTGTCACGGCTTTTGCCAAGTGGCAATCGATTCAGCCCTGGCGCACTACTCGCACTGATACTGATACAAGTGGCATTTATCGCGCTGATGTTCGGACTGGTGGGTCAATTGGATGCCTTCAATGTCCTGCAAGCGCTCATCTGGAGCGCACTCGGCGCTGCAGGACTGTTGGTCAGCATTATTTTCTACAGTGTCATTGCGATGATCGTCGTGAGTTTCTTAGCTCCGCAAAGCTCACATCCCGCCGTTGAGTTTATTTGGGAGCTTACCGAGCCTGTCATGGCGCCATTGAGACAAGTTTTACCGCCCATGGGAGGGTTGGATTTCTCGCCGATTATTTTATTTATAGCGCTGAACGTCATACGAGTCTCGCTAGGGCACATGGCAGTTGCCGTGGGAATGCCGCGGTTCGTTATCGGAATCTAGTAGCGATGACGCAAACCACCTTAGACAACAGTGTCGGCATAGTTAGCCCGCAGCGTGCGCACTTCCCCGAGGCCCTGTATCTCGAATCCGGTGAGGCACTTGATGGGTTCGAACTTATCTACGAAACCTACGGCGAGCTTTGCGCTGACGGAAGCAACGCCGTGCTGGTATGTCATGCGCTTTCAGGTAACCACCACGCGGCAGGCTTTCACTCCGAGAACGACACCAAGCCAGGGTGGTGGGACACTGTGATTGGTCCGGGTAAACCTATTGATACTAATCGCT
This sequence comes from Pseudomonadota bacterium, assembly GCA_002862405.1. Taxonomy (GTDB): domain Bacteria; phylum Pseudomonadota; class Gammaproteobacteria; order Pseudomonadales; family Halieaceae; genus Luminiphilus. The sequence continues at coordinate 4,311 of PKCZ01000055.1, forward strand.
TCTTTGTGGTGTGCCCCAATAATATTGGTGGCTGCGATGGCTCCACCGGACCCAATAGCCTGTGCGAGGCGACAGGAGAGCCCTGGGGGTCTCACTTCCCCCAAGTCACCGTGGCAGATTGGGTGGAAACTCAGAAACGGCTGGCTGAGCACCTGGATATTCAGCACTGGGCGGCCGTCATTGGCGGCAGTTTAGGTGGTATGCAGGCGCTGGAGTGGTCGGTCCGGTATCCGGACTGGGTATCGCACTGTGTCGCTATTGCCGCCGCACCAGGTCTTACCGCACAGAACATAGCGTTTAATGAGATTGCTCGACAGGCCATATTTTCAGACCCTGAGTGGCACGACGGAAATTACTTGAAGGTCGCTTCCAACCCGGCGCAGGGCATGGCACTGGCGCGTATGGTGGGTCACCTCACCTACATGTCCGCCGACAAGATGACCGATCGCTTTGGGCGTGAATTACGACAGGGAAGTTTTGACCCGCAAGATGATGAGGAACCCGTTTTTCAGGTTGAAAGTTACCTTCGGTATCAAGGGAGTCAGTTTGTCAGCCGCTTTGATGCCAATACCTATGTATTGATGACGCGGGCGCTGGATCGATTTGATCTGTCAGCACGCGGTCAGGGAGGTCTAATCGAAGCCCTTAAAGATGCCAGTGCCGAGTTTTTAATTATCTCGTTTAGTTCTGACTGGCGTTTTGCGCCATCGCGCTCCCAAGAGATGGCCAACGCGCTGATGTCCGCGGAAAAACGAGTGACCTACTCGGATATCGAATCTGATGCCGGTCATGACGCCTTCCTCTTGGACGACGCGAACTACCTCGCTCTTTTCAGTGCTTGGATGGGACGGGTAGCTGCATAATGCAACGTGGTGATATCGACACCATCGTGTCCTGGGTACCCGAGGGGGGAAAGGTCCTTGATCTCGGCTGTGGCGACGGGGAGCTGCTGCATCAATTACAGAACGAGAAACGCGTTGAGGGCCTGGGAGTCGATATTGACCCTGCGAATATTATTGCCGCTGTTAGCAGGGGGCTGTGCGTCGTACAGCAAGACATGGAAGATGGCTTGCAAAACTTTGCAGGGAGCCGTTTTGACGCGGTGATTATTGCCTACTCGCTTCAGGTGCTCGAGCGACCCCACGCCGTGCTTGAACGAATTGTCAATATTGGCAACGAGGCGATAGTGACCTTTCCCAACTTTGGGCACTGGCGATCTCGGCTGTCACTCCTACTGAGTGGACGTATGCCAAAGACCAAGGCACTTCCCTATAGCTGGTTTGATACGCCCAATATCCACTTTTGTACGGTCGCCGACTTTGAAGCGCTCTGTAAAGACCTCAATATCGTTGTCGTAGAGCGCCGCATGTCCTCACATGCGGGACTGTTGGCTCAGCTTTGGCCCAATTTATTCGCAAAGTCTGCTAGTTACAGGATCACCCGACGATGAAATACCTTTTCGCAATCTATTACCTGCTCTGGGCGACACTGGCAAGCGCTCAACAATCAGAGCGATTTGATGAATTCGAATTGCACTACAGCATTGTCTACAGCACCTTTTTAACGGCCGATATTGCCGCTCAATTCGATATCCCGAGAGGTAAAGACAAAGCCATGCTAACCCTGAGCGTTAGGGATGCTGATGCGGGTGATGTCGAGGGGCGACCCATGCAGATTTCCGGACGAACTTGGGATCTCATTACAGGCGGAGACATGAAAATAAAAGAGGTGCGAGAAGGGCGGGCTACCTACTACCTCATTCCGTTCGAGTTTCTCGATCGGGAATACCGCTTTTTTGAATTTGATTTCACGCCTGAAGGATCCGATAAGACCTACAGCTACACCTTCAAAACACAATTATGGCGTCAGGAGTGACGCTGCGTGCCGTTCGTTTTAGCGAGCAACAACGCAGGAAAGCTTAGCGAATTCTCTGAGCTATTTCACCATATGGGCCTCACGGTGGCGCCACAGAAAGACTACGGTGTCACTGATGCCGATGAGACAGGCTTGTCGTTCATTGAAAATGCCCTGATCAAGGCGCGGCATGCATCAGAAGCTACAGGTTTACCCGCAATTGCAGACGACTCGGGTCTCGTCGTCCCGGCCCTAGGCGGTGCGCCGGGCATTTACTCGGCCCGCTATTCGGGACTGGGTGACAGCGCTAACAACACCAAGCTTCTAGACGAAATGAAGGGTTTGGAAGCCAAGGACCGTGCCGCCTTTTATGTGGCGGTTATCGCTGTCGTAAATTCAGCAACAGATCCCATGCCAACCATTGCCGAGGGACGATGGCATGGCAGCATTGGGTTTTCACCGAAAGGCGACGGGGGATTCGGTTATGACCCCCTGTTTATTCCCGATGGCGCTACAACGACCGCAGCCGAAATGGCCCGCGAAAACAAGCAGCGCGTCAGTCACCGCGCCAAGGCGCTCATGGCGCTTGAGCCGCTACTCAAGCAAGCTCGGTGATTAAGCACATTCCGCTAGCGTTATACGTCCACATTCCTTGGTGTGAACGCAAGTGCCCTTACTGCGACTTCAATTCTCATGAAAACTTTGATCCTTCACTTGAGAACCCCTACGTCGACGCGCTTGTCAACGACTTAGAACAGCAACTTGGCTGGGCAGAAGGTCGCGAGCTGGTTTCTATCTTTTTCGGGGGTGGGACACCTAGCCTGTTCTCAGGTGATGCCATTCAGCAGATTCTAGAGGGTATCCAGCAGCGACTTTGGTTAGCAGAACACTGCGAGATCACACTTGAGAGCAATCCGGGTAGCGCGGAGGCCCGAAAGTATGACGCCTACCGACAGGCTGGCGTTAACCGTCTCAGTATCGGGGTACAAAGTTTTAACCAGCGGCACCTATCCAAGCTCGGACGAATTCATTCGGGAGATGAGGCCAGCAAGGCGATAGCGTTGGCACGATCGGCGGGCTTTGATCGGCTAAATATCGACTTAATGTATGGCCTCCCCGGCCAAACCATAAAAGACGGGCTGGAAGACATTATTACCGGGATTGAGCACGGCATCGATCACTTCTCGTGGTACCAGCTCACCATTGAACACAACACTGCATTTTGGTCAGCGCCACCTTTATTACCGACAGACGACCTAATTGAGCCCATGCAGCAAAAGGCTGAGGCGCTATTCAATGCTGCAGGAATAGCACAATACGAAGTCTCGGCGTGGAGTGCCTCGGGACAGAGATCGATTCATAACCTTAATTACTGGCAATTTGGTGACTATCTAGCGATTGGTGCGGGCGCGCATGGCAAAGTGACTGACGCGAACGGCGTGCACCGTTTCAATCGGACGCGGCATCCAAAACATTACCTTGAGCAATTCGCGACACCTCTGACCACTCCGCACTCTACGCAATTGCGTACCATTGAGTCATCGGACCTTCCAGCGGAATTCATGATGAATGCCCTACGACTCAAGGAGGGCGTTGACGCGACCTTATTTGAGGAGAGGACTGCACTCTCGCGAGAAATAGTTGGCCAGAGTTTGGGGGAGCAGCGTCGCCGTGGGCTAATGGAAGAGGACACTACCAAGCTCAAAGCTACCGCTAAAGGTTATCAATACCTCGATTCACTCATCGAAGCATTTGTTTAGCGCTGGGTGGGGCAATTTATTGGCGCCCAAATGAGGGCTCTTAGTGGAGAGGCTTTCAGTACGGGGCGCTGTCGTGAGATGGTACTTTGGCTAGCAACGTCTCAGCGTTTGGTGAACAATAAGTCCCAGACGCCGTGCCCCAAACGATGGCCTCGGCGTTCAAACTTGGTTTCAGGCCGGGACTCGGGCCGAGGGGAAAACTGCCGGTCACCAGCCACATTCTCTAGCGCTTCCGATGCAGATAGCACTTCCATCATATGTTCGGCGTACGGCTCCCAGTCTGTTGCCAGATGCAGATGACCGCCAAAGGCGAGTCTAGAGACCGCGAGGCTTACGAAGTCAGGCTGAATCAAACGCCGCTTATGATGCCGTTTTTTATGCCAAGGGTCGGGAAAAAAGATTTGCATGAGATCAACCGAGTTGACCGGTATGATATCCTCCAACACCTGCACCGCATCATCAGAAAATACCTTTAAATTACGAATGCCGCGTCGCTCGACATCGGCCAAAAGCTTACCAACGCCGGGCGTATGCACCTCGATACCGAGGTACCGCGAGTCGGGGCTTTGCTCTGCCATGGCAACAAGACTGTCACCCATGCCAAAACCGATTTCCAGCACTCGTGGACCCGCGACGTCAAAGCTTAAATTCCAATCGAATTGGTTATCGGACAAGGTGAAGCCATTTTTGGGAAATCCGATATCCCATCCAGCCTTTTGGCTATCTGTCATGCGGCCCGTTCGAATAACAAAGCTTCGAATACGACGTGATAGATCGGAGTCAGTCATGGCCAGAGTCGTCACTAGTGAAAGCGGCTAAGCCAGCGCACAGCCAACCCAGCATAAAGCACAAGCCCCCAAAAGGCGTCACGGCACCTAAGGCAGGAATATCGAGCAAGACCAGCGCGTACAAGCTCCCGGAAAACAGGGAAATGCCTATCACGAAGCTAGTTTGTGCTCTCACTACCCAGGGTGATTGCGCGCCTCGAAAAACTGCCGCAAGCGCTAACATCCCTAGAACATGAAACATGTGATAGTCGACAGCCGTCGCCCAAGTAGCTTGGCGTGATTCAGGGATACTTGAGGAGAGTGCATGGGCACCGAACGCACCTAATGCGACGGCCATCAAGCCCAAAAGGCAGGCGATAACAATGAAAGACGACCGCATGTTAGGGCTGGGTTAAGCGACCATCCCCGTACGGAGCTTTTTCATCGCATTATTCTCTAGCTGGCGAATTCGCTCAGCAGATACGCCGTACTCCTCAGCGAGCTCGTGAAGTGTTGCCTTCGGCTCAGCAAGCCATCGCCGTGCAACAATATCTCTGCTTCGAGAGTCGAGTGCTGACAATGCTTGCGTCAACTGGCCTTCCTCATGGCTCACATAGTCTGCGGCTTCAACGACCAGTGCTGGATCTTCAGAGTGATCCTCTAGGTAATGCTGAGGCGCCTGCCAAGCAGACTCTTCATGCGCATCCACAGGCAGATCAAACGCGACATCTCTGCTGGAAAGCCGGCTCTCCATCCGAGTTACCTCGGCTGGATCAACACCCAAGTCCTCCGCAATTGCAAGAGTCTCATCATGCGTTAACCAATGCGTACCGGTCTTCTGGCTTCGCAAATTAAAGAATAGTTTGCGCTGAGCTTTCGTCGTGGCGACTTTAACAATGCGCCAGTTCTTAAGAATGTACTCGTGCATCTCAGCTTTGATCCAATGCACAGCAAACGAAACCAGCCGCACGCCTTTGGTAGGATCAAAGCGCTTTACAGCCTTCATAAGGCCGACATTACCCTCTTGGATAAGATCAGCCTCTTGTAAACCGTAGCCCGAATAACTGCGGGCCACGTGAACAACGAAGCGCAAGTGAGCGAGTACTAACTCACGTGCTGAGTCAACGCAGTTCTCATAAAATAGACGTTCCGCCAATTCGCGCTCGCGCTCAGGCGACAGCACAGAAATCGCGCTGACGGTCTGAACGTATGCTGCTAAATTGGCCCCAGGCGCCATGCTCAAAATGGCATTTGGTGTCAATGCAACTGAAGTATTTGTCTCGGTCATACCCAAAACTCCTCACTTGAGTGCTGATTTTAGCACTCTTAACCTGAGAGTGCTAATTGGCGGAAAAGTTCCTTAGAGCCTACTTCGGTTGAATTCGAGTGAGATGGAGTTGAGCTGAATACCATGCGCTGATTAAGCCGAGTCCAGCACCCATCAAAATGAGCACAAACAAGTCAGACGGAACGAGCGAAGGTACGGCAGTAACCTGATCGTACAGTTCGAAAAGGCGGTTAACAGGTGCATTGAGTGCCATCAGCGCAAGGCCGCTGAGCAAGCTCGCCATCACTCCTCCAAGCGCACCCGTAAACAACCCGGTGTACAAAAAGGGGCGTCGGGCAAACGCATTGCCGCCACCGATCAGCTTGATGACTACGATCTCATCTCGCCGCGCTTCAATGCCTAAGCGCAAGGTGTTACCTAGGGTTAAAACGACGCCCAGCGCCATGACAAGAAATAAAACAGACGCCGTTGTCCGCAGTAAATCGGTGAACGCGTTCAGCCGCTTGAGCCAACGGCTATCTAGAATGACTTGTGAGACACCGGTAAGCGCACTCAGATCTATTTGTAGTTGCTCTAAACCCGCTGTCCTCACATTCGCCTTAGGGTATACCCACAATGAATGGGGCAACGGGTTACTGCTCAGTCGCTTAACGAGATCCTGTAGACCAGTCGTAGCCGTGAACTCGGCCAACGCGCGATCTCGGTCAACCAATTTAACTTCGGCGATACCCGGTTTACGCATTACCTGTTCCCGAATGCGCGCTGCCTCCTCGTAGGTAATAGTGCCATCGAGTAGTAATGACAGTTGAGGTGGCGAATCCAGCTGCTCGATTTGGCCCTCTACAGCTGTCGCAATCGATATCCCCAAATGCGGCAAGGCAAGTGCGACGCCGATGACTAAAATAGTCAGAAAATTCGATACCGGAGCCTGCAGCAACTTTTCATAGCTGGCCTGCGCCGCCTGACGATGATGTTGGAACCAGGCGCTAATCGGTAGGCGGGGACTCACGCCAATACCAGTTGCTGACTGCTGATTCGACATCAGTCTCTACCCCACTGGGAATCGCCAACCGTGACCAAGCTTCCCTTATCCAAAGTCAAAATGCGATGAGACATTCGCGAGATGAGTGCCAAATCGTGGCTGGCAACGATCACCGTTACTCCTACACTGTTAAATGCTGAAAACAATCCCATGATCTCTGCCGACAATTGAGGATCGAGGTTTCCGGTCGGCTCATCGGCAATCAAAATTTTAGGGCGGGCGACGACGGCGCGCGCAATGCCTACACGCTGCTGCTCACCGCCCGAAAGCGTGTCTGGATTAGCCCGCTCCCTATCCAACAAGCCGACTTTATCGAGGGCCGCGCGAACACGACGGTCAATATCCCGCAGTGTGAAGCCAGCAATCTCCAGAGGGAGCGCTACGTTGTGATAGACAGATCGGTCAGTCAACAGCTGGTGGTCCTGAAAGACAACACCAAAATCTCGCCGGTACTTCGCAATACCTGAGGGTTTTATTTTTGAAAGCGATCTGCCACCGACGGCGATGTCGCCCGATGATGCCCTTTCTAGGAGAAGTAATAATCTCAGCAAGGTGCTTTTTCCCGCGCCCGAATGCCCAGTGAGAAACGCCATCTCACCACTTTGTAATTCGAAGCTGAGATCAGCCAGTGCATCCCGCCGACCAAAACGCTTCCCAACGCGGTTAAAGACGACATCCATAAGCGTTACTCAGCCGCCGTGAAGAGGGCGTCGACAAATTCATCGGCATCAAATGGGCGAAGGTCTTCAACGCCCTCACCAATACCAATGAAGCGAATGGGACGTTTTATCTGCTCACCAATCGCAAACACCACCCCGCCTTTTGCCGTTCCATCGAGCTTGGTCAGCGCTATCCCCGTTATTCCCACGGCGGCATCGAACTCTCGTGCCTGTGCTACGGCGTTCTGGCCTGTGCTGGCATCGAGAACAAGCAGCGTCTCATGAGGCGCATTTGCGTCGGCCTTTTTGATGACTCGGACTATTTTCTCTAGCTCCTCCATCAAGTGCGCCTTGTTGTTGAGCCGACCCGCGGTGTCAGCGAGTAAAACATCGACATTACGCGCCCGAGCCGCAGTCAGCGCGTCAAACAACACCGATGCGCTGTCAGCACCCGTGTGCTGTGCAATCACCTGGACGTTGTTTCGCTCGCCCCACGTTTGAAGTTGCTCGACCGCGGCAGCTCTAAATGTATCCCCGGCCGCCAGCATGACCGACTTACCCTCTGACAGATAACGATGCGCGAGCTTTCCAATAGTGGTTGTTTTACCTGCCCCGTTTACCCCTACCACCAAAATCACTAGTGGGCCATCTGCCGGCTGCTCCAACTCAGACTCTGTCTCAACCAAAGTAGCAACAAGAAGCTGCTTCAATGTTGCCATGACTGCCTCGACGTTAACCTCTGATTTCCGCGGATGGGCATCGGTCAGTCGATTAATGATGGTCTGCGTCGTAGCAACACCAACATCGGCCATGAGCAACTCGGTCTCTAGTGCCTCCATGACCTCATCATCAATGGTCGGTCTTACACCTAGCGCACCTTCGATACCAGTAACCAGCGCTTTGCTGGTCTTTCCAAGGCCTGAGGTTAACCGCGAAAACCAAGTCGCTTTGTCATCGGCCTCTGCTGGTTGGCTAGATGCTGAAACATCTGCTTCAGCCTGACCTCGATCTTGTTGTTCGCCTTTTTGCTTACGTCCGAACCATTTCATTCCAAATTTAACCCTTGTTTCAACAAGCAAAGGCAATGAGCGCTATGCTACGTCAGTCTATCATTAGGTAATGCACTCATGAGCAAAAGTCCTCGCGCTAAGCCCAGCAATCAGGTCAGAATTATCGGCGGTGATTGGCGAGGACGAAAACTGCAGTTCCCCTCAATCGAAGGATTACGGCCTACGCCTGATCGCGTTCGTGAGACCTTATTCAATTGGCTCTCGCCTCACATAGCCGGCGCACAATGCCTGGACCTCTATGCGGGATCGGGGGCATTGGGTTTTGAAGCGCTGTCGAGAGGCGCCAGAAGTTGTTGTTTCATCGACAACAACAAACAAGTGCAAACTGCCCTGGCATCGAGTATGCAGGCGCTGAACTGCGAGGATCGAGCCACAGTGACACTCGCGGACTCAGGCTCAGCAATTACGCTGGACCACTCGATCGATCTGGTGTTTTTAGATCCGCCCTTTGCGAGCAGTCTGTTATCAGGCACGTTGGATTGGCTTTTGACCAGCCCCAGCATCCACCCGGATACCCTGATCTACGTAGAGGCACCCAAAGGCCAGGAGCTGCCAACTCGCAACCTCTCCGTTATCAAGGAAAAAATAACAGGTGAGGTGATATCACGCCTGGTTGGCATCAGTTAGTTGAGTTTGTCCTACACGAGTGGGTTGTGTAGTCTCATTTGAGAAGTAAGGAATGCTCTATATGCGTAAAAACACGGTCGTTTATCCTGGTACATTTGACCCCATCCACAAAGGACATGTGGACTTAGTGGAACGCGCGTCCAACCTGTTCGACCGCGTCGTCATTGGCGTTGCTAAAAGCTCAAAAAAACAGCCGTTGTTCTCTACCGAAGAACGCATTGCGTTAACGCAAGCATCGCTGAGCCATCTCGACAACATTGAAATCAAAGGGTTTAGTGGCTTATCAATTCGATTTGTCGAGGCACAGGATTCCAAATGCGTATTGCGCGGTATACGAACAGTGGCCGACTTCGAATATGAGCACCAGCTTGCAAATATGAACCGAGCAATGAATCCCGAGTTTGAAAGCCTCTTTCTAACGCCCTCTAACACGCTGTCTTTTATCTCATCGTCGCTTGTTCGCGAAATTGCCTCAATGAACGGTGATGTATCTGACTTTGTACCTGAGCCTGTACTAGACGCACTCAATAAGAAATTCAACCATTAGCGCTGACAGGTAACACAGAACACACTCGCACGGTTTGACTGTCGTATTTCCTTAAGGCTCGTAGCCTTGCAGCGATAACAAGACTCCCCTCCACGACCGTAAACCTGGAGACTCTGGGCGAAATAGCCGGCCTTTCCGTCGCCCCCAACAAAATCTCTTAATGTGGTGCCCCCGACATCGATGGCCGTTGCCAACACGTCTTTGATCGCCGTAGCGAGGACTTCATACCGCGCTTTGCTAACTCTATTCGCCGGTCTATCAGGACGGATGCCGGCCATAAACAGGGCCTCGTTAGCATAGATGTTGCCCACGCCAACTACGATCTTCGCATCCATAATGAAGAGCTTTACGGCACTGCTACGCCTGCGAGCTTGCTGGTAGAGGAACTCGCCATCAAAGGCTTCTGAAAGTGGCTCCAGGCCAAGGTGATCAAGCAGTACATGGGAGTCACTCGACAACCAATGCATGCTGCCAAAACGCCTCGGGTCGTGATAACGAAGTATCAAGCCATTGTCGAATTCAATATCAACGTGGTCATGTTTCCTAGATTGATCTCCAGGAGCGACCACTCGTAACGATCCTGACATGCCTAGATGCACGAGTAGGCAGCCCGAATCAAAGTCCATCAACAAATACTTTGCCCGGCGCCGCGTACCTGCGATGGTCCCGCCCACAAGTTGCTTCTCGAACCCCGGTGGAATCGCCCAGCGCAAACGCCGATCCCTCACGATGACGTTGATGACTTTATGGCCTATGACATGAGGTTCAATACCTCGGCGCGTTGTCTCTACCTCTGGCAACTCAGGCACATCTACCTCCCGACTAATTTAAGGCAAAAAAAACCCCGGCTCTGCCGGGGTTTTAGAAAGCCTTGCATTTACTTGATCTTACCTTCTTTGTAGATCACGTGCTTGCGGGCCACAGGGTCATACTTCTTCATTTCCAACTTATCAGGCGTTGTACGCTTGTTTTTGTCAGTCGTGTAAAAGTGGCCTGTGCCCGCCGTTGAATTCATACGGATTTTTTCACGCATTAGTCGCTACTCCTCAAACCTTTTCGCCGCGAGCGCGCAGCTCTGACAATACGGTTTCAATACCGCGCTTATCAATGATTCTCATGCCCTTGGGAGACACGCGCAACGACACGAAGCGCTTTTCAGATTCAACCCAAAAACGGTGATTGTGTAGGTTAGGCAGGAAGCGTCTACGAGTGCGATTCTTTGCGTGCGAGACGTTATTCCCCGTCATCGGGCGTTTACCTGTAACTTGACATACTCGAGACATCTGTCAGTCCACCAAAAAAAGGAGCGGCACGATACCAAAGGCCTAGCCCTTAAGCAACACGAAGTCTTACACAAAACCTAAGTTTCTAGGCCTTACGCAGCGACCTTCAGCGGCGATTAAATGGTCCAGTAACCTGATCTAGAGATGCATCAGTACTTTCAACAGTTTTTGGGTGGCCGCAACATTAGAATGACTCGGCATCAGAACACCCGAGGGATGATTGTGTGCGACCACCAAAGACGTTGCTTGGTAAAGGCTCTTGCAATGGCTCTAAGCCGGCAAGTTCAGCCTAACGAACCTTGGCTGACTCTGTCCACGACTGGTAATTGATATCGCGGTTTGCCAGGCCTCAAATCAGCTTAGCGAGCTGGCTGCTACTCGGTTGTTCATCCATAAGTTGCGCTATCTCTAAGATTGAGAGTCCGAAAACCCGGCTTAGCGTGACAGTCGCGACAACCAACTGATTTATAGGTGTACCTTCATGACACATTCTTTCGACGGGCATCTGCTCAAATACCCCACAGTCCCAGCTCGATGATTTACTTCCTGTGACCACAGAGGAGCGCTTTGCAGTAGGCGTATTTATATCTGCCGAGATAAAAACCTCCAGAGATACTCGATCTGCGCCGGTATGATTAGGTGCTGTCGAATGCTACCTTTGGTACCTACAGTCTTAGCTTTAGTTGGATATGGCACGGCTTTTTAATCGTAATTTCATCGTAGGCGTTACAGGGAGTATTGCCGCCTACAAAGCAGCTGAACTGACTCGCAGCCTTATTCGCGAGGGCGCAAATGTGCGTGTCATCATGACAGAGGGGGCCTGCGAGTTTATTACGCCACTAACGCTCCAAGCCTTATCGGGACATGAGGTTCATACCGATCTGCTAGACACCGAGGCGGAAGCCGCGATGGGTCATATCGAGCTCGCGCGCTGGGCTGACGCATTTCTGATTGCGCCAGCGAGTGCGGATTCTATCGCGCGGCTGGTACAGGGTCGTGCGGACGACCTGCTCGGTGCGTGCGCACTAGCAACCCCAGCACCCGTATTTGTCGCACCCGCAATGAACCAAGAGATGTGGGCAAAGCAGGCCACACAAGACAATGTTCAGACCTTAGTTAGCAGAGGTATTGCGATGCTTGGCCCCTCGTCGGGCAGTCAGGCCTGTGGCGATTTCGGTGCAGGCCGTCTACTCGAGCCCGATGATATCGTCTCGGCGGTTATAGCGCACCTTTGTACGGGTACGCTCTCGGGTCTGCATGTGGTTGTAACGGCAGGTCCAACCCGAGAGCCCATCTGCCCCGTGCGCTACATAAGCAATCGAAGCTCCGGAAAAATGGGTTATGCGCTTGCTGAAGCCTGTATCAACGCGGGCGCCAAAACGACATTGATTTCAGGTCCGGTCAGCTGTGAGCCACCTTCGGGTGCTACTGTGATCAATGTTGAAACAACACAGGAAATGTTTGATGCGAGTATGGCGACAGCTGCGACAGCCGATATCTTTATCGGTGCAGCGGCGGTGGTCGACTTCAAACCAACGACAGTATCCGATCAGAAAATTAAGCGTAGCGGTGTCGAGGCCATGGATCTATCACTCGTTCCGAACCCCGACATCATCGCCTCGGTAGCAGGCAGCAAGGCGAGGCCTAAACTTGTCGTCGGCTTCGCCGCTGAGACACACGACGTACAAAATTACGCTCGCAAAAAGCTTGCGAGTAAGTCGCTAGATTTCATTTTTGCGAATGATGTCAGCGATCACTCTATTGGCTTTAACAGCGAACATAATGCGGGGGCGCTCATTGGCAGGGACTCAGATATTGTTCTGCCAATTTCTTCAAAGCGGGTACTCGCCGAATCGATTATTGCAGAGCTGAGCAAAGTTCTAGGCTAATTGGTGATGTAGAATGCGGGCACGACTTGGAGCGCCATCTGGCAGATATGTTGGCTAGAAAGCATCCGGGCCTAATTTTGCCTCCGCCTTAACGAGGTAGCCATCAATATCAAACGATAGAGGACTTCATGTCTCTTAACCGAAATGACGCCGAGCAATTTGCTCGCGTACTGACAGAATCTTTGCCCTATATTCAGCGATTTACGAGCAAAACTATGGTCATCAAGTTTGGCGGTAACGCCATGACCGACCCAGAACTGCATGAAAGCTTCGCCCGTGATGTCGTGCTGATGAAATTAGTGGGCATGAATCCCATTGTCGTTCACGGTGGCGGCCCCCAAATTGGGAAACTACTTGACCGCCTGGGGATTGAATCGCGATTTGTTGGGGGCATGCGTGTCACCGATGAAGAAACGGTAGATGTCGTTGAAATGGTGCTGGGCGCGTCTGTTAACAAGGAAATTGTTGACAGCATCCACCGAAACGGTGGAAGAGCGGTCGGAATTACCGGTAAAGACGGCGAGCTCCTGCGGGCTAAAGCGCTGAGCGCGAACGACGCAGGCGGTGCGGAAGACATTGGCTTAGTAGGCAAAGTCGAAAGCGTCGATACGGACATTCTGACCATGCTAGCCAACAGCGACTATATTCCGGTCATTGCCCCCGTTGCCGGCAGTGTTGATGGACGCACCTACAACATTAACGCAGATCTGGTAGCAGGAAAGCTTGCTGAAGTACTGAAAGCGGAGAAGCTAATGCTGTTGACCAACGTAACCGGGCTAATGGATGCAGAAGGAAAAACACTGACTGGGCTATCTACCCGAAGAGTTGACGAGTTAATCGAACAAAGTGTGATTACAGGCGGCATGCTGCCTAAAGTTCGATGCGCGATGGATGCAGTAAGAGCAGGCGTCACCAGCGCGCATATTATCGATGGGCGAGTTCCTCATTCGACTTTGTTAGAAATCTTTAGCGATGAGGGCATCGGAACCTTGATCACTAACCAGAGCATGGGTAACGTCTCAATTTCCTGATAATTGCCACCCAGTACATTCGGCGGAACTTATGCCTCCACGACGAAGCGACCGTAAAGAGCAAATACTCCAGTCATTAGCGGCGATGCTTGAGTCCAGTCCGGGAAGTAAGATTACGACAGCGAAGCTGGCGGCCAGTCTGGACGTGTCTGAGGCGGCCCTTTATCGACATTTCCCCTCTAAAACCCGGATGTACGAATCGCTGATTGATTTTGTCGAAGAGACTTTATTTTCGCGCATTACTCAGATACTCAGCGAGGAGTCCGAGCAGCTTATTCGCTGCAAAAAAATCCTGACGCTCTTCCTCGTTTTCTGTCAGCGAAACCCGGGCATTACACGCATTCTGTCAGGAGACGCGTTAACCGGAGAGCATGAGAGACTTCGGGGCCGGGTTGCGCAAGTCTATGACAGGATAGAAACGCAACTGCGCCAATGCCTGCGCATGGCAGAAGTCGAGGAGGGTTGGCGCCCGAGTATTCCTGTCAGCAGTGCCGCCAATTTACTACTTGCGCTTGCGGAAGGAAGAATCGCACAGTTTGTTCGGTCGGATTTTGCAACGGAACCGACACAAGCCTGGGACGAGCAATGGTCCTTGGTGACGGCTACGTTAGCCAGAGATATCCCTCCCGGCCAGTATTGAAACTCACCTAAACCCCGTACTGCTCCCGGTATTGATGCATGAGATCTAGGCTCTTCGACATACCAGGCTGTTCCGATAACCACTCGATAATGTCGTGCATGGTAATAACGCTTTGAACCTGCAGGCCCAGCATGCGCCTTACTTCCTCCACTGCGGACGAGTCACCTGCACCTCGCTCACACCGGTCAAGGCCAATGACAACGCCATAAGGCGTTGCGCCCTCGCTTCTGATTAAGTCCACCGAGTGTCTAATCGCGGTTCCCGCAGTTATCACGTCATCAACAATCAATACATTACCGCTTAGCGGCGCACCCATGAGGATCCCGCCTTCGCCATGCGACTTGGCCTCTTTACGATCGAAGGTGACCGATAAATCGCGGTTATGGCCTTGTTGCAAGGCAATGCCAGTCGCAGTCGCCAAGGGAATACCCTTGTATGCCGGCCCAAAGAGTCCATCGATCTCATCAATGATGCCTTTGGTAGCATCGGCGTAACAGGCACCCAACGTCGCCATTGCATCGCCGGTTGAAAACACGCCTGCGTTAAAGAAGTAGGGGCTAACCCTGCCGGACTTCAATGTGAATTCACCAAATTTCAATGCGCCGAAGCGGACCGATAGCTCTATAAATTGACGTTTACTATCTGATGCGCGCATACAATATTCCAGTGGGCGGCCGCCCTGAAATTATGAACATATTATGAATCAGCCGGTTCACAGATTTCAGTATGAAAAGTTCTGACGTAGTATACCAATCTCAGTATTCGGGAAACAAAAATGAAAGTGTTATCACTTGCAGTCGATGGCCTTGAGCGAGCAAACGCTGAAGGACTGTTGACGTGGGCATTTCAGCAGGATGCGGACGTGATTTGCTTTCAGGACACTCGGTGCTCCGAATACTCACTGCCTTCAAACGACTTCTTCCCCGATAATTACCACGCCTACTTTGCCGATAATTATGACGATGCAAAGGTGAATGGCGTCGCGGTTTACTGCAAAAAAATGCCGAAAGCTATCATGTTCGGTCTTGGCTTTATGGACTTCGACCATCTCGGAATCTATATCCAAGCGGATTATGACGATTGCAGCATCGGCAGCATCATGGTGCCACCTGCCGTGAGCGAGCGTGGCGACAAAGAGCTCAAGATGCGATTCCTACAGCAATTGGGTGCCCATCTGCAAAAAGTTAGAAACAAAAAGCGCGACTTTATTCTTTGCGGAGGGTGGGAGCTTGCCTGGCAGCCGCGCGATGCAGAAGAGTCGGGAAATCGCCTCGACATTCCGGGATTTAGTAACGAAGAGCGCGACTGGCTTGGATCGCTCTATCGCATGGGTTATTGCGACGCATTCCGTGAAGTGGAAACGGATACCGACGATTACACGTGGTGGCCAGACGGCGACGACGGCCCCGGCGTGCGAACCGATACTCATATCATCTCAGACAGCCTCGCGCCCCACGTCACCCAGGCCGATATAGAGAGTGAAGAGGCGTTCTCCAGCCATGCCGCAGTCACAATCGACTATGACATTGTGCTTTAAAGCGATAGCCACCAGCGCTATGAGCGACTAAGGGCTTCTAGTTGAGCCTGACTCAAGGTCTGACACGCCGACTCAGCAAGATCTAGCAATGTGTCCAGCTCAGCGCGGGTAAACGCTTTATCCTCAGCAGTGCCCTGAACCTCGATCAATCCGCCACCGGCCAACATAACGACATTAATATCACTCTGCGCGGTGGAATCTTCAGGGTAATCGAGGTCAACCACTGGCTGACCGTTCCACATACCCACGGAAACAGCGCAAACTCGGTCGATCAGCGGATCCGCCTTGAGGGCCCCAGCACGTTGCAACATGTTTAACGCCGACACTACCGCAACGCTGGCACCAGTAATAGCCGTTGTCCGTGTACCTCCATCCGCTTGAAGCACATCACAATCGATGGTCATCGTTCTCTCACCCAATGCCTTCAAATCGATGCCGGCTCGCAAAGACCTCCCTATCAAGCGCTGAATTTCAACCGTCCTGCCAGTTTGTTTTCCTCGGGCCGCCTCACGGTCCATTCTGGTACCGGTTGAGCGCGGCAACATGCCGTACTCAGCTGTTAGCCAGCCCTGTCCCTTGCCTCTCAAAAACGGCGGTACACCATCAGAAATGGACGCCGTGCACAGCACCTTTGTATTTCCGAAGCATGCCAGCACACTGCCTTCCGCTTGATGGGTGTAATTGAGGTGAAATTCGACTTCCCTCATCTGATCAGGTCGGCGACCGCTCGGTCGTTGCTCAAGGGGTTGCATGGTGTTGGAGTCCATAAACTGCTCGCGAATACAAAGGTGTCGCTGCGCAGTCTACTTGTTAGACTAGCGACTTTCGACGCCCTTGGAGAAACACATGCCGCAGAGCATGACTGGATTTGCTAATCAGACCGTCACCGTAGGTGATTGGAACCTGTCCATTGAGTGCAAATCTGTCAACAGCCGGTTTCTGGATCTCACCCTCAAGCTCCCTGATGTCCTCAAACGATCAGAATCGCAGTTCCGAAAAATCGTCAGCGATAACATTGTCAGGGGGAAAGTAGAGCTAGCCATCCGGCTTGAACGAGCCGAGCAATCATCGGACGTCAGCATTAATCTAGAAAAACTGTCAGAAATGAAGTACGCGTTAGACAAGGTCATTGAACTCATGCCCGATGCGCGAGCACCTTCGGCCCTAGAAATACTGATGACTCAAGGAATTTGGGTTAGCGATAAGCTCGACGTCGAGGCGCTGAATAAAGAATGCATCGCGGTAATGCCTGGTATTGTTGAATCGCTGCGCATCCGCCGTCTGGAGGAAGGGGCAAGACTTGAAGAGCTATTAACCGAGCGGTGCGATGGCATACAAGCCATCGTTGCTAATTACCGGGACCAACTACCCGAACTTCAAGCAGTCCAGCAACAGAAACTCCTGGATCGCATCAACGCGATCGACGTCACCAGTGATGACAAACGACTCGAGGAAGAACTGGTTTTTCTGGCAAATAAATCGGATGTTGCCGAGGAGCTAGATCGTCTGGATGCGCACCTCGAGGCTATCAGTGACGCCCTCGCTTCCAAGGAGCCTTGTGGGCGGAGGCTCGACTTTCTGATGCAAGAACTCAATCGCGAGGCCAATACCCTTGGTTCAAAGACAACTTCATTGGTAACGACCAATGCGGCGGTGGAGCTCAAAGTGTTGATCGAACAAATGCGAGAACAGGTGCAGAACCTTGAATAAGAATGATCACGCCACAGGCCAGCTATACGTTATCTCTGCTCCCAGTGGCGCGGGCAAAACATCGCTAGTAAAAGCGCTGCTTGAGAGCACCCCCAACTTGGAAGTCTCGGTCTCACATACCACGCGCGACATTCGGCCAGGTGAAACTGATGGCATCAACTATCACTTTGTTGATGAGTCACAATTTGAATCCATCCGGGACGCCGATGGCTTTTTTGAGTGGGCGCAGGTATTTGGAAACTTCTATGGCACCAGCAGTCAGGCGGTACAAGAGAAGCTTGCTGACGGTATCGACGTTATATTAGAGATTGACTGGCAAGGCGCGCGGCAAGTTAAAGCGCTTGTAAACACAGCCATCTCCATCTTCGTGCTACCACCGTCTACCGCAGCCCTGCATCGTCGTCTGACCGATCGCGGACAGGATAACGATGAGATTATTGAGGGCCGCATGCAGGCCGCTCGAGATGAAATTGCCCACTACAGCGAAGCAGATTTCATTGTCCTCAATGATGAATTTGAGACGGCACTGCATGATCTTCAATCCATCGTCCGTGCTCAAAGGCTGTCACAGGAGGTACAGTCTCGGGAACTCGCAGGCGTCGTAGCAGATTTACTTCGGTAATGCCACGCTTTCACAGTCGACAAGCGCGCTGCCCAATCGCTATACTGCGCGGCCGTTTACACACCAGGAAACAAAGATGGCACGAGTAACCGTTGAAGACTGCCTCGATAATGTTGATAACCGCTTTGAGTTGGTCTTGTTGGCCGCGAAGCGCGCGCGACAGTTGAGCACAGGCGGCAAAGATCCGCTCGTAGAAGTAGATTCCGACAAGGCAACCGTGCTTGCGCTTCGCGAGATTGCTGAAGGTCTCATTACGCCTGACGTTATGGCTCGCGAACACGAGCTGGAAGCTGAAGAGGAATTTGCGGCGAGCTTTGAAACACCTGTGCTCTGAGCTGCAATTTAAGGACCGGTGACCACACCTCTTCAAGCCCTAGGAGCCTCTTTCAACGACGTCACCCGACGTCTGGGGCTCCACACAACCTCCAGACCTCAACTACTTCCCTCACACAACCAGCGACAGTCGTTTACTGGCTTCGAGGATATTCTCGAAAGCTACCTGCCCCCCGATCGGGTCAACGACATAAAACGCGCCTACTTTTATGCCGAGCAAGCGCACTACGGGCAAGCGCGTCGAACCGGTGAGCCGTACGTAACCCACCCGCTAGCTGTTGCTACCGTACTAGCACGTATGCACATGGATCATGAAAGCATCATGGCCGCGCTGCTACATGATGTTATTGAGGACACGGGTGTCACCAAGGAAGACATCAGAACGCAATTTGGCGAGGAAGTCGCCGACCTTGTGGATGGCGTGAGCAAGCTGACGCACGTTGATTTCGATAGCGCCGAGCAAAAGCAGGCTGAAAACTTTCAAAAAATGGCGCTGGCGATGGCTCGGGATATCCGCGTAATCCTCGTAAAGCTCGCCGACAGGCTGCACAACATGCGAACACTCGGTGCGCTCAAGCCCGAAGCAAAAAAAAGGATTGCTAACGAAACGCTGGATATCTATGCACCGATAGCAACACGACTAGGCATGAATGAAGTGCGCATGGAGTTTGAAGACCTCGGCTTACGCACACTCTACCCAATGCGGGCACGTCGTCTGGAAGCAGCCAGAGAAGCCGCCGGTGGTAGGCGCAAGCAGTTGATTGAGCAGATTAGCGAGCAGCTAGAGCAAGCGCTGTCGCGCGAGGGTATTCAGGGCGCCGTCATCGGCCGAGAAAAACACCTCTACAGTATTTATTCCAAAATGCGTGAGAAGCGAAAGTCGTTCTCCGACATCATGGATATCTTTGCCTTCCGAATCATGTGCGAAGACGTTGATGCCTGTTATCGAACGCTCGGCATTGTGCATTCGCTCTATAAGCCAGTCCCTGGTGAATTTAAAGATTACATTGCTATACCCAAGGCCAATGGTTACCAATCACTGCACACCGTTCTGAAAGGCATGCATGGCGTCCCCATTGAAATCCAAATACGCACTCGCGATATGGAAGACATGGCGAACAATGGGATTGCCGCACACTGGCTTTATAAGAGCCAGCAGGACAATGCCAACATCCCTCAAATGCGCGCTCGAGAGTGGGTCCAAGGCCTTCTTGAAATGCAACAAACAGCCGGGAATTCGCTTGAATTTATCGAGAGCGTGAAGGTCGATCTATTCCCCGATGAGGTTTATGTCTTTACGCCCAAAGGCGCAATCATGGAGCTCCCAAAGGGGGCCTGTGCCGTAGATTTCGCCTATGCGGTACACAGTGATGTAGGTAACCGCTGTGTCGCCTGCCGGATCAATAATCAGCTCGCACCCTTGTCAGAGCCACTAGAAAGCGGTGTCACCGTGGCAATCGTGACATCCCCGGCCGGTCGGCCTACACCATCATGGCTGAATTTTGCTGTGACCGCGAGAGCGCGATCGCAGATCAGACATTTCTTGAAGCAGCAGCAACGGGAAGACTCTGTTGAACTCGGTCGCAAGTTGCTGGAGAAGGCTCTCACGACCTTGCAATCAGATGATGCGGTCACAACCGAATCATTAGAGGCTCTCATCAGTGCGCATTATCCCAATAGCGCCTACGACGATATCCTCACCGATATCGCCCTTGGAAATCAGCTGCCGCAGGTGGTCGCCGCCAATCTACTAGGTCAGGCAGGCGCCTCACTCGAAAATGACCAAAGTGCGATGGAAATCAAAGGCACCGAGGGCTATGTGCTCGTTTATGCAAAGTGCTGCTGCCCCCTACCGGGCGACCCCATTGAGGGCTTTTTAAGCCCAGACAGAGGTCTCGTCGTCCATCGCGAAAATTGTCGAAACCTCTCAGATCTGAGAGAGCAACCTGAGCGCCTAATGCCCCTTAGATGGGACGACCAAATCGAAGGTACCTACCCTGTCGCTATTCGGATCGAAATGGCGAACCAGCGCGGCATGATCGCCACGCTAGCGACAAAACTCAGTGCCATTGGCCTCAACATCGAGCGCATATCGACCCAAGACGAATCAGTGCACTTTTCCAGCATTATCATTGAATTGCAGCTAAACAGCCGAGTCCACCTCGCCCGCGTAATGAAACGCGTCAGGGTGATGGAAGGCGTACGCAAAGTGGTTCGCTGCAGTCGCCGCTAACGAGGTCACATCTCATGAACAACAGAGCTGTTATCAGTACCGCCGCTGCTCCCGCCGCCATTGGCCCTTATTCGCAGGCGGTGAAAGTAGGAAATACTGTGTGGATATCGGGGCAAATACCACTGGACCCAGAAACAATGGAAGTCGTAGAAGGTGGTATCGAGGCGGAGACGCGTCAAGTATTTGCTAACCTCAGCGCCATTGCTGAGGCGGCGGGTGGGTCACTCGATAACTCTGTGAAAATTAATATTTCGCTCACTGATCTAGCCAACTTTCAGGCGGTTAATGCGGTGATGGCCGAGGCGTTCAAAGAGCCTTATCCTGCAAGGGCCTGTGTACAAGTTGCCGCATTACCCAAAGGAGTACAGGTCGAAATCGAGGCAATACTCGCGATCTAAAAGCCTTAGCGGTACTGCATCAAAGCGTCGCGGTAGCCCTCGCGAAAGGTGGGGTAACGAAGCCGGAAGCCAGTCGCTAAAAGCTTGGCGTTGCTAATACGCCGATTGCCTCTCGGCTGATTTTCTCGCTCGCCTGTCGGTTCTCGTCCAAGTTGTTCGAAACACCAGGCCTCTAGATCAGCGGTTTTCACTGGCTCATTATCATTAAGAGATAGTGTTGACGGAATCCAAGCCCCTCTAGTGTACAAGTCAACAAGGTGGGCGAGGACGCTCGCCACGTCTTCTCTATGAATGCGGTTGGTGTATCCAGTGCCCAGCTGGGACTTCAGACCCTCGAGGATGGGCCTGAGCATGATGGGCCTCGAGCCATCGTAAAGCCCACTGGGGCGCAATACTGTCGTGGTTGCGTGACGGCGGAAGCTAGCCTCGCCATCGAGCAAGGCGTCGACGTAAGGGTCGCCGCCGGCCAGCGGTGAATCTTCGGTGACCCAGCCACCTGCCTTCTCGGCGTAAACCCGAGTTGACGACACGAAAATGGCGCGCTCAGCGTGTGTTAAGACGCCCGCCTCACAGATATTACGTGCCGCCTGAGCATAGCCCAGCCGATATCCTTCGAGATCACGGCTTGCTGGCACAGGCGTAAAAATAACCACGTCGGGTGTCAGTGACGCCGCTTCTGCCAAGGTGTCCCTTTGCGTGTAATCCCCAAAGACCGCCGTGACTCCATCTGGCAGTAACTCTGGTCGACGAGAGACCCCAACGATCTCCGCGACGCAGCTCAGCTTTGGCACCAAGCGCCGAGCAAGATCGCCAAAGCCTATGACCATTACCTGTGGAGTCTTCACCTGCCTACCTTCATGCCGCTATTATCATTTAGCCACCAAGACGAAACGTACTGTGCCGACCGACATTCTTCAGCTGCCGCTGCAGCAATTCAAGGGCGTAGGCCCAAAGGTTTTTGAAAAGCTGAACGCTATGGGTCTTCGCACCATAGAAGACATGCTATTTCATTTTCCCTTGCGTTATCAGGATAAAACTCGCCTGACTGCGATTGGCGAACTGCGTGAGGGCATGGACGCCGTCGTCAGAGGCACCATACGCGCATCCGGCATTGCCAGAGGTCGCAGACCTACGCTTATCGTCAAAGTAGACGATGGAACCGGTCTCACAACGCTGCGCTTTTTTCATTATCGCCGCGCGCAAGCCCTCCAACTCAAGGTTGGTGAGATCATCACCCTCTTCGGGCAACCGCGCCTCATTGGAGGTCAGCCGGAGTTCGCACATCCCGAATATCAGGTGGGTGAGCGAGAAACAGCGCTAGAAGATGCTCTGACTCCTGTTTATCCAACGACCGAGGGCATGGGTCAAAGCACGCTGCGTAATCTCACTCGACATGCATTGACCTACCTCGAGCAAAACCCACCAGACGATTTGCTGCTGGGATGGTTAAAGGACGGGCCGTCCATGGCAGAGGCTATCGCCCTGATACACCAACCACCTGCGGGCGTGAACACGCAGGCCATTCTTGAGAGACGACACCCTGCGCAACTCCGTCTAGCGAGCGAGGAGCTTATCGCACACCAAATTTCGATCTTGTCCCGACGCGCGAGAACATTGCAACTGCAGTCTGCAAGAGCAGCAGAAGGTAGCAAAATCGCCGGAGCCATCATCGAAACCCTGCCGTTCTCACTTACCGGCGCACAAACCCGGGTTTGCTCCGAAATTGTCGAGGACCTAAAAAAGCCCACACCGATGTTACGACTGCTTCAGGGTGACGTTGGTTCAGGCAAAACGTTAGTAGCGGCCATCAGCGCCGCGCACATGGTGGAGGCGGGACATCAAGTGGCATTGATGGCACCCACTGAGCTCCTGTCCGAGCAACATTTTCGTGGCTTTAACCAATGGTTCGAACCCTTAGGGGTCAAAGTGCTGTGGCTAACCGGCCAAATCAAAGGCAAGGCGAGACGCGAGGCGCTGGCAGTGGTTGAAAAGGGCGAGGTTGACATCGTGGTCGGTACGCACGCGTTGTTTCAGGACCACGTGTCATTCGCATCACTTGGCCTGGTGCTGGTCGATGAGCAGCACCGCT
This sequence comes from Pseudomonadota bacterium, assembly GCA_002862405.1. Lineage (GTDB taxonomy): Bacteria > Pseudomonadota > Gammaproteobacteria > Pseudomonadales > Halieaceae > Luminiphilus. The sequence continues at coordinate 27,690 of PKCZ01000055.1, forward strand.
TTGGCGTCAATCAGAGGCTGTCACTTACCCGCCGGGGAAAAGATGACATCACCCCCCATCAGCTGACCATGACCGCCACCCCCATACCAAGAACACTGTCGATGGTGGCGTACGCGGACTTGGACTGCTCGGTGATTGACGAGCTTCCACCCGGGCGAAAACCCATAACGACGGTGTTGATTGATACGGCGCGCAGACAACAGGTGATTAACCGCCTTGGCGCTGCATGCAGAGAGGGGCGCCAGGCGTACTGGGTCTGCGCTTTGATTGAAGAGAGTGACGCATTGCAGGCAAATGCGGCTGAACTAGCCGCAGCGCAACTGAGCGAAGTCTTAACGGACCTGAGAGTAGGTCTCTTACACGGGCGACTCAGTGCTGAGAAGAAAGCGGAGATGATGGCCGCCTTTGCCGCAAATCGCATTGATATCCTGGTCGCAACAACCGTTATTGAGGTCGGTGTGGATGTCCCCAATGCAAGCATGATGATTATCGAAAATGCGGAGCGCTTTGGGCTCGCCCAACTGCATCAATTGCGCGGGCGAGTAGGCCGCGGTGCCATAGAGAGCCATTGCTTGTTGATGTATCAATCACCCCTGAGCCAAACAGCCAAGCAGCGTCTTGCGGTCATGCGGGAATCACAAGACGGGTTCGTTATCGCCGAGAAAGATCTGAGCATTCGCGGACCCGGGGAAGTGCTGGGAACACGACAGACCGGGCTGTCATCATTCCGAGTCGCTCGACTTCCCGAGCACGAAGCGCTTCTGGAGACTGCGCAAACTGTCGCCGAGGAGCTAGTACGGGACGACCCCAAACGGGCAGAACAGATTGAGTCGCGTTGGACTCGCGCACACGAAGCCTTTGTACACGTATAATCGCCCACATGAACCTTTTTGGATGACCCCTTGTCAGCAATAGCCCTAACACGACAAAAACTCAGCGCGCTCCTGCGGGTGATTCGATTTGACAAGCCCATTGGGACTTACCTATTGCTCGCACCCGCACTCTGGGGTCTGATCATTGCGTCCGAGGGGCCCCCAACGCCCTTCCTGATGTTCACTTTTTTTGTCGGCGCCTTCGTTATGCGATCGGCAGGGTGCACCACCAATGACCTCACCGATCGAAAGTTGGACGGCTTTGTTGAGCGAACCCGGAACCGACCTCTGGTGACCGGTGAAGTATCGGTTATTGAAGCTCTCTGTTTGTTGTTTGGGTTACTGGGGCTTGCATTGTGGCTGGTGATGCAAATTAACTGGCTCACCGTACAACTATCGTTCATTGGCGCAGCGCTAACCATCGTGTATCCATTCATGAAGCGCCTCACCCACCTACCACAAGTCGTCCTCGGCATGGCCTTCTCTTGGAGCATTCCCATGGCCTTCGCAGCCGCCACGGCGACGATGCCGGCTGGGCTGTGGTGGTTGTTCCTCGCAAACCTTTTATGGGTCGTGGTCTATGACACGCAGTACGCCATGGTTGATCGAGAGGACGATCTCGAGGTGGGTATCAAGTCGACAGCCATACTGTTTGGTGAAGCGGATACGCGAATCATTTTGGGGCTGCAGGTAGTGTGTTTGCTGTGTTTCCTAGCGACCGGCGTGAGTTTTAATCTGGGCGTTATTTACTTCCTATCGATTGCCGTCGTCGCTGCGCTGTTTGTCAGGCACCAGCGACTTATCAGCGATCGGTCGCGCGAAACCTGCTTTCAAGCCTTTAACGAGAGTAAGTGGATTGGTTTAATCGTGGCGGTTGGTCTATTGGGACACTACGCCACTCTATCCGTATAAGCCCTGAACACTAGCCAGACTCTCCAGCGTGGAACTTCGACTATACCCAAGCGTTAATGATTTACCCAAAGCGGCTTGGGACGCATCGTTCTCGACTGGCTACCCGTTTCTCACGCACAGGTTTCTCGAAGGCTTGGAAACATCAGGTAGCACGGGCAGTCA
>PKCZ01000063.1 GCA_002862405.1 Pseudomonadota bacterium
TTAATGGCTAGCAGGGCAAGCCATCGATCCACACCCAAACGTTGCGGCTCATCATACGCATTGCGAACACCAGCAAATGTGGCTGAACTTTTCACAAAGTGAAGCGTGGTACTACTCAAAGATTTAAACGCTCGCCCAATCTGCTGCGCATAGGTGTCATCCTTTACACACGATACGGCAACCGCGTATTGCTCAGAGTCATCGAGCGCTGCGACCCATTCACTGAGAGCGCGCAGGTCACCTTGTCCGCCAGCGACGGGATCACCATTACTGCGCAATTGCCACTTGGTCGAGGTATTTCCAGCATCCACGAGGATTCGCATATCAACAGTGCTCATTGAGTATCAACATGACCGAGACTCACCTCACCGGCATAAACAGTTCTTATCTTCCCCGCGAACTCTACCTGCAGACCGCCGTCGTGCGAAAGACCGCGGGCAATACCCAAACCCTCTCCCAAGGCCGGCACAGCCACTGACTGATTTAAGAGTATGTCTCGGCTTGGCCAAGACGAAATGAGCCGGGCCCGCAGGGCAGCATCGGACAAACGGCACATGTCGACCAGTGCAGCTGACACCAAAGCAGCGACCATCGGCAGGTCAACTGACCTATCAGTGTGCTTGCTAATGCAGGTCACGGGGCGGTGCAATAACGCGGGGTCAGGGTGCGATGCGACGTTGAGTCCAACCCCAATCACCACGGCAAAATCATTGCCGGGTAGATTCACCGTCTCCAACAGCACGCCACCGACTTTCTTGCCTTGAAGATAAAGGTCATTGGGCCATTTGATTTTGAATTCAAGCGACAACTCCCGTTCCAGCGCATCGGCAACAGCGACCGTCACACCCAGTGACCACAAACTCAGCTCGGTGAGCGGGCGGTCCGAGTGGACGCAGTAGGACAAATACAGATTACCGGCGGGCGGACTCTGCCAGAGACTGCCGCGGCGCCCAACACCCGCCGTTTGCTCACGAGCCAGCAGCAAAGTCTGGTTAGCTGCCACAGCCTGTGCTTTCAATTGCGCATTCGTCGAGTCGACTGTCTCAACCACAGTGAGCTGAACGCCCGAGTCCAGAACCGGCGTCAGCCGGCGGCGCAGCTCTAGCTCTAATTCATTGAGTTCTATGGAAGTCATTGGTGAAGGCGTAAGCGGGAGATTAGCAGGCTGATCATGGACGGATATGGTATACGGTTTCTTTTATTCACGTGCTACTCAGATGCATTCACGTGCGAGGTCGCAAACGGATATGTACACAAAGCTCAGATTGGTTGCGGTGTGCCTTGCAGTGGTTATCGGTGCAGGCCTTATCGGGCAGCTGTGGGTTGTCTCGCTGGACATCCTGAGCCTTTCTGAAGCGGCGAGAGGCGTTCTGTTTCTATTGGTCTCCCTCGGACTCATGGGTTATCAGCGTCTCAGCCTCGTTTTGAGTGCCATCATCTGCCTACCTTCTGTATTGACTCACCCGCTGGCATTGGGTGGTAGCTTTCTGGTCACGGGTCAATATACGCTCCTCGCTCTCAGCCTAGTATTGCTGGTCATGCACACCCAAAAATTCTCCGATGACGCGTAGCTAAACTAATGACCCTTCATGCGCTAGCGATGGAAAGCCCTCTCGGGGACCTGCAGCTCGTCAGTGAAGCGGACTGCTTGATAGAACTCAATTGGGAGGGGGCCCACAAAGTGCTCAGCAGCACTACCCGATCAGAGCCCGCCATACTGACGACAGCCGCCGATGAACTCTCACAGTTTTTCAGTGGCCAGCGATCCGAGTTCTCGGTTCCGATTAAACCGAAAGGTACGGCGTTCCAACTGAGCGTCTGGCGCGAACTCCAAGCCATAGGGTGGGGCGTGATGTGCTCCTACCGCGACATTGCGGAGCGCCTGCGAAAACCAACGGGGTCACGCGCCGTAGGTGGGGCGGTGCGTCGAAACCCGATTCCTGTCATCATTCCCTGCCACCGCATCGTGGGTGTGAGCGGCGCCCTGACCGGATTTTCAGGTGGCCTACAGAACAAAAAAATATTACTGCGGTGCGAAGGAATCCGGCTCTAACAGCGCGTCAGGCATCTAGATCAGGGATCAAATCATCTTTGAGGCGCTCGATTCCGTCGCGCAGGCGCAACTTCTCTTTTTTCATGCGCTGAATCAGCACTCGATCACCCCAAGGATGCGCCTGGAGATCAATCAACTCCTGGTCGATGGCCCGATGGCGCTCGATCATCAATGACAATCGCATTTCGGGCGTCATTGGCTCGTTAGCGGCAGGCTGATTCAGCTCTGTTGTCATGCGCATGCTCCCCCAAGCACAGCTTTTATAATCAACGCATGTTGTTGTTTATCAAGCAAGCACGAATTTTCCTAACGGTTTCAGGCGAGCTGCCAGAGGCCAGCACTTTAGCCTCGGTCACTAAAACCCGGGGCATTAAAAATAGCTGCGTAATCAACACACGCATCACCACCCGCGATAAATGACTCAGCCAGTAAGGATGACCGCTGATTGTATTTGATCGGTTCACCGTCAAACTTGGTGACGCGACCACCCGCTGCACGAACCAAAGCATCGCCCGCTGCGACATCCCACTCGCTACAGGCGGAGGTGCGGGGGTAAACATCCGCGTTTCCGGCAGCCACATCACAAAACTTTACGGCACTGCCAGAATTGCGACGCTCTACCTCACCAAAATGCGACGACAAGCAATCCAATAGTGCCTGTACGCGTTTCGGTGAGTGCCTGTGACTCGCGAGCATGACCAAAGGCTGATTCCCGTTCAGACCCTGCACGTTCACAACCGAACCATCTAGACCCTCGCCTTCCGGAAAGACCGCAGCGCCGCTCTGAACCACACCGAGCCAATGTTCTTTACGACATGGAATGGAGATCAACCCCAACTCAGATACCCCGTCGAGGACCAGTGCAATATTGATGGTGAATTGATCAGTCTTTTCTATAAACTCTTTGGTCCCATCAAGTGGGTCTACCACCCAGCAAGCGGGCCAGCTAAGACGGTCAGCTATGTCGGCTCCCTCCGATTCCTCTGACAAAATTGGTATCGCCAGCGATAGTGCCTCCAGTCGCTTGCACAGCAAGAGATGGAGTGCGGTATCTGCGTCGGTCAGGGGCGTAGCGTCGCCCTTTCGGACAACCTCCAGTTCATCGACTTTTTCGTAAAAACTGCGTGCAAGAGCGGCTGCCTCATCGACTATTTCTAGCAGCGATGTCAGTAGCGGAACGAGCTCCACATCACGTTCGCTCAGAAAAGCGCTTAAACTCTCGTTGTTATTCGACTGAAGCCACCACATGACAGAAGACTACCACCACATGACGCACAAGACCGGCAATGGTGCCTATCTTGAAGCGGTAGATTGGACAGAAATTGACTACGTGCTGTTGGATATGGACGGGACACTGCTGGATCTCGCCTTTGATAATGACTTTTGGGGGCATCGCATCCACGAAAAATACGCGTCAATCCATGACATTAGTATCGAGCAAACCGTGGCGAAGTTTGAACCGCTATTCAAAAGTGTTGCGAGCACCTTGAATTGGTACTCGACTGATTTTTGGAGTCAGCAATACGGCTACAGCATTATTGAGCACTCGCGAGCCTATGCTAGTGGGATCAGGTGGTTACCCTTTGCCAAAGAATTCCTTCATGCTTTGCGCGACAGCGATGTGAGGTCGACCATTGTGACCAACGCACACCCCGACATCGTGCGTCTGAAACACGAGATCACAGGAATCACGGATTTGGTCGATCGCACCATTAGCAGCCATTCATTAGGCCATGCCAAGGAGTCGCCAAACTTTTGGCGAGAACTTCAGGCTGAGTTGAAGTTTAGGCCGGCCTCAACACTCTTCTTCGATGATTCACCCGCGGTGCTCTCAGCCGCGATCGATTTTGGCATAGAGAGATCGATAGCTATTTGCCACCCGGATAGCACGCGCCCAAAACGCATCCCGATGTCCTCTCTTGCGGTAACTAATTTTGAGCAGCTCGGCGCAAGCTTGCGCAAGGGCGGCGCTTGCTAATGGATCGTATACGCGTAGACAAGTGGCTGTGGGCGGCCCGCTTTTTCAAAACACGGTCGATTGCTAAAACAGCCATTGAGGGCGGGAAGGTTCACTTGGATGGGCAGCGAGTCAAAGTGTCGCGAGAGATCTCTGTTGGTGAAACCTTAGTCATCAAACAGGGATGGGATGAAAAAGAAATCGTCGTGCGTAGCTTAAGCGCGCAACGAGGACCTGCACCGGCAGCTCGCGAGCTGTACGAAGAGACCGCAGCTAGCATCGAAAAGCGGGAACGAGAAGCACAAGCTAGAAAAGCCGCCGGCGGCGCTGTCGCAAGACCAACGCAAAAACCTGGGAAGCATCAGCGCAAAGAACTTGAGCGGCTGCGGAAGCAATTTGATATCTAAAGCTGGTTCTGGCGAGATGACAATAAAATGAATAAGACGGGCTTCATTTGTTGACGGCGTAAGCTACCGCACTGTCAAATGAGCGTAAAAAAGAAATTACAGGTATAGTGTCAAAATGAATTTTGATCAGCTTCCAACAACGGCACCGCAGACACCGTTTTTAGACCGTATCAACGCCGTGCACGGGGAGATCAGCGCGCTCAGCAGCGACGAGCTCGTAACGCTCGCCGATGAGTTGCGTGAATTTCTTCTCTATTCCGTATCAACAACAGGCGGTCACTTCGGAGCTGGGTTGGGCGTTGTAGAGCTGACGGTTGCCCTACACCACGTCTTTAACACCCCGGACGATCGTATTGTTTGGGACGTGGGCCACCAATGCTACCCACACAAAGTACTCACTGGTCGAAGAGACCGTATGGGGTCCATGCGGCAAAAAGGCGGATTAAGTGGCTTCCCTAAGCGGAGCGAGAGTGACTACGATACCTTCGGTGTTGGCCATTCCTCTACAAGTATTTCAGCCGCCATGGGTATGGCGCTAGCAGCAAGACAGCAAGGCATTGATCGCAAGGTTGTTGCCGTTATCGGAGACGGTGCCATCACTGGCGGTATGGCTTTTGAGGCACTGGCACATGCTGGGCACGAACGCCCCAATATGTTGGTAATCCTCAACGACAACCAGATGTCTATCGGTCACAACACGGGTGGCCTCGCCAGTTATTTCGCCAGAATTTGGGCAACTCAAACCTACCTGACGCTGAGAGAAACCTCGAAGAAGCTATTGGAGCACGTCAAACCTGCTTGGGATTTAGCAAAGCGTACCGAAGAGCATATGAAAGGTATGGTCGCTCCCGGCACATTGTTTGAGGAATTGGGTTGGCACTACATCGGCCCCCTAGACGGTCACGACCTGCCGTCACTGGTAGAAGTGCTTAAGCGTGTTTCATCGCTGAACGGCCCCCAGATTCTTCATATTCGTACGATCAAAGGCAAGGGGTTCACCCCTGCAGAGGAAGACCCGGTTGGTTACCACGCACTGGGTAAAATAGAACCCAAAAAAGAAGTGGAGAAGGCGTCACTGGCAGCACCAACCCCCCCCAAATACCAAGACGTATTTGGTCAGTGGCTTTGTGACACGGCGGAAGTTGACCCGCTGCTGGCTGGAATCACACCTGCAATGTGTGAGGGCTCAGGTATGGTGAGCTTTGCAGCCAACTACCCTGACCGATACTATGACGTTGCCATTGCCGAGCAGCATGCAATCACGCTCGCGGCCGGTATGGCCTGCGATGGATTGAAGCCTGTTGTTGCAATCTATTCCACGTTCTTACAACGCGGCTATGATCAATTGATCCACGATGTCGCTCTGCAAAATTTAGACGTCACCTTCGCCATTGATCGTGCTGGCCTGGTAGGTCAAGACGGAGCCACGCATCACGGCGCCTTTGATCTAAGTTACATGCGCTGCATACCCAACCTCATCATTGCGGCCCCCAGTAACGAAAACGACTGCCGCCAAATGTTAGTGAGCGCTTACAATCACAAAGGTCCCACGGCGGTAAGATACCCTCGTGGAGAAGGTATCGGTGTGCGTATCGAACCCGAGCTCATTGGCGTTGAGATTGGCAAAGGGCAAATCGTAAGAGAAGGCCGTGACATTGCGATTCTCAACTTCGGCGTACTGCTGACCGAAGCAGAAAAGGCAGCCGAGACGCTGAACGCAACAGTTGCCGACATGCGATGGGTAAAACCGCTCGATACCGACCTGATTTGTGAGCTAGCGGAGACACACTCCCTGCTGATCACGGTTGAAGAGAATGTTGTTGCCGGCGGTGCGGGAAGTGCGGTTGCTGAATTCCTCACCGAACAAGGATTAGACATCGAGATTCGTCATGTGGCGATTGATGATCGATTTATCGATCATGCTAGCCAAGGTGAGACCCGCGCTGATGCAGGTCTGAGCTGTGATGATATTTTGTCCAAAGCCGGTGCAAGTCACGGTAAACTCAGCGCAGCGAAAACTGCGGTGGCATCATGAGCGACGAAACGACCGATAAAAAACTCAGCGAACAAATTAACGAGCTTTCAGCGCTAGTCAAACGGCTTGAAGACCCATCAATTGAGCTCGAAGACGCGCTTGCTGTCTATGAATCCGGGATGAAGATTGCGCAAGCGGCGCAAACGGCGCTCGAGCAGGCTGAGCAGCGGATAGAAACCGTATCAGGCAATACCGAAAGTTAGGACAGAGACACCCAGATGGATACATCAGGTCGAAAACTGTCCTCCCCTATCGACTGCAGTGATTCGCGACTCGATGAGGCGCTGACCTACGCGCTGTCCAACCCGGGCAAACAGCTTCGCAGTCGTTTATGCAGAATGACCTCTTCGGTGATTGCCGGTTCTGAGCTACCCTCGGCCGCCCGAGCTGGCGAGGCCATCGAGTTTCTCCATACCTACTCTCTGATTCACGATGATCTACCATCGATGGACGACGATGACCTGCGTCGTGGAAAACCCACAGTCCACAAAGCCTATGACGAGGCTACGGCCATTCTCGTCGGCGACGGGCTACAGGCACTCGCTTTTGAGTGGATTGTCGATACACCCGACCTGACGCCACTGCAACAAGTCCAACTGGTTAAGTTGCTCAGTAAATCGGTGGGGTTCGATGGGATGGTGGGCGGTCAAGCCATGGATATTGCAGCGGAAGGCCAATCACTCGCTCCAGCCGAACTTGCACAAGTCCACACGCGAAAAACCGGCGCCCTCATTGAGGCCTCTGTTGTAGCGGGCGCAATATGTGCGAATGCAACTGATGTACAGCAAGTATCCCTTAACACCTTTGCACAGCGGATCGGCCTTGCGTTTCAAGTCATGGACGATGTACTCGATGTGACCGCAACATCCGAGGAGCTTGGAAAGACAGCTGGGAAAGATATCGATGCTGAGAAGTCGACCTACGTTGCCTCAATGGGCATCGAGGGAGCACGAGACTATGCAGAAACATTGCTCTCCGAGGCCATAGACGCACTGAATGAGTTTGGTGATGCAGCGTCAGAGCTACAGCAGCTGGGCCACCTCATGGTGCATCGCTCTTTTTAAAACGACCGCCGCTCGCCGTTAACTCACTTCAGTCAGTTCATCGCTGGCGCGCTTATTTAGATCGGGGAGAGCACCAGGATGAAATAGCCTCCTGCGACGGCCAAAACTCCCATCAACGCTGCGACCAGATCATCGATCATCACACCGAACCCACCACCGACCGTCCTATCGATCCAGCCGATAGGCCATGGCTTTACGACATCAAACAAGCGAAAGCTCAGGAAGCTGAGGAGCAGTAGTAAATAGGGATCAGCTGCTCCCAGAAACCACCAACTGAGTAGTAAAGCATTCACACACAAGCCGACGACCTCATCAATCACAATCATCTGAGCGTCGTGCTGGCCAGAGACTTTCTCCAGTTGATTTGCCGACCAGAGACCCAAAAAGTAGAGGCTGCTCACGATTAAGGTCGCTGAGACGACCTCCATATGCAGAAGGGCAAAAGCGAGCGGCAATGCAGCGAGGCTTCCCACTGTCCCAGGCGCCACCGGCGAGAAACCTGCACCAAAAAACGTAGCGACTAACACGGGTAGTCGGCCGGCCTCAGTGGAAATGGTCATAGCCTTGCTCCCGCGACATGACATCGCAATAAACGCCCTCACCTGTCTCGACGGCTCCTATGACGCTAACCTCGTCAGGAACATCACTATCAGGTGGTAGGGTGAAAAGTAGCTCATAGTCCTCACCACCGCTGAGAGCATATTCGAGCGCCAGCGCTTCACCCACGGCCGATACAAGCGCTGTTGAAAGTGGAATGGCGGCGGAGTGAATACTAAAGCGCACGCCGCTGGCGTTGGCCACATGCGCCGCATCCTGGAGCAACCCATCGGACAGATCGATACAGCTCGTTGCGTGTTGTCGCAGCCGACATCCTAAATCGAGTCGGGCTTTCGGATGGGTAAAGCGACCGACAAGGTACTCCTGATCATCAACATCGACCTCTGATCCACGGTAGTTACCTTGCATGACGGAAAGGCCGAATGCTGCGTCACCCAGACAACCACTTACGCAAATCTTATCGCCTACCCTCGCCTCTGACCGCAATAGCTTTTCACCGCGAGGACAAAACCCCATTACGGTGAGCGTAAGCGACAATGGGCCTCGGGTGGTGTCGCCACCTACCAAAGGCAAACGATACTCGTGACAGCCACGTGCCAGACCCTGCGAGAGCCCGTGCAGCCACAGATCATCGACTGACGGCATAGTAAGCGCCAGCGTCATGCCGAGCGGCTCAGCTCCCATCGCCGCTAGATCACTCACAGCCGATGCGACTGCTTTATAGCCAACATCTTCGGGGAACACATCATCAGTGAAGTGAGTATCGAGCACCGAGCTGTCGGTTGAGACAATCAATTCCGAGTTAGGAGGGACGGTGAGCGCAGCCGCGTCGTCACCTACCGAAAGATCGACAAATTCTCCCGAGCCAAGGGAGGAGAAGTAGCGAGTGATGACATCGAACTCACCCACAACGGCTACGTTAGTGCTCAGCCAGTTCTTGCGCACGTAGCTTCAATCCGACCTGATCCAGCACACCATTGACGTAGCGATAGGAGTCCGTCGCACCAAACTTTTTAGCCAGCGCAACCGTTTCATTGAGCGTGACCTTCGCAGGCACATCAATCCGATCTAACAACTCAAACGTGCCGAGTCGGAGCAAATTGCGCTCAATGCAATCGAGCATATCGAGCTCGCGATCGAGAAACGGTGAGAAGATGCCATCTAGCTCGTTGGCCCGGCGGGTGATACCGACTAACATTTCATTGAAGTATTCGGTATCGACGTTTGTAAAATCATTGTCAGTGAGGAACTCTGCCTCAATCGATGAGGCCGTCGCCCCGGTCATTGACCACTGATAGAGCGCTTGTATACAAAAGTGACGAGCTCGCCGACGTTGAGCGGCGAGCACATTAATTGAGGTCATTAGCTTTTCAACGCACCCAGAAGGCTCACCATCTCAAGTGCACTTATGGCGGCCTCAGCGCCTTTGTTACCTGCCTTCGTGCCTGAGCGCTCGATTGCTTGCTCAATCGAATCGACCGTGAGCACCCCAAAAGCAATAGGAACACCCGAGTCCAGTGACACCTGCGCAATGCCTTTGGTGCATTCTCCGGCGACGTGCTCAAAATGAGGGGTGCCGCCGCGGATAACTGCGCCGAGCGCAATAATCGCGTCGCAATCACCACGCTTTGCCACCGCCTGACAAACCATCGGTATTTCGAAGGCACCAGGTGCTCTGACAACGTGAAGTTGATCTTCGCTGATGCCATGACGCTTGAGCGTATCGATCGCGCCCTCGAGTAGGTGCTCCACAACAAAACTATTCCACCGGCCAACGACCAGCGTAAACCGCCCAGAAACACCACTGAGCTGACCCTCAGTCGTCGTAATTGTATTTGACGCCATACCTTTCTCTCCTCACTGCCCCGAGGCCACAGCCCCTGGCTCCACGAACTCAACGACTTCGAGTCCGAAGCCTTCGAGCGCATTGTACTTCACGGGCGCACCCATAAGTCGAATTTTACCAACGCCCAAATCACGTAAAATTTGCGCGCCCATACCTACCTGCGAGTAGCCGACACTCCGTTGCTGCGAATCATTCGGCAAATCAGCGCCGAGCACAGCGTCCACCTGAGCTAATAAGTCGGCATCGGATTCTTCTTTGTTAATCAGGACCACCACACCACTTCCCTCGGCGGCAACGCGTCTGAGACTGTCTTGAATCGACCAAGAGACTTGCTCAGCGGATGTCACTGACAAGAGATCTCGTATGGATGCCGTTGTGTGCACACGAACCAAGGTCGGCATGTCGACACGAATATCACCGACACTGAGCGCCATGTGAACGTGACCTTGCGTGCTCTCCTGATAAACCGACAACATGAAATCACCATGACGTGTCGTGATAGTGCCGCTGCGAATCAGATCGACGGTTCGATAATGATTTAGGCGGTAATCAACAAGGTCTGTAACACGCCCAACCGTAAGATTATGTTTATCCGCGAAGTCGACCAAAGCAGCGGCGTTCGCAAGATCGCCGCTCTCATCCAATACTTCGGCAACTACGGCTGCAGGCGTTAACCCCGCGAGCGTTGCTAAATCGACTCCTGCTTCTGCGGCGCCGGTTCTAATCAGCACCCCGCCCGTCAGCGTGGCTACCGGGAATATATGACCTGGCTGCACCAAATCTGAAGGCGTAGCATCAGGCGCCACTGCAACATGAACCGTACGCGCGCGATCTGCTGCCGAGATACCTGTCTCGATACCTGTGCTCGCCTCAATGGAGAGCTTTACGGCTCCCGAGGTGGCGGGATCGACCATAGGCGGCAAGTTCAGCTGCTCGCAACGCTCTTCTGTGAGGGCCAAGCTCACCAGCCCGCGGGCCTTGCGCGCCATGAATGTAATATGATCGGCCTCGCAGTATTCGGCTGCCATAGCAACGACAGCTGTCTGCTCCCCATCACTCTGATCGAGGACCAATAAGACCATCTCACCGTGGCGGAATTCGCTGATGAGCTGGTCTGCTGAAACGGGCGGTACTGAATCAATCACTGTGGTACCCCGCACTCTTCAACGTATCCAAGGTAATACCCTCTGAGGTCGGAACAACGCCCGACTGGAGCAAGCGCTCCAAATAGCGTGCGATGATATCCACCTCGAGATTAACCTCGGTGCCCACCGCGTATTCGCTGAAAACGGTTTCGTTCCACGTCTGAGGAATGATATTGAGTTCAAAACGAGCACCTGACACAGAGTTCACCGTGAGACTGGTCCCGTCGACACAAATACTGCCTTTGGGCGCAATGTAGCGCGCCAGATCCGCCGGTGCTTCGATTGACACGCGCCAGGATCGGGCATCCCGGCTAAGTGCAACCACCGTACCAAGACCATCGACATGACCACTGACCAAGTGGCCTCCAAGCGCGGTAGTGGGCGTCAAAGACTTCTCTAAATTCACCGCACTACCGATTGAAATTTGCTTGAGCGAGGTCAGAGAGAGCGTTTCATTAGAAACATCAGCCCAGTAGCCGTCGCCTGGGAGCTCAGTCACGGTGAGGCAGACACCATTGGTTGCAATGCTATCGCCCAACTGAACATCAGCTAACGGTAGCTTGCCCGTCTTGATCCGCAATTTAAGATCGCCGCCCGACTGCTCAAGTGCAGCCACTTCGCCAACGGCTTGTATGATTCCGGTAAACATTTCTTTTCCTTGGGAAAGTGTTGTTAGCTAGGGGCGTTCGTCAGCCCTCAGCAACCTGGCGCATAATAATACGCAAATCATCTCCAATCAGGTCGTGAGCCGAAATTGAATAGCGATTTGCTTGTCCAAGTGAGTTAAATACGGCGTGGTGAGTCGGTCGGGCATCAGAACCCAACATCACAGGCGCCATGTAAATCAGCCACTGGTCAATCAAGTTCTCCTGCTCTAGCGCACCAACCAATGTTGGGCCGGCCTCAACAAGAATCTCGTTTGCACCCTGCTCTCCGAGTTTTTGAAGAGCCTGACGCACATCCAAACCGCCAGCGCTGCTGGCTATCGGCACCTGGAAAACATTGCCTGGCATAGATGAATCCAGAGATGCGCCCTCCCTTGTGAACAGGGTGGTTGGCGTAACTCCAGCGACAACATTAGCCGATGCGGGAGTGCTGGCGTTGGTATCGATGACTGCTCTTGGGGTTGGCGTCATCATCGCTCTTTCCCAATCGTCTGAGTCGAGGCGGTTATCACAGGGCCTGAGCGTCAACGAGCAATCATCAGCTGACACGGTGCCACTCCCCGTCACTATGACATCCGAGCAGGCCCGCCACGCCTGTACGTCTGCCCGCGCTTCCTCGCCAGTAATCCACTGACTCTCCCCCGAGGCCATTGCCGTGCGGCCGTCAGCCGACATCGCCATCTTCACAGTGACACGTCCATAACCACGCTTGAGCCTCAGGAAAAAACCAGCAAGCTCATCCGCTGCTTCGGATTCACACACGCCGAGCGTCACATCGATTCCCGCCGAGCGGAGCTGCTCTACCCCTCTCCCGGCAACACGCTCATCGGGATCAATGCAGGCAATCACCACCCGCGCTATACCGGCGTCAATGAGCGTTTCTGTACAGGGAGGCGTCAGACCGGTGTGCGCACAAGGCTCGAGCGTCACGAAAACAGTGCTGCCCATTGCATCTGGGACTTGGGAGAGCGCGTGAACCTCGGCGTGCGCCTGACCGGTTGGATGCGTGAACCCTGTTGCGAGAACTTCGTTGGATTTTACGATGACGCAGCCGACCGCAGGATTGGGTGATGACCACACGCGAGCGCGTCGACCGGTCTCGATAGCGAGACGCATCAAATGCTCATCTGAGTAGCTCACGATTCTTTAGGTCTGTGGGTCAGCTTCGAGCGATGCGATGGCATCTCGGAACTCTGAGAGGTCCTCAAAGCTTCGGTAAACGGATGCAAAACGCACATAGGCCACTTGATCGAGTCGCTTCAGCGCCTCCATGACAAGCTCACCCAATACGCGGGAATCTAGTTCGCGCTCACCGGTGGCACGCAGGCGATTTTTTATCTGTGCAAGTTCATTTTCAACAGCTTCGACTGCCACAGGGCGCTTTTCGAGGGCGCGCTGCAAGCCTGCGCGCAATTTATCTTCGTCAAAAGGCTCTCTACTCCCGTTTTGCTTGATCACACGTGGCATCACCAGCTCAGCAGCCTCGTAAGTGGTGAAGCGCTCCCGACAGCTGACGCACTCGCGGCGGCGGCGCACCTGACCACCGTCAGCCACGAGTCGGGAATCGATTACCTTTGTGTCATCGGCACCGCAAAAGGGGCAAAACATTCGGAACTACCTTAATGATTAGTCTCCGCGTACTTTACCACTATCGGTCAGCGTAGACTGGAAAACGCGCACAGAGCGCTTTCACACTGTCGCGAACGGTATCAATCACGGCTTCTGGATTGTCAGACTCCAAGCCCTCGAGCACGTCGCAAATCCAGTTGGTTAACTGACGGGTCTCCTCATCAGCAAAACCACGGGTGGTAATGGCAGGCGTTCCGAGTCTGAGACCCGAAGTTACAAACGGCGACCGAGGATCGTTTGGAACCGCATTTTTGTTAACAGTGATGTAGGCGCGACCCAAGGCGGCGTCTGCATCTTTACCCGTATACTCCTTGTCGCGAAGATCGAGCAACATGAGGTGATTATCGGTGCCACCGGAGACGAGATTAAAGCCGCGCGCGACAAAGGTCTCCGCCATAACCTTGGCGTTTTGTACCACCTGCTTCTGATAATCGACAAACGAGGGGTCCATTGCTTCCTTGAACGCGACGGCTTTCGCCGCGATAGCGTGCATCAATGGGCCGCCCTGTGCACCGGGGAAAATGGCCGAATTCAGCTTCTTGTGAAGCTCTTCGTTCTCGCGCGCCAGAATGAGTCCCGATCGCGGACCGCGAAGGGTCTTGTGAGTTGTCGTGGTCACAACGTCGGCGTGTGGTATGGGGTTTGGGTAGACCCCCGCAGCCACCAAGCCAGCAACGTGCGCCATATCAACAAGCAAGTAAGCACCGACAGCATCAGCAATCTCGCGGAACTTACCCCAGTCCATGAGGCGACTGTAAGCACTGAAACCACCGATGATGAGCTTTGGTTTGTGCTCAAGCGCGATCGCCATAAGCTCGTCGTAATCGACTTCACCGGTCGCATTATCGATGCCGTATTGAACCGCATTGTAGATCTTGCCCGAGAAGTTAACTTCCGCGCCATGAGTGAGGTGCCCACCATCTGCAAGACTCATCCCCATCACGGTGCCACCCGGCTGTAGGAGCGCATGAAACACGGCAATGTTTGCGCTCGAACCCGAGTGTGGCTGAACATTGGCATAGGCTGCACCGAACAGCACCTTGGCGCGCTCGATAGCAAGAACTTCCGCACGGTCAACAAATTCACAGCCACCGTAGTATCGCTTGCCGGGGTAGCCCTCCGCATACTTATTGGTCAGTACACTGCCCTGAGCCTCTAGCACACGCGGGCTGGCATAGTTCTCAGAAGCGATGAGCTCAATGTGCTCTTCCTGCCGCTGTGTCTCCAAACTCATTGCTTCCCACAATTCATTATCGAATGAAGCAATAGTCTGAGAAGCTGTGTAGCCATGCCCTGTCGGGGTTTTTGCTGCCTGGTTCATGAAGAAGTTCTCCAACAAAGTAATGTTAGTGATACGGGTCGAACGGTGAAGCGGTACATGATAGCGCAGCTCTCTTTCAGCTGCAGGGTAAACGCCATCACTCCGCAAATTTAATGCGGAAAAAGTTGCATTTTCCCGCTTTGTGAGGCTTGTCATATTTCATTCATAAAACTGAAATATATTCACGATTCATAACAGGGGCGGTCAAAATGCGCATCAGTATTTTCGGAAGTGGGTATGTCGGCTTGGTACAAGCCGCGGTATTTGCCGATGTGGGTCATCGCGTTATCTGTATGGACATCGATGCGGACCGCGTTGAGCGGCTACAGCGGGGGGAAGTGCCCTTTTTTGAGCCGGGCCTGAGTGAGATGGTTATCCGAGGAGTCCAAGGTGGACTGCTTACTTTCACTACCGACACGAAAACCTCGGTAGAAAGCAGCGAGTTCCTCTTTATCTGCGTAGGGACACCGCCTCGAGACGATGACAGTCCAGACCTACAGTACCTAATGAGCGTCGCTGACGGCATCGCGGAGCACATTAACGGCCGAAAAGTCGTGATCAATAAATCGACTGTCCCTGTCGGTACAGCGGATGCCGTCACAGAACGCATCGCAGCAGGAATGGTGCAACATGGCCGCGACCATCCCTTCGAGGTCTGCTCCAACCCTGAGTTTCTGAAGGAAGGCTCTGCCGTCGCCGATGCTAAAAGTCCTGATCGCATCATCGTCGGC
Organism: Pseudomonadota bacterium; assembly: GCA_002862405.1. Taxonomy (GTDB): domain Bacteria; phylum Pseudomonadota; class Gammaproteobacteria; order Pseudomonadales; family Halieaceae; genus Luminiphilus. The sequence goes on from PKCZ01000063.1 coordinate 15,412, forward strand.
ATAACATCAAATGACACCGTCGAGGAATTCCGCCGCATGTATGCCGCCTTCAATCGTAACCGCGACAAACTAATGTTTATGGACCCGCGAAGCGCCGAGCTGACCAAGTATGCAGCGAATGCCATGCTGGCGACCAAGATTAGCTTCATCAATGAAATAGCCAACATCGCTGAAACCGTGGGCGCCGACATCGAACTGGTGCGGCAAGGTATCGGCTCTGACCCACGTATTGGTTATCATTTTATCTACCCAGGCGCTGGCTACGGCGGCTCATGCTTTCCAAAAGACGTGCGCGCGCTGAAGCACCTGGCGCATGCCGAGGGCTGCGAAGCATCGATTCTTACGGCCGTTCATGACACCAACCAACGTCAAAAGAACAAACTGGCCGAACGCGTTATGGCGCGGCTCGGCGCCAACCTGACCGGGAAAACAATTGCCGTCTGGGGATTAGCTTTTAAACCCAATACCGACGATATGCGCGAAGCGCCCTGCCGGTTTTTACTAGAGAACATCTGGTCTTGCGGTGGTAAAGTACGCGCGTTCGACCCCGAGGCCATGCAGGTCTGCAAAGCCATCTATGGCGAGCGAGACGATATGACCTATGTCAGTAGCAAGGACGAGGCGCTCGAGGGTGCTGATTGCCTTGTCGTCTGCACCGAATGGAAGAACTTCTGGTCGCCCGACTTTGAGGCGATAAAGAGCGCCCTTTCTGAGCCGATTGTTGTGGACGGGCGTAATCTCTACGATCCAAATTACCTCGCCAACATCGGCATTGAGTACTACGGCATTGGCCGCGGACTATCGGTAAAACAGCATTGAACAAGCACACCTTAGGCTGGCGAGACTGGGTGAAACTGCCCGAGCTTCGCACTTAATAAGCACGAGCAGCGACTCACCCTCTTCCGCGAGTCCCTACCCAACCCAACAAGTTGAAGTACTCGACTGAGAACCCGAAAACCATGCCTAACAGCACAAATGGGAGGACCTGCTGCCATGCTGTGGGGTAGTCCGCAGACGCAACAAGCGTATCGCCGTCGAATACCTCGAATATAAAACCGCGTTTCGCCCAGCCAAAGCGGGTAGCGAGCGTCTCCGATCCTGCTTGAATGTCCTGCTCGCAGATGAACTTCCAGCTGCTTTTACTGAAAACGACCACACCGTCCACCCAGATCGTCATTCGGGAAGTCCAGCTCGAATTGTGGGCAACAATGCTGTGTCCTTTGTATTCGACAGGCAAGAAAACGCCTGACCAAAACTAAATTGTAGGCTCGTTGGGTAAATTTTCTTGTGTCATTTGCATCCCCTCGTTATGTGTCTGTTTATCTACCACTTCACCTAACTAATCGGTACCTATCTAGCCATTCACCTCTTCCACGAAGGCTCAGATGCAAATGACTTCGTCGCTTTTTAGTGAAGCTGCGATGTCTTTGTCGCAAAGCCGGTGATCACTTGCTACGACAAATACCTGACAGGGCATAGTTCCACATAAATATGACGCTCGGGTGAGTCGTAAAAACTCAGTCTCCACCCGCACGAGAGTCTCCCTAAGGCATTAGTGAAGAGGTAAACTAACGGATAATCCGAGAGTGGCTCAGTTCGCAGCCGCAACGACTAGTACCCCCCGAGGTCTTTTACATAATGAGCGATAACAAACACGGGAAATCAGGCCAATACGTCTACTCCATGAACCGCGTCAGTAAAGTGGTTCCTCCCAAGCGCGAAATCTTGAAAGACATCTCGCTCTCCTTCTTTCCGGGCGCCAAGATCGGTGTGCTGGGCTTGAACGGTGCAGGTAAATCGACGCTGCTGAAAATCATGGCCGGTATCGATACCGATATTCAGGGCGAAGCCCGCCCCCAAGCAGGCATTAAGATCGGCTACCTCGCTCAGGAACCGCAACTTAATTCGGAAAAGGATGTGCGAGGAAACGTCGAGGAAGGCTTATCCGAGGCGATTGATGCGCTTGCCGGGCTAGACAAGATCTATGCGGCTTACGCCGAGCCAGATGCAGACTTCGATGCACTCGCAAAGGAGCAAGCGAGGCTCGAGGACACCATTCAGGCAACTGACGCGCACAACATTGAAACGCGCCTCAATGTTGCTGCAGATGCTTTGAGACTCCCACCCTGGGACGCCGACGTCACCAATCTCTCGGGCGGCGAACAGCGACGCGTTGCACTCGCTCGCCTGCTATTGAGTGAGCCTGACATGCTCCTCCTCGATGAGCCAACTAACCATCTAGACGCGGAGTCTGTTGGCTGGCTGGAGCGTTTTCTAGAGGGCTTTACCGGCACCGTCGTCGCGATCACCCACGATCGTTACTTCCTCGACAACGCCGCAGGCTGGATTCTGGAACTGGATCGCGGACGCGGCATACCTTACGAGGGCAACTACTCCACCTGGCTTGAGGCCAAAGACCAGCGACTTGCACAGGAGCAACGCCAGGAGGCATCGCGGCAAAAAGCGATCAAGGCAGAACTTGAGTGGGTTCGCTCGAATCCAAAAGGTCGACAAGCGAAAAATAAAGCCCGGCTGGCGCGCTTCGATGAACTCAATTCTCAGGATTTTCAGACACGAAACGAAACCAACGAAATCTACATTCCACCCGGTCCACGACTCGGCGATAAGGTCATTGAAGTCGAAGGCCTGAGAAAGGTATTTGGCGATCGCCTGTTATTCGATAACGTGTCGTTCACTGTTCCAAAAGGTGCCATCGTTGGCATCATTGGCGCGAACGGCATGGGTAAGTCCACCCTCTTCCGCCTACTTATGGGTCACGAGCAGCCCGATGGCGGGAGCGTGACCGTTGGGGAAACAGTACAACTGGGTTACGTCGATCAGTCACGTGACGATTTGGATGGCTCTAAGACTGTCTGGGAAGAAGTCTCTGATGGTCTCGATATCATCCGCATCGGCACCTACGAGGTGCCTTCTCGCTCGTACATTGGCCGGTTCAATTTTAAGGGCTCGGACCAGCAGAAGTTCGTGAAGGACCTCTCGGGCGGGGAACGTAACCGATTGCACCTCGCCAAACTCCTAAAGCAAGGCGCAAATGTTTTGCTGCTAGACGAACCCACCAACGATCTCGACGTAGAGACGCTTAGAGCCCTCGAGGATGCTGTGCAGGCATTCCCCGGTTCTGCAATGGTGATCTCGCACGATCGCTGGTTCCTCGATCGCATAGCCACGCACATCCTTGCCTACGAAGACGATGGAACAGTCGTGTTTCACGAAGGTAACTACAGCGAGTACGAGGAAGACCGTCGTGCGCGCCTGGGTCGCGACGCCGACGTACCGAGTAGAGTTAAACACCGCAAATTAATGTAGTGACTATCGGTAGGCGCAGACATTCTGTGCTCAGTCGAAGAGTGCAATGGCCTCATCAAGTCGAGACACAGGCTGGACCGTAATACCGGGGATGTTTGTCCTCGGCACATTGCCTTTGGGAACGATGGCACGTTGGAATCCGTGTTTGGCGGCCTCGGCAATGCGCTCCTGACCACTGGCTACAGGCCGAATCTCGCCCGTCAATCCGACCTCGCCAAAGACCACGAGGTCCTTTGGCAAAACCTTGTTGCGCAAACTGGATACAACCGCCAGTAATAGCGACAAGTCACCGCTCGTCTCAGCAATTCGGACACCACCGACAACGTTAGCGAAGACATCTTGATCGCCCACGTGTAAACCCACATGACGATGTAGCACCGCCAGCAACATCGCCAGCCGGTTCTGCTCAAAGCCAACGGCAACACGCCGCGGGTTACCCAAATTACTTGCGTCCACAAGCGCCTGAATTTCTACCAAAAGAGGACGGGTACCTTCCCAGACCACAACGACTACAGTGCCTGGCGCTGGCGTGTCCGCACGCTCCAAGAAGATGGCGGATGGATTGAGTACCTCTTTTAGGCCACCGTCCGTCATGGCGAATACACCGAGCTCGTTGACCGCGCCGAACCGGTTCTTCTGACCACGAAGGGTCCGGTACCGCGAGTCCTGCTCCCCCTCCAAGAGGACGGAGCAATCAATCATGTGCTCTAGGACTTTTGGTCCCGCCAGACTTCCGTCCTTCGTCACGTGACCCACGAGAATCAATACAGTCCCCGTTTGTTTCGCATAGCGGGTCAATAGAGCGGCACAGTCTCGTACCTGCGCGACGCTACCTGGCGCCGATGTTAAGGCGTCGCTGTGCACCACCTGAATGGAGTCCACCACCATAATTTTTGGCTTATGTTCATTGGCAGCGGCAAGAATGGCGTCAACATCCGTTTCGGCCATGAGTTGCAGCGAGTCGGTTTCAAGCTCCAGGCGCTTCGCGCGCATCGCGACTTGCTGTGGCGATTCCTCCCCCGTCACATAGATGGCAGGCGCCCTAGAAGCAAGGGCACAAAGTGTCTGGAGTAGCAGTGTGCTCTTTCCCGCCCCCGGGTGACCGCCGATGAGTATTGCCGATCCCGGGACGAAGCCACCACCCAATACACGATCGAGCTCGGCAAAGCCCGAGCTGAAGCGTGGTAAGTCAACCAGGTCGATGTCAGATAGTTTTTGGACGCGCGCCGTTGTGCCAGCAAAGCCGCCGCGCGCTTTTTGCACTGACCCGGAGTTGCCGGCGGGGATTCTGACTTCCGACAAGGTGTTCCATGCATTACACGCCGAACACTGCCCTTGCCACTTTCTATAATCCGCACCGCAGTCGTTGCATACGAACGCTGACTTTGTTTTTGCCATAGATCACTCCGACAGGGGTGCCTCGCTACCTCGAAACCGCTATGCTATCAGACCAACAGTCACCGCTTGTATTCATGTCCAATCCGCGATTCATTCCAGAGCGCTATTGCACCTTCTCGCCGCAGCTCGCCGCGACCGTGGGTTTAGAAGAAGCGGTTCTTTTACAAGGCTTGAGCCATCAGCTAGTTGCAGACGCCAATACCATTTCCATTGAAGCACTGGTAAGGGACTTTCCGTTCTGGGATCACGTGAGAATCGGCCAATTGCTCCAACGGATTGTCGATCTTGGAATACTGAACGCTCGACCCAGCCATGATCCACTAATTTGGCGCGTCACAGACAAACCGGCCGAGGCTGTGCCCAAGGCGGATCCTTTGCGAGCGTGGACACCTAGCGAGCATCTTATTGATTTACTCAACCTGAATCACGGCCTGACTCGGAACTACATTCTGGAGCAACTGAAAACCTTCGAAGCATCAGGCGAGCGAAAAACTTTAGATACACGCTTTCGTCATCACGTACTGTCTCATTGGCGACAGCAACAAAAGCATCCGGCTTTTGCCATCAAAGAACCGGCACGATTTGATAACGCATGGCAACCCAGTCTCGATGCCAAAGAGATTTTAGCCCGCACGGAAATGCCTTCGGAGTTCATTGAATCTATCCGACCCGAGTTCATCCTCTATTGGAAGGAACGAGGCGGCGCACCAAAAGACGTTAACAGTAAATTTATTCAGTTCGCGAGACAGCGCTGGACCAGACACGAGAACAGCCTGCAGCACAGCACCCTACCGGAACGTCTTCAACCCAATTGGACACCCAATGCGGCGGTCTACGAGACGCTGCAATTGTCGGGTATATCCCAAGACTTCGCCGATACGGTACTGCGAGAATTTGTTGTCTATTGGGTAGACAGCAATGAAGTCCACACGTCGTGGAACGCGAAATTTTTGCAGCATGTAAAATACCAATGGCAACGCCATCAGGAGCAGATCAGTGGCAGATCACAAACAGGCGGCGGAATTAGCCCAGCAGATCGCACAAAAGACCGAAGTATCTCAGACGACCTCAGTGACACCAGCTGGGCAGGATGAGCGGGTCGATCGCGATGACTCAAGCCTGATTGAGGCCATCAATCAGGTCTTCGCCCTGTTCCGGCTGAACTATCATAATCAATATTACGCAGCGTGGTCAGACGCGCAGCAACTAGGTCAGGTCAAGAGACTTTGGCTGGAAGCACTCAGCGAATTCTCGGGTGAGCTCATACTGATGGGTGCGCGCCGAGCAATAGAGGGCAGTGACTATCTGCCAACGCTAAATCGCATGCTGGCGAGCTGCTCAGAGGCGCTGAGCGAGCTGGGTCTTCCTTCAGCAGCCACTGCCTACGAGGAGGCTTGCTTGGCACCCAGCCCAAAGGCTGAGGCCAGCTGGTCGCATCCCATCGTCTACCTCGCGGGCAGGGACGCGAGTTGGTACCTGCTAGCCAATCATGCACGAGGCGAAGCCTGGCCAGTGTTTCAAGGCCACTACAACCGCTGGCTAAAGCGCGCCCTGCGCGGTGAAACACTGGTAATCCCCGAGCGCAAGCAACTAGAGGCTCCGAGTGATGCAGCCAGTATGGATCTCAACGATCGTAAAACGGCGCTGTCCGCGCTTAGGAAAAAAATGGGGCTCTAATAATGGGGCTTTAACTAAAGTCCCTTGTCAGCCGGATATTGCTCGAGAGACTCATGCTCCAATTGAAGCGCATTAATCAAACCTGGTGCTTGCGACATATCGCCAGCAGCCATTGCGGTCTGGAGCAACTGAGCAACATTCGATATCGGCATTGCTTGAGCATTACTGCAGGTACCCTTTAACCGGTGAGCTAGTGCTCGAATAGGCCCGGGATCGCCGCTCGCCGCAAGTTCACCTAAAGCCGCAATATCATCCGCTATCTCCGCTCGGAACTTGCCTAGGATCATCTGAACCAATGCAGGTTCGTCTCCCAACATTTTACCCAGCGCCACCAGGTCGATAGGAGGCATGTCGCTAGACTCTGTAATTTTCATAGGCCCTCCTGGCTAGGTTTTCGAATCGAGTGAACTGCCCTTGGAAAGACAGCCTGCAGGTACCAATGGGGCCATTACGCTGCTTACCAATGATGATTTCCGCAACACCCTGGTCCGGGGAATCTTCGTTGTATACCTCGTCTCGGTAGATAAACATGATGACATCGGCATCCTGCTCGATCGCACCTGACTCCCGCAAGTCGGAGTTGACGGGGCGCTTGTTCGGGCGTTGCTCAAGTGCACGGTTGAGCTGTGATAGCGCCACCACAGGCACCTTAAACTCCTTAGCGAGCGCCTTCAGGCTCCGCGAGATCTCTGAGATCTCGGCGGTTCTTCCTTCGCTGGAGCCAGCAACGCGCATTAGCTGCAGATAGTCGACCATGATCATGCCGAGATCGCCCTGCTCGCGCACCAGCCGGCGCACGCGCGAACGAAGTTCCGTCGGCGTGAGGGCCGGTGTGTCATCGATAAAGATCTGCGTATCTTTTAGCTTCTCTGTGGCGCTGGATAGCTTTGGCCAATCGTCTTGCTCGAGCTTACCTGTTCGAACCCTAGACTGATCGATTCTGCCAAGTGATGACAGCATACGGATCACCAGTTGCTCGGCCGGCATCTCCATCGAGAAAACCATGATCGGTCGATCGCTCGCGAGCGCCGCATTCTCTACCAGATTCATAGCGAATGATGTTTTACCCATAGACGGTCGACCAGCAACGATGACCAAGTCTGACGATTGCAGACCCGAGGTCATGCGATCCAAATCAATAAAACCAGTCGTGAGACCGGTGATATCGCCGCCCGTGTTGTAAAGCTCTTCGATGCGCTCAAGCGCCCCACTCAAGAGCGGAGCCATCGCCTGTGGGCCACCAGCTTTCTGACCGCCCTCGGAGATTTGCATGATGAGACGCTCCGCCTCATCGACCAGCTCCTCCGAGCTTCTGCCCTCAGGATTGAAGCCGGCAGAGGCAATATCTTGCGCAGCGTTAATGAGTTGCCTCAGTACTGAACGCTCACGAACAGCCTTCGCGTAAGCTCTAACATTGGAGGCAGTTGGTGTTTGCTCCGCAAGTTCAGCCAAGTAAGTGTGGCCGCCCGCGGCATCCAACTCGCCGGTTGCTAACAGGCGATCGGCAACCGTAATGACGTCCACCGGCTCACCCCGGTCGACCAGTAGCGCAATCTGGCGAAAGATAGCTCGGTGTTCGGGACGATAGAAATCTCCAGCGGCCACCACCTCGGCGACGCCATCCCAACTATCAGAGGAAATAAGAAGTGCACCCAGGACTGAGCGCTCTGCCTCAATCGACTGCGGTTGCAGCTTAATTTTTGCGACGTCCCAACCGGGATTTATTGCTGTCTCCATCTCAACTCTTTATTGATCTTGGTGTTCCCTGTTCGGGCCGCGGCGACCCGAGCAGCACAGCATGCCACAGTTAGGATCTGTGGCGTAAGACATGTCGCAGAGGTGAATTAATCGGCAACTACCGACAAGTTGATAGTAGCCATTACCTCAGCGTGAAGCTGAATCATGATCTCGTAGTCACCAAGCTCACGAATAACGCCGTCGGGCAAACGCACTTCAGCTTTATCTGTGTCACACCCTGCCGCTGTTAGCGCTTCGGCGATATCGCGTGTGCCCACAGAACCGAAGAGCTTTCCTTCCTCGCCTGCCGTTGCAGTAATCTGGACGCCCTCTAGCGCCTGAATCGCATCACCACGCTTCTGAGCAGCATCGAGTGTCGCCGCAGCCGCTGCCTCGAGCTCTGCACGCCGCGCCTCAAACTTCTCAATATTTTCTTGTGTCGCAGGAACGGCTTTGCCCTGCGGAATGAGGAAGTTACGGCCGTAGCCGGGCTTCACATCAACACGGTCACCCAGCACACCTAGGCTACCTACGCTATCGAGCAGAATTACTTCCATCCTTATTTCCCTCTCGCATTGGCGCATTGCGCCACACTTATCAATATCAATCTTCTCAACCGGCCACCGACTCAGACAGACCGTGACACCCGGCGGTGAGGGCCTTACAGCCAGTACCGTTAACTAACTCTCTTCTCCACTATCAGCTCGCCTTCGCCCTACGACCGAAGTCAAAAAAAGCATCCAGCAACACAGCGATGAGCACACCCAGTTTCAGCAGATCAACAAATGCCCACAGCATGTAACTGACAGCCAGAAATCCGAATCCAAGCTGCCGGTCTCGCGCAACATGATGCAAGAGCGCAAAACCACAAATCGTGACAGGTATTCCTGCCAAGGCAGTCCATGCTGCCAATTCTCTGCCGCCTAGGGCGCCCGCAACGGTCACCAGAACCAAGGCAGCCGCCCAGAGTGAGGGCAATCGCAGCGCCCTGAACTCATTGCCAAATGCACCGGGCTTGTATAGCGCCGCTTGCCAATACCGCCCCAGTAACAAGCTGATGCAAGCAAGCAGCGAATTGCCAACCGCCATGAGCCCTGCTACTTGCGGCACCGATGGTCTTAGCAGCCCAATCACCGCAGTCTCATCAGCTCCCGACTCCAGTGCCTCTATCCACGTATCGAACACTGTCAACAACGCATCCAGAAACGCGGAGTTGAATGCCAACTGGGCCACCCCACCTAGGGCTGACATCGGCACCACAGCAAGAAGCGCTAACGACAAACTGTAGGTCTGCGCTAGCACTGCGGCGCCCGCGAACACCGAGAGCAACAAGAGTCCTGTTCCGTAATCTCCGCTTACCCAGCCGAGTAAGAGAGCGGGGAGCATTGACCACAGTACAACCCAAGCACCATCGCGCACACTGCGACCCAATGTCACAAGTGCAATGGCTGCCGCACTGACAGGTGCGGCAATGACAAGCACGGAACCAATAACAGCTACCGCCAGCGCTTGCCAACGACCGCGCATGATGAATTCAGCGAGGTCGCGCATCATTTCTTACTGGTGCGAATCCGTGTAAGGCAGCAGTGCCAAGTAACGGGCGCGCTTGATGGCTGTCGCCAACTGACGCTGATACTTCGCCTTAGTGCCTGTGATACGGCTAGGTACGATCTTTCCAGTTTCAGTGATGTACTGCTTTAAAACTTCTAAATCTTTGTAGTCGATTTCCTGCACACCTTCAGCAGTAAAACGACAGAACTTTCTACGTCGGAAAAAACGTGACATGGATTAAGCCTCCTCTGCGTCTTCGTCTGGAGCTGGCGCATCTTCTGCCTCTGCTGCCTCAGCGGTTTCCTCAACCGCCTCCTCGGCTACTTCTTCAGCAGCATTTGCGTCGCCCGAATCATCTGCCTCGGCTGCTGCAGCATCCTCTTCGGCCTTCGCTTCAGCGGCTTGGCGCTCTTGATAGCGTGACTTACGCTCACGATCCTCTTTCTCGGACTTCATGATCAGAGACTCTTCAGTCACTGCTTGGTCACGTCGAATAACGAGGTTGCGGATAACCGCGTCGTTGTAGCGGAAAGTAGTTGTCAGCTCTTCCATGGCCTCATTGCTGGCCTCAACGTTCATCAAAACGTAATGAGCCTTATGAATCTTGTTGATGTGATAAGCAAGCTGACGGCGACCCCAATCTTCAAGGCGATGCACTTGGCCGCCATCCTTGGTGATCACGTTGGTATACCGTTCAATCATGCCCGGTACTTGTTCCGACTGGTCCGGGTGGACCATAAAGACGATTTCGTAGTGTCGCACTAACGATCTCTCCCTTCGGTTGTAGCTGCCTGACAATCAGTGCAGCAAGGAGTTAAGGCTCACAGAGCCCGGCTAATTGTGAGGCGCGGAGTCTACAGAGACCCGTTGTGGAATGCAATCACCCGGCGGTGCGCTGTCTTACGGCCTCAAAGAGACACACACCGGTTGCCACCGAGACGTTAAGACTCGAAACGTCACCGGCCATCGGGAGCTTCACCAAGAAGTCACAAGCATCAGTCGTCAGTCGTCGCATACCGGGACCTTCAGCACCCATGACAATGACGACGGGAAGCGTTAGATCTTGATCATAAAGTACCGTTCCCGCCTCGCCCGTTGTCCCGACAACCCAGAGTCCAACTTCTTTTAGCGCCTTCAAAGTTCGCGCAAGATTGGTCACACGAACAAGCGGGACAGCCTCTGCGGCACCGCTGGCCACCTTCCTCGCTGTGGCGTTTAACTCGGCACTGTTGTCCTTTGGAATGACTACAGCGTGAACGCCCGCAGCATCGGCACTTCGGAGGCAGGCTCCCAAGTTATGGGGGTCGGTGACGCCATCGAGAACTAGCACTAGTGGTCGCTCAACACCCGACAGGTAAGAAGCGAGATCCCGCTCGCTCAAGTAAGCCTCTACTGATGCGGGCTCGATGACAGCGACAACGCCCTGATGACGCTCGGCAACCTGGGTGTCCAAATCCGACTTAGGGACCCGGGTAACGGATACACCTTGGTTCTTAGCTAGCGTGAGAAGCGACTGTATACGTTTATCATTACGATCGGCCTGAACAAAGAGTGCCATAATCCGTTGTGGGGCCCGACGCAGCAAACTGTCGACGGCATGGATGCCGAAAGCGGTACCGCTCATGAGCCTCCACCTCTGCGCTTTGGTGCGCCCTTGTTTTGAGACACCTTGCGCCTCGGTGATTTTTTCGTGGATGCGCTCGCTGATTTACGCGGCTTTTTTTCTGACTTTTTATCTGACGCGTCAGATCGTCGCTCTGAGCTAGAAGCGGCCTTTCCTCGTTTAGTATCGCCTGAGTCATGCCGCGCTTTTCTCGGCCTCATCGATGACTTATTACCCCGCCGCCCAGCGCCGGGCATCACAGCACCGACCAGCTCTAGATCAATTTTGCGATCATCAAGATCCACGCGAGTCACCAGAACTCGCACCGCATCGCCCAACTGATACATTTGCCGGGTGTGTTCACCGACGAGGCGTTGCGATGCCTGATCGAAGTGGTAGTAGTCCGATGGAAGGGCGCTAATGTGTACGAGACCTTCCGTATAAATGTCGGTGAGTTCGACAAACATGCCAAACCGAGTCACCGATGCAACGACACCGGCAAATTCATCTCCAATGTGGTGGCGCAAGTACTCACACTTCAGCCACAGATGAACATCGCGGGTTGCATCATCGGCACGTCGCTCAGTCATCGAGCAATGCTCTCCCGCCGTGACTAGATCAGTCATCGTATAGGGATAGAGTGCTCGGGCTTCATCTTTTGAGCGCTTTCGGGGCGTGGAACCCGAGGCAGTTACGAGTCGCTTGATTGCGCGGTGAACTAACAAGTCTGGATAGCGTCGGATGGGCGAAGTGAAATGCGCATAGGCCTCATAGTTAAGGCCAAAATGGCCACCATTGTCTGGCTTATAGACCGCCTGACTGAGCGAACGAAGCAACATCGTTTGAATCACTTGAGCATCGTCGCGCTCTCCCAACCGCGAAAGCACAGTTTGATAATCCAGAGGCGTGGGGTCCATGCCTCCTGGTAGATCGAGCGCGAGCTCGCCCAGAAAGGTGCGAAGCACTTCCAACCGTTCCGCAGAGGGGCCTTCATGCACGCGAAACAGGGCAGCCAACTCGGAGGCTTCCAAGTATGCCGCGGTCGCAACATTGGCTGCTAACATGCACTCTTCAATAAGCTTGTGCGCGTCGTTGCGATTTACCGGCACAATCGCGTCAATCTTGCGATTGTCGTCAAACAGAATCCGGGTCTCTGCGGTCTCGAAGTCGATGGCACCCCGCGTTGATCGCGCCTCTCTGAGCACTTTATAAAGCGCGTGCAAACGGAACAGACCCTCCAGCCAATCCGTGTGAACTTTCTCGTGCCATCCGTTTTCGAGAACCTCACCCACCTGCGTGTAGGTTAATCTCGCATGCGAGTGAATCACTGCCTCGTAGAATGTCGAATCCGTCACCTGACCTTGCGCATTAATGGCCATCTCACAAACCATAGCGAGGCGATCAACCTCAGGCTTCAGCGAACAAAGTCCATTGGAGAGAACCTCGGGGAACATGGGCACTACCCGCTCGGGGAAGTACACGGAGTTACCTCGATTAAACGCTTCCTCATCAAGCGTACTGCCAATTTGAACGTAGTGACTGACATCAGCGATGGCCACCCACAGACGAAACCCTGACCCTTCGGTTTCACAATAGACCGCATCATCAAAGTCTCGGGCATCCTCACCGTCAATAGTGACAAGGCCAAGGTGCGTTAAATCAACACGATTTTGCTTATCCGACTCGGATGGCTCATCGCGCAGGGCGCCCGCTTCGGACAGCACAGCATCTGGCCATTCATGAGGAATATCGTGCGCCCGAATCGCGACATCAATCTCGAGCCCAGGATCGAGGTGATCACCCAAAATCTCCTCAACTTCACCTTTGGAGCCGAGCACTTCGGTTGGGTAATCGGTGAGTTTGACCGAGACAACCTGACCAGATTTCGCGCCGCGCTTTGATTTAGGGGGAATCAGTACGTGATTACTGATGCGCCGGTTATGCGGCAGGAGGTAACCAATTCCACCCTCCTCCATGTAGCGCCCGACAATATGGGTGTGCGCGCGTGTCAGCACTTCAACGATCTGACCCTCTGGTCGCCCCTTATCGTCATGACCAGATTGAGCTACCAGAACCTCATCACCGTCGAACACGCTGAACATCTGCCGAATCGAGAGGAAAAAGTCGTCACCACCTTCTGTCGGAGAGGCAAAGCCGTAGCCATCTCGATGGCCAATGATTTTGCATTTCACCAGGTCCATCTTCTTGGGTAGACCGAGGGCTCCGCGTCGGCCCGAAATCAGCTGGCCATCGCGCTGCATCGCCTTGACGCGCTTTTGAAGCGAAAACAGATCGCTGTCGTTGTGAATGCCCAATGCATCGGCAAGCTCAGTGAAGCGCATCGGCACATCACGCTCCGCCATGACAGCGAGAATCAATTCTCGACTTGCAATGGGTTGATCATATTTTTGGGCCTCGCGCTCAGCTTGAGGATCAGTCGGCGCAGTGGCCTTAGAGGATTTTTTCAAAATTCCGCCAGTGGAGGTAGTGGATAGCTGATTGCTATGACATATACGCGAAGTGTACGGCGATGCGATTGACAAATAAATGTCCAACCCGTAGCCTCGCGATCCTTCGTTTTGCCTTACCTGCCCAGGTGGTGAAATTGGTAGACACGCTAGCTTCAGGTGCTAGTGCTCGCAAGGGCGTGGAGGTTCAAGTCCTCTCCTGGGCACCAAACATAAGTACGGTGGTCTACGTAGACGTTTCTTTATCCGTAACTCCTATCGCCTACCCCGTAGTCAAGGATCAAAACTGAGACTTGAACATAAAGTTGATCCAACAAAGACAATCTA
>PKCZ01000057.1 GCA_002862405.1 Pseudomonadota bacterium
TCCCTGAAGCGAGTCAGCCTCGATCTGCTTTCTTATGGCCGCATACAAGGCAAAACTCAGTGCCAGCGTCAGCGATACCCAAGGTAGGCTTCCATAAGACACGAGCTGAACCAGCACTGCTGCAATCGCCAGGCAAATGGCCAGAATCTGTACCGCCTTTGGTTTCTCTCCAAACACAAAGACACCCAGCGCGATAGTCAGCAAAGGCAACATAAAGTAGCCGAGGCTTGCCTCAGTCGCGCGTTCATTGGTCACCGCAAAAACGTAAACACCCCAGTTGATGGTCAGCATCAAGGCTGCCAGTGCTACCCAACCTAGAAATCGAACCGAGGATACAAGCGCTAAGGTCTCTCGGAGTCTTCGGTAACACAGGATGATGAATAGGGTAACGGGCAAGGTCCAAAGACCGCGATGCGCCATCACATCGATTGCCTCTACTGGCTTTGTTTGCATCCAGTAAAGCGCAGCCAAGCCCCAAATAAAGTTGGCAATGAGTGCGAGTCCTATGCCTCGCAACGCTTCGGTATGACTGCTCAAGTGATATGCTTCCGTTTGGCTGCCCAATCGCGGGCGCGCTACTTAATCACCCAAGCGTCCGAGGTGCAAGCCATGATTTATATTAGCGATCAGAGACACCCAGTGTGCTAAGCGAGTCTCGGCATACCACACGCTGGGTTGCAACAGGCACGCTAGCGTTGTTTGGGGCATTGATGTTTTCAACTAGCGCAAGTGCCCAGCACCTTGCTCAACACGCCTCAGTGCTGCCTTTGGAGGTCAGCCTGCAGCGAATCGAGGGGCAATCTCGGCGCCACTTTTCAGAGCGATGCAGCGCTTTTTTCGTGGGCTTCGATGACCGAGAGGCTATCCTACTCTCCGCATGGCACTGCATCGATGGGCAAATCTCGTCTTTGCGACAACCCACGGTATCGGTTCAGGGCAACACTGTCGAGGTCATCATCATTGAGAGCGGAAAAGCCATGGATCGAGACTGGCTCGTCATGAGAGCACCACGTGCTGCGTTTACCTCACTAACGCCTATCAGAGTTAGCAAGCGCCCTGTGGCGAGCGATGAATCGCTCATTGCCATTGGTTGGGGGCGCGGGACTGATTGGACTGACATCGAAGCAAGCGCGCTTGACTGCCCTGTTATCAGCGCAGGCTCTGCACTGACGCTCCGGTGTGGACTGACCAAAGGTGACTCAGGCGGCGTCGTGGCAAGACAGCTTGAAGACGGTCAACTCGAGGCAGTTGGCATCATCTCACGCGGAGATTCGATCTCGCTCAGTTTCGCTTTTCCTTCGTGGCGGCTGCCCAATATTTTTGACTAGCGGGCGCGGGTGCGCCAATGTGTGACTCCCCTCGGCGCTTTGCCAAACCGATTTGCTTCTGACGCTCCGCGAACCTTCCTCTCTGTTCTTCCGTGTGCGCGTCATAGCAGCGCGGACAAGAGACCCCCGGCACATAGTGTGGTGACTGCTTCTGAGCGTCGTCTATGGGAAAGCGGCAGGCAAAACATTGATCGTAACTACCCTTCTCCAACAGATGGTTAACCGCAACCCGGCTATCAAAGACAAAGCACTCGCCTTCCCAGCGAGAATCTTCCTCTCGAGTCTGCTCAAGGTAATTTAGAATGCCACCCTTCAAATGCCAGACGTCCTCGAATCCCTTGGAGACTAGCAGTGACGTCGATTTCTCACACCGAATACCTCCAGTGCAGAACATCGCCACTTTTTTGTGTTTGCTTGGGTCGAGGTTCTGATCTACCCAATCAGGAAACTCTCTGAAACTGTTGGTATGTGGGTTTACCGCGCCTTCAAAGGTGCCGATTTCAACTTCGTACTCATTGCGCGTATCGATTACCAAGACTTCCGGGTCATCAATCAGCGAATTCCACTCTTGAGGAGACGCATAGCGTCCGACACACTGATTAGGGTCAATATCCTGCTGCCCCATAGTAACGATTTCGTGCTTGAGCTTGACCTTCATTCGCAGGAACGGACGCTCTTCATGATAGGAAAACTTACAGTCTAGATCTGCCAAACGTTCGTCGGCGGTCAGGTATTCGAGTAACGCTTCAATGGCCGAGCTACTGCCGGCCACAGTCCCGTTAATACCCTCCCGTGCGAGCAGCAACGTTCCCTTGAGGTTCAATTCTAGACAAAAATTTAGTAACGGTTCACGCAGCGACTCGAAGTCATCCAGCCGCACAAATCGGTAGAGTGCGACCACCTGGGTGGGTGTACTCGTGTTGTCTACGCTCACGCTTTACTACCACCCATACAGTTAGGTGAATCGGGTGAGCCATTTCGCTCAGACCACTCACTCTCGGTGTAAGTGTGGAGCGCAAGTGCGTGAATGGGTGATCCGATGAGTGGCTGCAAAACGCGATAGACCGCCTGGTGACGTTTCACCAGTCGAAGACCCGCGAATGCATCCGAGACAAGCGTCACCTTAAAGTGACTTTCTGACCCTGGAGGAACATTGTGCATGTGGCTCTCGTTCACAATTTCTGCAAAAAATGGCGAGAAATGTTCGGTGAGGCGCTGCTCAACTTGATCTTGGATGACAGGCATACGTTAAACTCACGACAGGTCGGTATAGGATATCAGATACCTTTTTCAGCAGGGAACTGTCACCTAAAAACTACGTGCTAGAGGCAATACCATGTTCGATGTGTGGTTTGATGGCGAATCAGTGGAGCCAGTCGTCATGCAGCAACTCGAAACGAAGCTTCAAGAGGCCTTTAACCTGCCGGCCACTCAAGCTGCTGTGCTGGTCAACGGCAAGTCTCATCGTATCAAGCGCGGTTGCAGTGCTGATGAAGCGCAGAAATTATCGGACCAATTTGCCTCTTGGGGCGCAAAAGTGCGCATCGAGGCGATTGAACACGCCGCCGAGTCCAGCGCACTCGATGAAGTACCATCACCTAACATAGCTTCTTCGACCAGCTCACTCACCCTCGCGGCAGTCGGTGAGACTATCCCTACCCAACCCCGGGACATGACTCCACCATCGGTCTCAACAGATCATTTACAATTACTGGATTACTAGCCTCAAGGAACTCATTGTGAGTGACATTGAAGACGATAAGTCCCTGCCGAGAGTGCCCTTTTGGCGTCATCTCCTAGCCATGGTGTATGACTTGTTTCTTATCATCCCGCTGTTGATGGTTACATCAGCAGTGTTGATTGCCATACATGGTCCAACAGAAACAGCAGCGGTGAGGACAGTCCCAGCTTGGCAGCAATGGAGCCTTGCATATGTGGCCCTTATTGGCTTCTACGGGACGTTTTGGCGGCAAAAAGGACAGACGCTGGGTATGCAAGCGTGGCGCGTTAAACTGGTGCCCAGCGGAACGTCAACAACAGTCACCTGGGGCCAGGCGGCAGGTCGAGTCATTGTGGCTTCTATGCCATTTATCCTGGGCTTGATGCCGTATCTGGTATTCGACGTCAACGACGCGGGGGCCTGGATCTACATCACTACCGCTGTGATTGCGAGTTGCGGATTTTTATGGCGATTTTTTAATGAAGATCGGTTGTACCTCCACGATTTAGTGACGGGCACCGAGCTAAGGCTGACCCCACCGAGGAGGGAGAGTTAGCCCCTCTCGCTATTGCTTTCTTAGCAGCAAAACCAACCCAACGCTCCAGCAAAGTATCACCGTCAACAACGCGGCTACACCACCGCTCATCCCCATAAGCAGCGTTACGGGACCGAAAAAATCTTGGCTGATTCGGAAAACGACACCCGCTAGCACGCCCACAAAAATGCGTGAGCTCATGTTGGTCTCCCGGAGTGGACCAAAAATGAATGACATAGCCAAAACAACCAGCCCGGCACACGATAACGGTTGCAGCACCTTATTCCAGAAGGCCAACTCGATATCATTTGCCAGTAGGCCTTGGCTGCGTAGGTAGTCGGCATAATCCCAGAGTTGACTTGCCGGCAAGCTCTCTGGCTTTACCGTATCCAAGGTAAGTAGGTTGGGGGTAATCCCAGACACCCACTCACGGGTCGTTTGACGCGATACTTGGGTGCCGGAGGCGGTCATCTCTGTCGTCGCAACGCCCTCGAGTAGCCAGCGATCTCCCTGAAATGTGCCTCGGTCAGCGGCAACCGAGCGCGCAAGTGCACCTGACTCGTCAAACTCGATTAGTGTGACACCAAAAATCAGACCTCCGCGTTGCACCGCATCAACATGGACGAACGTACCGCCGTCCCTATTCCATGCGCCATATCGGCCGGCCAAATTAGGATCATCACGCTGCGCCAGCGCACGTTGACTCACCGCAATTTGCTCCGAGACCGGTGCGAGATACTCACCAACACCCAACCCTGCCAGAGCGACAATGAGTGCTGGCTTTACAGCCATCCACGCCAGTCGGGGCATAGATACACCAGCACTTCTTATAATCGTGAGCTCGCTGCTCGAGGCTAGCCGCCCCAATCCGAAAAGTGCGCCAATCAAAGTTGCGTAAGGCACGAACTCCTCAACTCTTCGGGGTAGCGTCAGAGCAATGTAGATTAAAAGATCCGAGAAAACGTAAGTATCACTTAGGTCGCCTAACCCGTCGATCAGATCACTGAGTCCATCCAAGATGACCAATACACCCAGCACACCTACAATTGACCATAACAACGTCTCGAGCAGGTAGCGGTCTATCTGTTTCACGCGCGCCCCCTTAGCCATTGCGAAAGCTCCTCTTTAAACAGCAGGAACAGACCACTCAGCACGAAAAGTGCATGCACAGCAATGAATATCAATGCCGAACTCGAGTCCTCGGAAATAGTGCGCGCTTGTGACAGGGCAACAAAATAAAGCAGGAACACGAGTAATGCCGGACCCAACCGCGCATAACGACCGCGACGCGAGTCTGTGCGACTCAGAGGAATCGCGAACAACGCCATTATTGGAACGATGAGTGGCAACGATACCCGCCAGCCAAAGATCGCTAAATGCTCCGGTTTACCGGATGAAAGCAGCATGAGAGTGGGCAGGGTTTCTGTCCGGGCTTGTGATCGCAACCCTCCCTCCACCTCGGGTATAAGCGAACGATAGCCACTAAATTGCGTCTCGGTCAGCTCAGCACTACCGGGCGTCATGTCGTACCGTTTTCCATTAGATAGCGCCAAATAGCGCCGGCCCGAGGCTTGATCAATTTCGATCGAGCCGGCATCGGCAAGCGTGGCCGACAGTGATATTCCGGATTCGGCACGCCGACGCTCTGCAACAAACACAGTGTCCATGCGCCCGTCATCACCAATGCGTGCAACATAAGTAACGTAGTCACCGCCACGCTGCTTCTTGAAACGACCCTCTGCCAAGACGTGCATGCCCTCCGCTGAGCGAGGCTCCGATAGCAGCGCATTAGCCTTGAGCGCGCCATAAGGTCCAGCAAACAGTGCAATTACTGCAACGCCCGCGGTGACCGCCAATGTTGCGGGAGCCACGTGCTTAAACAATTGCACCTGACTGGTGCCACTGGCTCTAAAAATAACCATTTCGCTGTCCGCGTACAGACGGCCAAATGACAACAGCAAACCAATATAAAAGCCAAGGGGGAGAATAAGCTCGAAAAAAGCTGGCAACTTGTACAGCATCACTGGGAGCAAAATGCCTGCAGACAAATCGCCTATAGCGGCCTCGGCTAGGTATTTAATAAATCGCCCACTGAACACCACCAAGAACAATACCAGCGAGACCGCTAGCGTATGGGCTGTGACATCGAGCGTAAGGTAACGAAGTGTACGCATTTTTTTACGACGCTTGGGGTGCTTAATTGGCCATCAAGGTTTAGTTCTGGCTGTCATCATCATACACTACGGCGCAGTTTGACCAGCCCGATTTACGTAAGGAAATACCATGAGCAAACTCACTTTACACGGCGCGAAAGCAGCGACCGCAGCCACAGCTAAGAGCGATATTGTCGTTGTCCCGCTTTTCAAAAATGAGGACCTAAGTAGGTCCTCATCCGAGATCAACGCGGCCGCGGGGGATGTGTTGCAGCGAGCAATCACTATTGGTGATGCAGATGCAAAGCTAGGAAAAATCACCACCATGGTGGGGAGCGGAAATATTACGCGCATCATGTCCGTAGGTTGCGGTGATCGCGCGAGTTTCAATCTCGAGGCTCAACTGTCAGTAACAGGTGCCGTATCGAGAGCGCTTGCATCATCGAAGGCGAAGAATGCGATTGTCGTTGGAGATCCAATTGCTGACGACAAGGACGCACTCACTCAATTTCTAGAATTCTTAGGTCGCGACATGGCGATGGCCTGTTACCACTACACGGCAACCTTGGGTACGCCAAAGCCGGGACCCACGTTTTCTAAGCTGACCGTCGCAGTCGACGGCATCTCCGCTGCGAAGGCAAAACAATCACTCAGCGTAGGCGCAACGATCGGCAATGGCGCTAACTTGACGCGCGAGTTGGTTAATTTACCGGGCAACGTATGCACGCCGTCCTACCTCGCCAAAGAGGGCCGTGCGCTTGGCCGTAAATACGACAAGCTCTCCGTATCGGTACTCGATGAGAAGAAAATGGCCAGCATGGGTATGGGCTCGCTGCTATCGGTTGGCAACGGGAGTGATGAACCATCCAAGCTCATTATCATGAAATATGAGGGCGGACCTGCCAAGCAAGCCCCCTACTGCCTCGTTGGAAAAGGTATTACGTTTGACACGGGTGGTATCTCACTCAAACCGGCCAAGGGTATGGAGTCCATGAAGTTCGATATGGGTGGAGCGGGGTCAGTATTCGGCGTCATGCAGACAGTCGCCGAGCTGGGACTTAAAATCAATGTCATCGGTGTCGTCGCCGCGGCTGAGAACATGCCCAGTGGCTGCGCGACCAAGCCAGGTGATGTCGTTACATCTATGTCCGGTAAAACCATAGAAATTTTGAATACCGATGCCGAAGGCCGACTAGTTCTCTGCGATGCACTGACCTATGTCGAGCGATTCAAACCCGAGGAGGTTGTGGATATTGCGACACTCACTGGCGCCATCATCGTGTCATTGGGTCATGAGGCATCGGGTCTTTTTGCCAATGACGATGGACTAGCCGAGTCACTGACGGCTGCAGGCCTCGCCTCGGGCGATGAAGCTTGGAGGCTGCCAATCAATAAGCGCTACGACCGCCAATTGAATAGTAAATACGCCGACATGCAGAACATCGGCGCGGGAACAGCTGGCAGTATCACTGCCGCATGTTTCTTGGCTCGTTTCGCTGAAAAGTACAAGTGGGCGCATCTCGATATCGCTGGGACCGCCTTTCAGAGCATGCAAAAAGGAGCGACGGGTAGACCTGTACCACTGCTAGTCGAGTACCTGCGCCAAAAAACGAGTTGATAATTCGGAAATGACGCGAGTCGATTTCTATGTGGTTAAGTCATCGGGAGCGGAGGCACGACTCAGTGTTGCAGCACGTCTGACGGAAAAAGCCTTAGGTAGGGGACATCGCGTCTTCATCAACTGCGACTCACGGGAACAGTTAGATACGCTGGACGACTATCTCTGGCGATTCAAACCTTCGGGTTTCGTTCCGCATTGCCTCGCTTCTCGCGATGCTGAAGAGCAAGTGGTACTTGGCTTCGACGATGCTCCCGGCTCGCACAATGACGTTCTAATCAATCTCGCGCTGGCCCCACCCAGTTTTTTTGCTCGCTTCGAGCGAGTAGCTGAGGTGGTAACACAGGATGACAACTCGCTACAGGCGCTACGTGATGCCTGGCGGTACTACAAGGATAGAGGCTATCCACTGACCAAGCACGATCTGCCCTAATAAATGAAATACGGGCAGCGCATGAGGTTTACCTAAACTATGGATAAGACATTTTCTCCGGCTGACATAGAAACGCGCTGGTACGAAGAATGGGAAGCAAAAAATTACTTCGCCCCGAGTTCCGGTGAAGAGTCTTACTGTATTCCTATCCCGCCACCAAACGTCACCGGCACCCTACACATGGGGCATGGATTTCAGCAAGCGATCATGGACGCACTCATTCGCTATAACCGAATGAAAGGCTGCAGCACACTCTGGCAGGTCGGAACAGACCATGCAGGAATTGCAACGCAAATGCTGGTTGAACGTCAGCTCGAAACTGAAGGCGTCAGTCGTCATGATCTGGGACGCGATCAATTCATTGACAAAGTCTGGGAGTGGAAAGAGAAGTCTGGCGGCACAATAACGCAACAGCTGCGGCGTCTGGGCGCCTCAGTCGATTGGTCCCGAGAGCGTTTTACGATGGATCCAGAGTTGTCTGAGGCCGTCAAGGAAGTCTTCGTTCGCCTCTATGACGAGGGCTTGATTTACCGAGGTCAGCGCCTCGTTAACTGGGACCCCAAACTTCACACAGCCATCTCGGATCTCGAGGTCGTTCAAGAGGAAGAAGCTGGGAGCTTGTGGCATTTGCGTTATCCCATTGCCGGTAGCGAGGAAACCCTTACCGTCGCAACGACTCGACCCGAAACGATGTTGGGTGATACGGCAGTTGCGGTAAATCCCGAAGATGAGCGATACGTACACCTGATTGGAAAGACGATCTTACTTCCCCTGACAAATCGCGAGATACCTATCATTGCCGATGATTATGTTGATGCGGAGTTCGGATCCGGCTGCGTGAAAATCACTCCAGCCCATGACTTTAACGATTACGCTATGGGCGAGCGCCATCAGCTTCCCATGATCAACATCCTAACGGCGGATGCACATTTAAATGATGACGTGCCTCAACCCTTCAGGGGCATGGACCGCTATGAGGGCCGTCAGGCCGTGGTCGAGGCAATGGACGCACTTGGGCTCCTAGAGAAAGTCGAAGACCATCGCTTGAAAGTGCCGCGTGGCGATCGCTCGGGTGTAGTGATTGAGCCCTGGTTAACGCTTCAATGGTACGTCGATGCGAAAAAACTTGCGGGGCCCGCAATTGAAGCTGTAGTCGGCGGGGCCATCGAATTCGTGCCGAAGCAGTGGGAAAACACCTATTTTGCGTGGATGCGCGACATTCAGGACTGGTGTATCAGCCGGCAGCTTTGGTGGGGACACCGAATACCCGCTTGGTACGACACAGAGGGCAACGTCTATGTGGGCAAGGACGAGGCGACAATCCGGTCGAAACACCGCCTTCCAGATAACCTGGCATTAACTCAAGACGACGACGTTCTCGATACCTGGTTCTCTTCTGCACTCTGGACCTTTTCAACCTTGGGCTGGCCAGAGAAAACAGAAGAGCTGGCCAAGTTTCATCCCGCCTCAGTCCTGGTAACAGGCTTCGATATCATCTTTTTCTGGGTCGCTCGCATGATCATGATGTCGCTTCATTTAAAGCGCGAGGTACCGTTCAAGCAGGTATATGTTCATGGACTGGTAAGAGATGGGGAAGGACAAAAAATGTCCAAATCCAAGGGCAATGTGCTCGACCCAATCGATCTCATTGATGGAATAGACCTCGAAACGCTGGTCAAAAAACGAACGTCTAGCATGATGCAATCTCAGCAGGCGGCCAAGATTGAAAAGGCAACGCGAAAGCAATTTCCCAATGGCATCCCCGGATACGGTACTGATGCACTTCGCTATACGTTTTATTCACTGGCATCGACAGGCCGCGACATTAAGTTTGACTTAGGTCGCATGGAAGGATTCAGAAACTTCTGCAACAAGCTGTGGAATGCTGCTCGCTACGTGTTGATGAACACCCAAGGCTTTGACCCCGCAGCATCCAGTCAGCGTAGCGACGCTGATGAATGGATATTAAGTCGATTGCAAACGACTATGACAGAGACCGCCAGCAGTATTGAACAATATCGATTCGATCGCGCGGCTCAAACGCTCCACGATTTCGTGTGGAACGAATATTGTGATTGGTATCTGGAGCTATCTAAACCCGTTTTATGGGACGACACGTCATCGAATGAATTGCGGCAAGGCACCCTCCGAACGCTGTTGGAAGTGCTCGAGACTATCCTGCGGCTAATGCACCCTTTGATGCCGTTTATTACCGAAGAAATTTGGCAGAATGTGGCTCCCAGACTCGGCATTAGCGGGGATACGATCATGCTTGCCCCGTGGCCGGAGGCCAACCATGAGCTCATAAACGGTGAAGCCGAAGCTGAGATGGAGTGGCTCAAGTCCATAATCGTCGCTGTCCGAACCATACGCAGTGAGTCAAATATCCCCCCGGGAGACGAGTTAGGGCTAATTCTCGGCAACATGGTTGCAGATGACAGCATCCGCGTGACTCGACACACACAGGCGTTGGCCAAACTCGCAAAAGTGGCAAGCATTACGATTGCGAAATCTGGTGAGGAGCAACCGCCCACGCTGAGTGCACTGGCGGGAACCATTGAGGTGATGGTCCCAATGGCCGGGGTAATTGATGTCGATAAAGAGTTAGGGCGACTCGCTAAAGAGCTTGATCGATTGATAGCAGAGCAAGGTCGACTTGCCGGCAAGTTGAGCAATGACAATTTTGTTGCGCGCGCTCCCGCCGATGTGGTGGACAAGGAGAGAGCAAAGCTGGCCGATATCGAGACCTCGATTTCTTCAGTCACGGCCCAAAAAAGCAAGATGGAGGAGTTGCGTTAACGCTCAACCGCTGTTATAGCTACGCAAACGATAATAATGAGAAGCGGAGCAAGAGATGGCAGAGCGCTGCGTCGGCACCGTAAAGTGGTTCAACAATGCTAAGGGGTTTGGCTTCATCACGATGCCAGATCGCTCTGAGGACATATTTGTTCACTTTCGTGCCATTGAAGGAGACGGCTTCAAAAGTCTGGCTGAAGGCGAGGAAGTCGAGTTCGAGTTGACGGAAGGACCGAAGGGTTTACAAGCCGAGTCCGTTAAAAAATCCGGTTAAAATCGAGCATCCACGCCGAACGCTCGACTTATAGGCGAGCTAATGGCCACCCACTACCCTTCTTTAAAAACAATTGCGGGCTTACAGGTTCCCTACGCACGGCATCCTCGTGTCCGGGCAATCAAGCGCCAAGGGCACTACCCGAGTATCCATGGGACCAAGTTGTGGAGCTCTAGTGGGGTTCTCATTGATTACATCGCATCGACCACAGCCACTGCGCCTCAATCCGTGATCGATGCAGGTTGTGGCTGGGGACTCACTGGCATTTGGTGCGCTAAAATCTTTGGATCGGCAGTAGCCTCGGTTGATGCTGACGCCTCTGTCATGCCCTACCTTGAGCTGGTTGCCGAGCTGAATGAGGTCGAGATAACCCCCGTAGTCGCACGATTTGAGCAACTAGATACCCCTCTTTTGGGCGCTACCGACTGGTTGGTTGCCGCTGATGTTTGCTTCTGGGAAGAACTAGTTGACCCGGTTACCACTATGATCGAGCGCGCCATAGAGAGTGGAACTAAACGCATCATGATATCGGACCCCCGACGCGAGCCCTTCTTTACCGTGGCCGATACGATCTTATCAGAATATGGAGGAGAACTTGTGGAATGGCGCGTAGGAAATAGCCGGCATTCTGGCGTCATACTAGTGATCGAAAACGCCTAGCGTGAGCGCGTCTCTCGATAGGTTTTAGTCACTGTCACCTTGACTCGCTCAGCAGAGTCATCTAGCGCTGGTCTGAACCGCAGTTCGCGCAGGCCCTTTTTAATTCTAATCGCATCTCTAGCCCCGTTCGTGCTAGAAACTTCACGGACTTCTCGTACCCTTCCACGCGTCGTGACCTCAAACGAAAATGTTGCTTGAGCGACCTCGCTCACGGGAAGTGGGGACGCGGAAATTAACCCATGAGGTAATTCCACTGGCTCCGCAAATAGTTTAGGCGCTTTCTCTGCCAAGCGCTCATAGGTGCTAACGGCATCACCGCTTCTGCCGTAGAACCAACGCCAATCTGCCAGGGCCAACTCGAGCTCATCATTGCCGGAGTCGAGTTTTATCGCCTCTTTCATCATCCGCACCCCAGAAAGAAAAGCGCCCCGCTCTATGTTCGCAAGCTGCTCGTCGGTCACTGAACGTTCCTGCAAAACCCGAGGCTTATACAGTGGCAGTGCCTGCCGGTCTTCTACATAGGGCTCAACCGCAAAGGAAATCAGATATAGGAGCTGCAAGCGTCGTTTCACCAATGCTGAACACGCCTTCGCATCAACTGTGTCACCTCGACAAGCTCTGTGGACGACATCTTCAAGGTGCTCAGCGAACTTCAAGACTTCACGCTCGATGGCATACCACTGAGCTATAGCAAGTACTGACAGCTCATGATCGTAGTACTCCAGTGCATACTTCAGACTTTCATCTGTCCAAGACTCAGCACCCAATCCCGTGATGCGGTATCGATACGATAACTGCTGAGAGAGCCCCTCACTGTCGCCTAGACGGCGAAGCACAGTTATCCAATCGGTGAGCGCGTCTATCTGAGAGTCGGTTGTCAAACCAGAATTCAGCCGCAGATTGTGAAGACCCTGGTGAAAGAGGTTCGCTGCTGACTCTGATTGACCTAACCGCATTGCCTCGTGTGCGAGTAACAACCATCGCTCCGCAAGCGCGGGGTGATAAGCCCCCAGATCCGTTTGTGATGCAAGCACGTCTCGCACGCGCCGTTCGTGATCGAGTAGCGCTCTTGAATCGACTACGACATTGTCATCAAGAATCTGTCCCCCAATGGGCAACACAAACATGCCAACTGGTTGAGGCACCAATACCGCTTGACCCCCTGCAGAGAAGCAGAAGCTTAGAATGGTGAACACGGTAAGAAGACTGACCTTGCGCATAGAGACAATATAGCGCAAAACATCGTAGGCAAAAAAAGCCCGCAAGTGTGCGGGCAAAAAAATCCTGAGCGAATCGCATAACTAAATAGAACCCTTTTGCAGTATAAAAATAGTGCAAATTAATTCAAATTTATTATTATCATGAAATACATTCCTTGGGGTTATGATTATGGACATTAGCAAGCTCGCAAAAGCCGATCTGAACCTACTTGTTGCGCTCCATGTACTTATCGAAGAGCGCAGTGTGTCAAAGGCCGCAAACCGACTGCACGTAACACAGCCCGCCATGTCCAAGACCTTGAATCGGCTTCGAGAGACATTCGACGACCCACTTTTTGCTCGAAGCAAACGTGGCATACAGCCCACGCCTCGTGCCGAGGCGTTAGCTAGCGAATTGATTCACGTGCTGTCCGATATTGAGGGTTTGCTTGATGCAGGTGAATTCAGCCCACAGGCCTTCAGAGGCGAGATTGTCATTGCGATTTCCGAGTATGTAGGTTTCACACTGCTGCCCTCCCTTACCGCGAGGCTCGAGACGCGCGCACCGAAATTAAAATTGAGAACCATCACTCGCGCGGAGCAGCAGCTCGACCTGCTCGCCGACGGGCGTTTGGACTTTGCTATCCAGCTAAGCCGAAATAGCTACCCATCAGAATTCAGACACTATGAACTCGCAAGTTCTCCACTAGCCGTGTTCGTGCGCCGAGATCATCCCCTGACACAACAACCCATAACCGAGGAAAACTTACGACTCTTCCCACAGATTAACCTGTATATCGCTGACAGAGCAGAGATGGATGATGTGGACCTACCGCCGTCAGAGGTGCTAGGCAGCGCAAAAGGTACCGTAGAGACCTCTCACCTGCTCACCGCATTTGAAATCCTGCGAAGCACGAATTACACCTTGGTCTGCCCTGCTTACATGGCCAGAAATGACGGCGCAACGCGTGATCTGGTGACGCTGCCTATCCCAGAACAATACAGTAGAACAATCGAATACTCGCTTGTGGCGCACGACCGAACAGCGCGGTCGCCCATTCATCAGTGGTTTTGGAATGAGGTGATAGACGCGGTGCGGGCATTACGTGTCCGCACCGTGCACAGAGGTTAAGGTCAAAGGCGCAATCTTTTTCCCGTCACCTGTGCCATAATCCGCGCCGTTTTTCGTGGAGTCAGATATGAGCAAGAAGGCTCGCCCATCAATCCCCCAACTAAATGGCAAAATCATCGAGACGCATTGCCATCTCGACTACCTGTCTGGGGCAGAACTCGAGTCTACAATGAACAAGTCGCGAGCTGTCGGCGTTGATCGGGTCATTACCATCGCGGTTTCGCGCGATAATCAGCAGGTGGTACAAGAAATTGCCTCGCAGTATGGCGATGTCTGGTGTACTCAAGGCCTTCATCCTCATGAGGCCGAAACCTGGGACGCTGAATTTAACCATGAACTTAGACAGCGTGCGTGCGATAAAAAAGTCGTAGCGGTAGGCGAAATTGGCCTCGATTATTACTACGAGCATTCAGATCCGAAGACACAAATCGCCGCCTTTGAAGGACAGCTTGATGTCGCCATCGAGACCCAGAAGCCGGTGGTCATTCACACCCGAGAAGCAGAAAGCGACACCAAAGCCGTTCTGGGGAATGCCGCGAAGCACCTTACTACAAAAGGTGTGATACACAGTTTCACTAGTAGCGCTGACCTAGCCGAGTTTTGCCTCGCAGAGGGCTTCTACCTTGGGTTCAATGGCATTGCCACGTTTAAAAATGCTGACAACGTACGCGAGGTCATCCGCAAGACACCGATGGATCGCATCCTGCTTGAAACCGACGCGCCGTATCTGACGCCCGTACCCTACCGCGGCGTGCCAAACGCGCCTTTTTATCTCCCTTTTATCGCTGAAACCATTGCGGATCTCAAAGAGGTTTCAACCGACGAACTGCTCGCGACTGTTCACAAGAACAGTCTAGACTGCTTCTTTCCTGATCAGTCATGAGTTTTGCTATTGGACAGCGCTGGATCAGTCATGCTGATCTAGAACTTGGGCTTGGTATATGCGTTGAGGCCGACAACAGAAGAGTCACCTTGCTGTACCCGTCAGCTGAGGAAGAGCGCACCTATGCAACAGATAGAGCGCCCCTCACTCGTTACGAGCTGAAGGTCGGTGATCGCCTCGTGCATATCAATGGTCGCGTATTGGAAGTCACTCAGGTTGATGAGATCGCTGGAACACTCAGCTACGAAACAATCGAGCGCGAGTCAGGCGAGACCTTCACAGTACACGAGCAGTTCATCGCCCCCGAAGTATCGGTTAACACACCACAGGACCGACTGCTGAACAACCAGTTAGACAAGGTCGGTGACTTCAACCTCCGATATCAAACACTCTCGGAACGCGCCCGATTACTCTCGAGCGATAGCAGTGGACTCATCGGAGCGAGAACGTCTCTCCTGTCTCACCAAGTTTATGTTGCCAGTGAGGTGGGTAATCGATTTGCGCCGCGCGTCTTATTAGCCGACGAGGTCGGCTTGGGAAAAACCATTGAAGCGGGCCTGATCCTCACTCAGCAGATTTTGAGAGGTCGGGTGCAGCGCTGTTTGGTCGCAGTTCCCGATCCATTGCTGCATCAATGGCTTGTTGAGATGCTGAGAAGGTTCAACCTGCAGTTCGCTATCTACGATGAGGCAAGACTCGACGCTGAGGCAGAGGAGTTCGACTTCGAAAATGACCAACTGGTTCTCATTCCGTGGTCGTTTATTCAGAAGAATGAGAGCGTGACCGAGCAGCTATTGGCTTCGGAGTGGGATTTTCTCATTGTTGATGAGGCGCATCACTTGAACCTAGGTGACGACGCCAAAACTGTTGCCGATAGAGCGTTGACAGAGCTAGCCGCCTCCGCTCGAGGTCTTCTTTTGCTGACAGCAACGCCCGGGCAATCTGGAATCGATAGCCATTTTTCTCGACTGAAATTACTCGATTCAGATCGATTTAGCAGTTTTAAGCAATTTATCGAGGAACAGAAGCGGTTCGAAGACACCCACGCCTTGATTGAGGCACTGCGGAACGGCGAAGCCACCTCTGACCTTCCTGAAGGTATCGACCCCTCATTGCCTGCAGATGACATTGCAAAGGCGCTTGTCGACCAATACGGCACGGGGCGGGTCTTGTTTCGAAATTCTAGAAAGTCGGTGCAAGGCTTCCCTGAGCGACGCCTGCATCACTACCCGCTTTCCGCAGACTTCAGCACTGACTTGAGCGATTCAGAGCGGCCAAAGTGGCTGGCTGAGCTCCTTAAGTCCCTCAAACAGGAAAAGGTACTGGTGATTTGTCGTGACAAAGCCACCGCGATGACACTTGAACATTACCTTCACCTTCAAGTGGGGATACGGTGCGCGTCATTTCATGAGGACTTGTCACTGATAGAGCGAGATCGCGCCGCTGCTTACTTTGCGGATGCGGACAGTGGTGCGCGTGCACTCATCTGCTCGGAGATTGGCAGTGAAGGGCGCAATTTTCAGTTCGCACAGCACCTCGTCTGTTATGACCTACCCTCGCATCCGGACCTCCTTGAACAGCGCATTGGTCGTCTCGATCGAATCGGTCAAATGGGTGTTGTGAATATCCATGTGCCAGTGTCGGAAGGTTCCGTCGAAGACGTACGATTTAGATGGTTCCATGAAGGCTTAGACGCCTTCGAATCCAGTTGCTCGATAGGACACCTAATCTACTCAGAGTTAGGAGCCTCGCTGCTGCAGTGCGAGGGGTATGGACGCCTGTCTGACACCTTGCTGCAAGAGACAGTCGCACTTAAAGACCAACTGTCTGCTCAAATGGATCGGGGACGAGACCGTTTACTCGAAATCACTTCCCATGACCCCGAGAAAGCCGCTCAACTGATTGCGACTATCGAGCGCAACGAGCGAACAGACAGTTTGAAGGAGTTCACTGACCGTCTGTTTGACCGCCTCGGGATCCACACCGAAGCTGGCGCGGAAGATACACTGATCGTGAAGCCAACTGAAAATCTCGTCACCGGCGAGCTACCTTTGCTAGATGACGATGGCATCACCTGTACGTTCTCAAGAGAACTTGCCCTCAGTCGGGATGATCTCCATTTCCTGACATGGGAGCACCCACTTGTTCGAGAGACTATCGATGTGGTTTACAACTCCGAGTTGGGTAATGCCGCAGTCGCACTCATCAAGCAGAAGAGTATCAAGCCCGGGACTGTACTCATCGAAGCACTATTTAACGCGGACTGCCCAGCGCCCAAGCGTCTGCAGATTGGTCGCTACCTGAATCAGCAACCCATTCGCTACCTGATAACACTTGACGGAAGAGATCTGAGTGAGGCGATTGGTTGCGAGCCATTTACACGCCTGCTTAAGCCGATAAGCATCACCCAGAGCGCGGGTGTAGTTCGAGAGCTCCGCACCAAAATTTCGGTAGCGCTCACTCATCTGGAGAGTCGCGCCGCAGAACAAGTAAGCTCATTACGCAATGCCGCAACGTCCATGATCAGTCAGGAACTCAATAGTGAGGCCACTCGGCTAGAGGCGTTGGGTAGCCGCAACGGTTCGGTGCGCGATGACGAAGTAGCGATGATCAAGCAGATCCAAAAGGACAGCCTTGAAGCCGTTAGTCGAGCAGAAGCAAAACTACAAGGTGTGCGGGTAGTCGTTGCGACCTAGCCGTCACTCACCTGGGCGATACCAAATAGGTGATGAGTAGGCACGCTCCTGTACGGTGTCAGGTCTGCGGGTATCTACGTTGCCGCCTAATGCTAGCTTGTCGAGTAGTGAGTGTCGCGGCGTCGGCACTTCGAGGACACGCACGTAATAAAAAGCGGCCACCGCAGGATCAAACTCAGGGTCACGCCACTCGGCTGTCAACGAAGCAGCACCGGCGTCGTTGCTCCAGGCACCTGTCTCCAGATCGACCGTATTCGGCACTGGGCGCAAGGATCCGTCTACCTGTATTCGATCTGGCGAGGACCACGCAATATCGAAGATCTGCTCGTTTGCCTCACCGGCCTCGTCAACCCAGCCTTTCACGATCTGGATCCGATCGAGGGTGCCTGATTTCGGATCGGCCATGGCATGTACGAGGAAAACCGGAGCATTGCCCTCTATTGGATCGAGTTCACCTCCCATTGGCACGGCACCACTGCTTTCATAGGTTAAAGCGGAAGACTCAAGCGCTGAGGCATCAAGGTCATAACCGCCGTAAAACCGCAGACCTATGCGCGAACCTGTCGTTGCATAGGTCTCGCGACGCTTCATAGCCCGCATGATAGATTCACGGGTATTTTCCTCCGCCCATACAGCCGCGAGACCCTGAGCACCCATCGCCCAGCCAAACGAGCTATTTGCGTTATCCGACCACCCCAGTTGCTTCAGAGACGGTCGAGAATCGGTAGCAAACTTCCCGTGAAAATTATTTTCCTCAGCCGCAGACAAACCAGTATGAGAATCCGTAGATCCGATGACGCCAAACTGATAAGGATTTAGTCCAATTTCCTGCTCGATCTGCATCCCTCTAATCAGAGCGGAACGGATAAAATCTCCAACCTGGGGCTTGTACTCTGTCCAATCACGCTGAATGTAATAAGGGTAATCTTCAAAATCAGCAAATACGTCATTCGGTGAAAGCTTGGGATGCGTTTCGGAGTCTCCTTTATACTGAGTTATTTCAACAATTGGCTCCCAGCGGCGCCTTATCTCGGCATACTCCGCACCAATGGGCTCGTTGCGCATCGTGATCGTGTCGAACATCGCGCCCTTGGAAATGTTCGAGTTGTGAGGAATAGCAATAAAGTTTCCACCTGTTGCCTCACTTGTTTTCTCTAGCCACTGCCATAAATCTTCGGGGTAGCGACTATCATCGAAACCAAATGGCTGAAAGGCCTTTACTGCCTCACTGTCGAGGTCAGTCATCACCACTCTGTGTAAATTTGCACCACCAGGAATTAAACTGTACTCCCAACCCAAAATCGCGGAAAAGGTCCCCGGTATGTTGTTGGCAGCCGCAGCATCGGCAGTGTCATGCCAAGCCTTAAATTCTACCGAGGGTATTTGAGGAAATACTGAAGTGGCAGCATCAAAGGCCTCAATTGCCTCCTGAGGCGTGTCGTATGGATCTGGCAGCTGACTTACGAAGAAATTCCGGCCCTCACCTTTACTGATCGCATCTCTGATCAAATACTGGCCGTACCACACTTGTAATTTTTGCCAAATACTCATCCCGTCCGTTGGCAAACCAAACTCATAAAGTTCACGAACACTTCCTAGGAATTCGGCATGATCGGATATAACCAAAAAGTCCAGTGGCGTTCCTATCTGCACCCTAGCTTTGTGCCCAGGGTGCTCGACTGGAAGCCCACGAGCAAAGCGATATGCCCTATCAGGGCCTACAGAGAAATTTTGATTTGTGAATGCATCAAAGGATAAATTTGTGTGAAGGTGAGTATCACCCCACAAAATCTGCTTCTCCGTAGCACATGCTTGAGTCGATAGAAGTGATAAGAAAACGCAAGCAATCATAGGTATTTTCATTGTTGTCATCCTAAAAAACGTCGGGTTCACCTAACGACCTTTCCACTCGGGCTTTTGCTTATTGAAAAAAGAAATAACGGCGTTCTTGGCATCTTCACTGTCAATACAAATGGCCTGTAGCTCTGCTTCTTTCGAAATTGTCTCATCCAGAGTATGCGTCTGACCAAAGCTGACAGCTGCCTTGGTGTGACTCAGTGAGAGCGGCGATCTATCAGCCACCTCTTTGGCATAAGCAATACCGTCTTCACGAAGCGACTCGTCGGGGAACACGCGGTTGACCATACCCATCGCCACGGCTTTCTCCGATCTCAACTTTTCGCCGAGCGCCATCAGTTCATACGCGCGCTTTGATCCCACTAAGCGGGGAATCAACCACGTTGCACCACCATCTGGGACCAGACCGATTGCCGAGAAGGGTTGATATAAATAAGCGCTCTCCCCCATACAAGCTAGGTCACAGGCCATCGCATAAGAGTAGGCAATCCCAGCACAGGGACCATTGATCACCGCTATCCAAGGCTTTGAGCTGTTATGAATGGCGAGCACACCAGGCTTGTACTCGAAATTCAGATCACTCTCTACTGCCTTACCATTAGCCATCCCGTCGCCATCCGACAGGTCTGCGCCCGCGCTAAAGGCCCGCCCATTGCCTGTCAGCACCGCAGCCCTGACGGTTTCATCAAGATTGGCCGCAATGGCCGCCTGTGCAATTTCCCGCCGCAGCGCGGTATTGAAAGTATTCATTTTCTCAGGACGATTTAGGGCAATGATCATTACACTGCCGTCTTGGGTTACCTCAAGCGTCTCATACTGACTCATGATTATGCTCCGTGTTGATATGGCCCTTTCCGGGCTAGTGATATTTAAATCACAGGTGTTCAGTCTGCAGATGCTGGATCGAGCACTTCACGAAGCTCCCGCTTCAAGAACTTACCGTTTGCATTTCGCGGAAGTGGCTCCGCCAAGAACCAGATGTACTTAGGCACCTTAAACGCCGCTAGGCGTGTCGACAGATGCTCGCGAAGACCCGATGCATCCAACATTGCGCCGTCTTTCAGATGAATTGCCACACCCACTTCCTCGCCGAATCGCTCGTCCGGCACAGCGAATGCGACGCACTCGAGGACCGCCGGATGATCGAAGACGGCAAATTCGACTTCGGCACCATAGATGTTCTCGCCGCCTCTGAGGATCATATCTTTCGCGCGATCCACCAAGTACAAGAATCCCTCTTCATCAAAGTAGCCAATGTCACCGGTGTGCAACCAACCATCAACAATGGTCTCGGCGGTGGCCTCGGGGCGGTTCAAATAGCCTTTAATGACGGCCGCGCCTTTGACACAAACTTCTCCCATCTCGCCCACAGGAAGTTCCTTCCCTTTTTGGTCAATCACTTTGCCGTCAAAGGTGGGGGCCAAGTAGCCGCAACTGGATGGGCGCTCAACGAATACGTCCCCCGCAATGTAGGTGATGATCCCGCAAACTTCGGTCATACCATAACCCTGCGCAGGTCTCGCTTTCTTGGTAACCGCATCCACCTTCTTTACGAGATCTGGCTGAACCGCCGCGCCACCTCCGCCCATGTTTGCGAGGCTAGAAGTGTCGTAATCGTTAAAATCAGGGTGCGTCAAAAGCTCCCGCGTCATCATAGGTACAGCGCTCAGTGTATTAACGCCCTCTGCCTCGATTAGCTTGAGCGCCTCGAGCGTGTCCCATTTGTACATCAGGACAAATCGACTGCCCGCAAGCGTCCCCGCTTGCAGCGCACAGTTATTCGCCGTGACGTGGAATAACGGGGTTGCAATG
This sequence comes from Pseudomonadota bacterium, assembly GCA_002862405.1. Lineage (GTDB taxonomy): Bacteria > Pseudomonadota > Gammaproteobacteria > Pseudomonadales > Halieaceae > Luminiphilus. The sequence continues at coordinate 21,097 of PKCZ01000057.1, forward strand.
AGGCCAGTGGCCGCAGGCGGTGATTGCACGTCCACCTCCTGATCATCACCTGACTTAGCGAGCACCGAGGCGGTCGCGAAGGCTCGTCCCATCGACACCACGTTCAACACATTGGTGATGCAACCGCGATTGGTTAATTGCGCACCTTTAGGCCGGCCGGTCGTACCTGAGGTGTAAAAAATACAGGCGACACTATCGGGGTCGATGTCAATCGCGGGTAGCTCAGCACCGTCGACCATGGCCGAGTGAAAGTCTGTAGCCTCGACAGGCGAGTTAGGCTCACGCACCGAGACGACCTTGATATCAGGATGCTTCTCCTGAATTTGTGCAAAAGCCTCTAAACGACGATCGTCTGCAATCAATACCTTTGGCTTCGAATCATTAAGGGCATAGTCCATTTCATGCGCCACCCACCAAGCATTCATACCGACGATTGCAGCGCCAATACTGTTAACCGCCCAATGCGCCATCATCCACTCTGGATAGTTGCGCATGGCAATCGCCACATGATCTCCGGGCCCCACGCCCTGCTCCATTAACCAGCCACCAAATTCCGCGACAATTTTGGCAGTTTGCGCGTAGGTCCACCGCTCATCGTTGTAGATCAGGTATTCAGCATCCCCGTGACCGGTCGACAAGGCCCAAAGATCACGCATTGAACCCGGCGCCTGAGCGAAGGCTTTGACGGGCACACCATCGCGCTCGATCGTGGTTAACTCGAGTAAGCCACCGGGCGCCGTGGTCATCTCAAGAGCTTCTTTAAACTGGGCTACAACAGACATAACGTATTCATCTCCGTACAACTTGTGCTTATCGTTATTAGCCGCCAAGGCGGTCGCATACGTGTCCTCACCCTAGTTTGCGAGTCGCAATACCAGCGTGTATAACGCGCTCAAGAACAATACTGAATCGGCAAGCACTTAGCTACATCGGAGATCAAAAAATGGCACAGGGACTCGACTTAACGCATCTAGATCAATGGATACGAGACCGTGTACCCGCCTTCGACGGCGATCTCAAGGCTGAAAAATTCGCCGGCGGGCAGTCAAACCCGACGTTCAAGTTATCAGCAGGCGAAAATAGCTACGTTCTTCGTCGCAAGCCCATGGGAACACTGCTTGCGTCAGCGCACGCGGTCGACAGAGAGTTCAAGGTCTTATCCGCGCTGGCTCCCACTAATGTACCAGTGCCAACCCCCGTCGCCCTGTGCGAAGACGATAACGTCATCGGTTCGATGTTTTACATCATGGAATACCTAGAAGGGCGTGTCTTTTGGGATCCCGCTTTGCCCGAGGTATCCGATAAGGATCGGGCCGCCATTTACGATCAAATGAATCAAGTGATGGCAGACATGCACAGTGTGGACATCCATCAAGTCGGCCTCCGTGACTACGGCAAGCCAGGCAATTATTTCGAGCGTCAGATCGGACGCTGGACAAAACAATACCGGGCGGCAGAGGCGGAATTGATTCCCGAGATGGAAAAGCTCATCGATTGGCTTCCTCGAAATATGCCAGCGGATGATGGTCGCGTCTCACTAGTGCATGGTGACTATCGATTGGACAACTTGATTTTTCATCCCACTGAGCCGCGTATCATTGGCATCCTTGACTGGGAACTATCGACTTTAGGCCACCCGCTCGCCGATCTGGCCTACCAGCTTATGGCGTGGCAGTTCCCGCGTGAGGCCGGCATTAACGGTCTTGCAGGCCTCTCGCGCGCAGATTTGAATATCCCAGATGATGAGACTTACATCCGGCGTTACTGCGAACGTACAGGACAGCCAGGCATTGAAGACTGGAATTTTTATATGGCCTTCTGCTTCTTTCGATTAGCGTCAATCACCCAAGGCATCAGAAAACGCGCCTTAATCGGTACAGCATCAAGCCCTGAAGCCGAGGCGAAAGCGGCAATGGTGGTTCCTTTGTCCACCATGGGCGCTGCATACACGGGCTAAACCGCCTCATCTGCCAAAACAACGTTTGGGCATAAGCGTGTGGTCCACGCCCAAATTGAAGTAATGCGAGCTTAGGTCGAAATGCTCACTTGAATTTCATCAATAAAGAATAAGGAATGCGTATCGAGACACCGGCATTATCACGGTCGTCATCCCGGTCATAGCCACGCTGGCCATTATGGCTGCAGCGACTCTGGGACTTCGCTAGCGACTTGGTCATAAATACCTTGGATATAAAAAAGGGCAGCCATCGCTGCCCTTTTTAACTTTATGGATTTATTTATAGGCATCCATAAGGTGACGTTTGTAGAGCTTTCCGTTATCCATTCGCGGTAACTGCTCCATGAAATCAATCGACCGCGGCACTTTAAGTGAGGCTAGGCGTTCCCTCATCCACAGAGTTAAATCCTCTGCAGTTTCGGTCGACGCGTCGCTGTGATCCATCAACTGAACAACGGCCTTCACTTCCTCACCGAATTCTTCATTCGGTATGCCGAACACGGCGACGTCCGCAACCTTCGGGTGCGTTACAAGTAATCCCTCGATTTCAGCAGGGTAAACGTTGACCCCGCCCGTGATGATCATGAAATTCTTCCGATCGGTGAGATATAGATAGCCCTCTTCATCCAAATAACCCATGTCGCCAACCGTTCCCCAACCTCTTGAGTCAAAGGCCTCATCGGTCTTCCCAGGTTCATCGAAGTACTCGAAGCGCGCTACCTCGGCAAAGTAGATTTGACCCACCTCACCAACAGGCAACTCTTGGAGATCATCGTCTAGGATTTTCGGAATACCGGTCAGTGGCCGGCCTACCGAGCCGGGGTGGTTTAGCCAATCCTCAGAGTCGATGAGCGTGAAACCAACGCCTTCGCTGGAGGAGTAATACTCGCAAATAACGGGCCCCCACCAGTCAATCATCTGGCGCTTAATATCGATAGGACATGGCGCTGCCGCATGAATGGCGCGCTGCATACTCGAGACGTCGTATTTTGATCGAACCGGCACTGGAAGCTTCAGCATCCGAATGAACATGACAGGCACCCACTGACTATGGGTTGCCTTGTGACGTTCTATCAGCGCTAGCGCCTGCTCGGGATCAAAGCGCTCCATAATGACCGAGGTGCCACCCTGAATCAGATTCAGCGTGTTGTAGTGGAGCGGTGCAGCGTGATAAAGCGGTGCCGGCGAGAGATAAATGGTGTCAGTATTAAAGCCGTAGTACGCGCCCGCTAGTTTCAGCGGGTGTGGCGCATCCAAATCGGTATTTTCAGGCGCTCGGAAGACCCCCTTGGGTTTCCCAGTGGTCCCCGACGAATACAGCATGGGAACACCCAGACTTTGATCGGCGATGGGTTCTGATGGCTGCTCCGCCAAGGTCGAATGCCAATCGACAAATCCTGCCCTTTCACCACCGACGATAAAGCAATGCTCCAACGCAGGCGCTTGGGCTGCAGCTTCCGCGGCAACGTCCGCTAGTGAGGCAGATGCGATAAACAATTGCGCTCGACAATTATTGATGATGTAGGCCGTCTCATCTTTCTTCAAATGCGTGCTAATTGGCGTGAACACAACCCCAGCTCGCATACAACCGAACATGATCTCCATAAACTCGCGGCAGTTTTTCATCATTATGGCGATGTGCTGCCCCTGCTGAACACCCGACGCTCGCAGTAGCTGAGCCACTTGATTGGCAATGGCGTCCAGTTCGCCAAAGGTGACCGTCTCTCCCGTTGACCCCATGATGAACGCCGGCTTATCCGGGGTCGCAATGGCATGATCTGTAATAGTGGGCATATCTTTTTATCCTTTTTATGCACTGCTCTGCTCCAGTACTATAAGGCGTTCCCGGAATGTGACAAGAGACGGGAAAAACAAAGGATACGATGGCCATGACAATCGCTTTTTTAAATGATGAGTACGTTCCCTTAGAGGACGCGAAAATATCGCCCATGGACCGAGGTTTTTTGTTCGGAGATGGCATCTACGAGGTGATTCCCTCTTACGGCGGAAAATTGATTGGCCTTGATCTTCACCTTGCGCGACTGGAGAACGGACTCAACGAGATTGGAATCAATACCCCCAGGAGTCGTGGTCAGCTAACCGATATTTTTACGGAGCTGATGATGCGAAACGGAAACGGGAACCTCGGCATCTATCTGCAAATTACTCGGGGCGTCACGATGAAACGCAATCATGCGTTTCCGGCCAATACTGCGCCCACCCTCTTCGCCTATACATTTGATATCCCCGCGCCTGTATCAGGCGACCCAGACAAGGTGACACATTGGAAGGTCACGACGCGTCAGGACCTGCGTTGGCAGCGCTGTCACATCAAGAGTACGTCGCTACTGGGAAACGTCTTGCACATGATGGAAGGCGTCAACGATGGTGGAGGTGAAATCCTGCTATTCGATGCGAACAACCAACTGACGGAGGCTGCAGCCTGTAACGTCTTCGTTGTCCACAATAACGAGGTCAAAACCCCACCCCTTGACCAACACAAGCTCGCGGGTGTCACCCGTGATATGGCACTGCAAATACTTCGAGCATACAGCTCGCTCGAAGTGCTTGAAACTCAAATTACCAAAGATGAAGTGCTCGCTGCTGATGAGGTTTGGTTAAGCAGTTCAACGAAAGAGCTGGAACCTGTCGTGAATATTGATGGCGATGCCGTTGGTGATGGCAGACCAGGCCCGGTTTGGGCGCAAGCCCAGCGTTTGTTTGACCTGCATCGCTTCGATCATTTCGAATGAGTCGACCGACACAATTCACAATCGATCTGCAGGCACTTTGCGAAAATGCGACGACGTTAAAAAGGCTTGCTGGAACTAGAAGCACCATGGCTGTCGTCAAGGCCGACGCCTATGGGCATGGCGCAGTAAAGTGCGCTGCGGCCCTATCACCCCTGGTCGATGCGTTTGCCGTAGCCATCACAGAAGAAGCGGTAGCACTTCGTGGCGCAGGTATCGATTTACCCATACTTGTCCTACAAGGACCCCATTCCCTTGAGGACGCAAAAATCATGTCCTCAGCGGCATTATGGCCTGCCATATCGACTGAGCATCAAATCGATTGGCTAGAGCAAACGGGAGCTCAGTTCGAACAGGTTTGGCTCAAATGCGATACCGGCATGCATCGACTGGGCTTTATAGCCGATGAAATTACGTCTGCTCGATCTCGCCTCACAGCGCTCAGCCTTAGCGACATCGTTCTGATGAGCCATTTTGCCGATGCTGAAGCGCCTGATTCGGCGCTAACCGAAAGGCAACTGCTACGTTGGGGTCAGGTAATCGAAGCAGCACCTGCCGGTAGTTTCTCTAATTCAGCTGCAACCACAGGGCAAATTGCAACGACCGAAAGCTGGGTACGACTTGGCTATTCCATGTATGGAGGGTCCTTGGTTGCCTTGCCAGGCGGATACTCACTAAAACCCGTAATGCAGTTTGAGTCGCGTATTGCCAGTGTTCGATGGATTGATGTCGGTGAGAGTGTTGGCTACGGCGGTCGATGGGTGGCGCGCAGGCGCTCGCGTATCGCCACCATCCCTGCGGGTTACGGCGATGGCTATCCGCGCGCTGCGCGCGATGGAACACCGATTGGTACAGAGCAAGGCACTGTTCTATTAGCCGGTAAAGTCTCCATGGATATGATCACGGCTGACATCACCGACCTTCCAGCACTGGATGTGGGGAGTCCCGTGACGCTTTGGGGAGACTCGCCTTACATAGACGAAGTTGCCGGATACTGTGACACGATAGGTTACGAACTTTGCACCCGGATAACTCAGCGTACCCCGCGCCTGTTTCATCGCTTAACCGGCGAGCGAGACTGACCCCGTAAAGAGATTGAATTATGCTTCGGGCAACGCGCTATCACAGACTGAAAAGTGGCCTATCACAGTGAAGCTTGAACGCTCCGTACTTCCAAATGACAACGATACAAGGGCAGAGCCCATATTTGCGGCGATCGATATCGGGAGTAATTCGTTTCACCTGATTGTGGCGCGCCTCGAGCACGGTGAGATTCGTCCCCTGCATGTCTTGGCAGAAAAGGTTCAGTTGGGTAAGGGTCTTAAAGACCATCGTCTAACACCCGAAGCCATCGAGCGCGGCCTAGCCTGCTTGGAGCGCTTCCAACAACTTTTATTATCGATTAAGCCGCAGCAAGTGAGGGCCGTCGGCACAAATGCGCTGCGACAAGCGTGGAATCGTGCTGATTTTACTGAGCCAGCCGAAGCCATTTTGGGTACAGCCATTGACGTTATTTACGGCCGAGAAGAAGCCAGACTCGTTTATCTCGGTGTTGCTCACACACTGTCAGATGATGAGAAAAGTCGACTAGTGGTCGATATTGGTGGTGGTAGTACTGAGTTCATCTTAGGGCAGCGCTTTGAACCCAAGCGATTGGAGAGCCTGCAACTGGGTTGTGTGAGCTACTCGGACACCTTTTTCCCCGATGGCAAGCTATCGAAAGAAAGCTTTTGGAAAGCCTACGATCAGGCGAGTCTGGAAATCTCGCATATCCGACGTAACTTCAAGCACAGCCACTGGACCGAGGCCGTAGGATCCTCCGGAACGCTGCAGGCCATTGAACTTCTCATAAATACCGCCGGTTGGCGCTCTAACGGAATAGACCCAAAATCGCTCAAAAAACTGCGTAGGGCGCTTTTGAAATTCGAATCCGTCGATGACATCAATCTGGAGGGCCTCAATGAACGCCGGCGTGGCGTCATTACAGCGGGTGTAGCGATTACCACAGCGATTTTTGACGTCTTGGGCGTCGAGGTCATGCGCACCTCCTCGGGAGCACTTCGTGAGGGCGTCATTTACGATTTAATGGGGCGCTTGAGGCATGAAGACGTTCGTGAGCGAACCATTCAGGCAATGCTGCAGCGGTATTCAGTCGATCAGCCGACAGCAGAGACGGTGGGCAACTACGCCCTTCACCTGGCATCGCAAACTGCTTCGTCCTGGCGCTTGTCAGATGGCGACATTGAGCTCTTGGTGTGGACCGCGAGGCTTCATGAAGTTGGTGTCGCCATCTCCCAGAAGCATTACAACCGGCACTCGGCCTATCTCATTGAAAATTCTGATATGCCCGGCTTCTCGCAGGGCGATCAACTAAAGATGAGTCGTTTGCTACGTGGACATCGCGGAAAACTGCCGTCCTATTTGTTCGATGACATACCCGGCAAAAAACGCGAAAAGCTTGCACGAATGCTCGTTTTACTTCGGATGGCAGTGATCCTAAAGCACGCAGGGCCATCGGCCATGCAGCCAGACTTCGCGGCGCGCGCCAAAGGCGATAAGCTGAAAGTGTGCTTCCCAGCGCAATGGCGAGCGGACTATCCGCTCACTATCTGGGAAATTTCAGAGTCAAAGTCGGCGTTTGAAAAACTAGGGGTGAAAGTGAGGTTGGCCAAAGAGACCGACTAACCCCACTCCCCTACACGTGACTTATAGATCGTATCCACGCTCATCATGAAGGATAAGGTCGCGACCCGCTAGTCTGAAAAAGCGTCCGGGTTGTCAGGGTTTTTATCCAACCACATTGGGTTTATTCTCGCCTCAGAAAAACGATCACTCTGGACAACGAATAGGTATCTCATGCGCAACATCTTATCCGCAGCAGCCGTCATAATTGCCATGGCGACACAGCCTGTCAAAGCGGGAGAACGAGCTGTCATTCTCATCATTGGCGATGGATTTGACGACACACACGTCACCATGGGCCGGAATTATCTCAAGGGACAAGCCGGACAATTACTGCTCGATCAAATGCCCTTCCGCGGCGCTGTGCAGGTGGAGACGGTCGACAGCGAAGGCACCCCGATTTACGTTGCGGACTCGGCAAATACCGCGACAACACTGGCGACAGGTGCCGTCACTCAGGTCGGTCGGATTGGAAAAAATGCAGCCGATCAGCCTGTAACAACAGTACTCGAGTCTGCGGCGGCGGCTGGGTATAAGACAGGGATCGTCAGCACTGCATCTGTGACCGACGCATCACCCGCCGCCTTTGCTGCTCACGTCACCATTCGCGCTTGCGAGAATCCAGTCACCATTCGCGGTGGCGAGAAATACGGCGTGACGTTCGACGGCTGTCCCGAGGACCTTAAAGAAAATGGCGGCATGGGTTCTATCTCCGAGCAACTAGCAGTCGCTGATGTGGACGTAATCCTCGGCGGTGGCATGGAGCATTTTGTTGCCCAGTATGAGTCGGATCCAACAGTGCTCGCGTTGGCTCAGGAACAAGGTGTGACCATCCTGACCGAACGCAATGCGCTAGACCAGCAACACTCGGGTCGCGTTATCGGTCTGTTTTCCGAGGACACCATGCCCGTGGCATGGCGCGGTACAAATGGTCGAATCGCCGAGTCC
>PKCZ01000062.1 GCA_002862405.1 Pseudomonadota bacterium
TCTTAACGATGTTGTGGACAGGGTGTTACTTACCTATGCAAAAACTGCTGAAAATTAAACCTAGGATATCGTCATTTGCTATACGGCCCGTTAAAGAGTCGATTGCAGTTTGAACCCGTTTTAGATCTTCGGCCAGTAACTCTGCGGCATTGGACTGCTCGAAGGCAATAAGAGATTCTGTGAGCGTGTGATGCGCTTTCGAGAGAGCATCAACGTGGCGTTGACGAGCGCTAAAAACAGAGTCTTGCGCCCCTTGTACTAATAATGAGTCCTCAATCGTTTGAATCAGCGCGTCGATTCCGTAGCCTTTTTTGGCACTGACGGCAACGCGACGAGTTTCACCGTGATTCGGAAGCACACCGGCTTGTTTGCCAGAGATATCAATTTTGTTTAGGACCTGAATATTAATGGCGGTATCAGGAAGCCATTCGGTATTAATTTCCTGTGGCTCATTGTCATCAATGATGTGAAGAACGAGGTCAGCATTCTGACTGCTGGACTTGGCGCGCTTAACCCCTTCTTGCTCAATGACGTCGTCTGTCTGGCGAATACCGGCCGTGTCTATAAGATTCAAAACCATAGCACCAGCTTTTATGCTTTGTTTTAGTGTGTCACGTGTCGTTCCCGGAAAATCTGTGACAATGGCAATGTCATCACGAGCAAGCGCATTTAAAAGACTGCTTTTACCGGCGTTTGGTGCACCAATAAGGACAGCCAGGTAATGCTGGGTTTTGCGTTGCGATGCCGCAACATCGGTAAGTAATTGCTCAATAGTAGCGTTGCAGTCATTGAGCCTAGCTACAACTGAATGGCGCTCCAAAACATCGATGTCTTCGTCAGGAAAATCGATGGATGCTTCGGTTAAAGCTCTTAACTCATTGAGTTGGTTAGATAGGTCGCTGACCAACACAGAAAATGCACCGGATAATGAAGCAGACGCGAGTTTTGCCGCTGTTTCTGTCTCAGCTGTAATCAGATCGGCCATGGCTTCTGCTTGCAGTAAATCAATTTTGCCGTTGATAAAACTGCGTTCAGAAAATTCGCCGGGTCGAGCTTGTCTCGCCCCTAACTCAATGCAGCGCGAGAGGAGAGTCTGTAAGACAATGTGTCCACCGTGCCCCTGAATTTCTACCACATCGTCACCGGTAAATGAGTTGGGACGTGGAAAGTAAATGGCCAACCCGGAGTCAATGGCTTGACCTTCATTGTCGAGAAAAGATCGATAATGAGCGTAGCGAGGTGTGAGTTCTGATCCACTCAAAGCGATTGCTATAGTGAGTGAATCAGGTCCGCTTAAACGGATGACGCCGACAGGACCGTTGCCCCGCGCTGTGGCGATAGCGGCGATCGTATCAGTATCCAGTCCTTTCATTGTTTTACGTCGATGTTGAGTTTATCGCGCAGCCGCTTGCTCAATTTGTCGAGTAACAACGTATTGCTGAGCAAATGACAGAAGGTTGTTACACAACCAGTACAGTACAAGGCCTGCCGGGAACCACATCATCAAGAAGGTAAAGGCGATAGGCATGTACATCATGATTTTGGCTTGCATTGGATCGGGCGGCGCTGGATTGAGACGTTGCATCAGCCACATGCTGATGCCCATCAGAATAGGCAAGACAAAATAGGGATCCATGGCTGAGAGGTCTTCGATCCATAGGATGAAAGGCGCGTGTCGAAGTTCAACTGATTCGAGAAGCACCCAGTACAGCGCGATAAAGACAGGCATTTGAATGAGCATGGGCAGACATCCACCCATTGGATTGATCTTCTCTTTTTTCCACAGCTCCATCATGGCTTGCTGTTGCTTGGTTTTGTCGTCTGCGTATTGATCACGGATACTTTGAATCTTGGGCTGAACCGTTCTCATTTTTGCCATGGATTTATAGCTGGCTGCTGACAATCGGAAAAAGATCAGCTTGATAATGATGGTTAGCGCGATGATGGCTAGTCCCCAGTTGACAACAAATTGCTGGATTAAAGTGAGTAACCAGAAAAGCGGCTGAGCGAGCCACCAGAGCCAACCATAATCAATAACAAGATCAAGATTTTCGGCTAGCTCAGCCAGTGCTACTTGGTCTTTGGGGCCTACATAAAGTGTTTGGCTGATGGTCGTCGCTGATCCGGGAGCGATATCAACGTTTTGGTTTTTGTATCCGATAACGTTGTCGCCATTAGAGAGTTGGCTAGCAAAGTAATCGTGACTTGCTTGCTGTGAGGGAATCCAAGCAGAGACAAAATAATGTTGCAGTATCGCCACCCACCCTGCGGGCAAACGTTTTGAAAACGGCTCATCGTTCAAGTCAGAAAAACTGAGCTTGGTGTAGCGCTCATCGGGTTGCGTAAGCGCAGCGCCCAAATAAGGACTAACCCCAAAACCTGTGTTGCCGTCGGGCGCTTGTGTATTGTCACGCTTCAGTTGAGCAAATGACGTGACGGATGCAATCGAACTTCCATCGTTCCTGATATCGAAAGACACGTTGACGTCGTATCGGTCGTCATGAGCAGTGAAACGTTTGTAAACTTGCATTCCGAGCGGGTCATTGCCCATCCAGGCTAATGTCAGTGTATGGCTGCCATCACCATTATCGATTACGCCTTGGCTCGCATAACGTGCTCGGTTACCACTCGCATCAATACCATCGGGCCCTATAAGTCCGCTCTGAGCCACATAGCGTCGCAGGTTGTTGTTTTCCAATAATCTAAAGGGTTGATTAGGCGTGTCGAGTCTAACCGGGAATTTTGGTAGTGACGCAGAAACAACATCACCCCCGTCAGCTGATACGACCAAGTCGAGTGCGTCGGTAGATAAATTAAACGTCTCACTGTCATCTAGTAGCACTGAAAGAGGATTTGTCTCTCGGTTGACACTGGGGATACCGTCATTGATGCCTTGATTCGTAGGTGCAGCTACTGATTCATTGGTTAATACGCCCGGCTCCGTAATAGCCGCGGTGTATAATTCGTTTTGCTTTTTTTGGTAGTCGTCAGAATGCTGATTCCATTCAATAAGCAGCATTAGAGACAATACGGCGGTGGTGCTTATTAATAGTAGTCGTACAGGGTCCATCGAGGTCCTCGGCATTATTCGTCGTTGGGTTTCGACAAGCTCGGATGTTCAGGGACAGGATCATAACCGCCGGCAGCCCATGGATGACAGCGGCAAATTCGTTTTGCAGCTAGAAAACTGCCTGAAACTGGGCCATGTGACTCTAATGCTTCAATGGCGTATGACGAGCATGACGGAAAATAACGGCAGCGATTTCCGATAAAGGGACTGATCCCAACTTGATAGAACATAATGGGCAGCTTCAGCAGCGCGGTTAGGATGTTATTGATCATCTTCAAACCGAATTTGCGTGTGTTTGTGATTGAGCTTCCGCCAAAGGCGATCAAGATCACCTAGCACGTCTGCGTTACTCAATGCACCAGCCCCTCGTTTCGCCATGAAAACAAGGTTCATCGAGGCCGAAAGGGGGTGGTTTCGAAAGTACTCCCTCACCAATCGTTTAATCCGGTTGCGATCAGTGGCTAATCGCACGTTTTTCTTGGCGACAATAATACCGAGGCGAGAGCGACTGTCTGAGGCGGGAAGGGCAAGTAAGGAGCCAGCCGTTGAGGTGGCGCGTATTGAACAGTTGTCGAAAACTTGAGAGTAGTCGTGGGCGCTAAGTAAGCGCGCGGACTTTGGAAACTTGTGGGACATAGTGAGTTGCCCCGCTGCGCTTATGCCGAGAGACGTAAACGTCCACGTGCGCGACGACGAGCGAGCACCTTGCGGCCATTTTTGGTCGCCATGCGAGCACGGAAGCCGTGGTTACGCTTGCGCTTTAGAACGCTGGGTTGAAAGGTGCGCTTCATACGAGTGCCTTTAAATTACTGCGGTTATCAAAGGGGGCAGAAGTATAGAGACCCCCTGTGTGACTGGCAATAGCTGAGAATGTAAAAAATAAGTTGTTAGAAAACCATTTTTTTTGGGGTTAGTGGCCGCTTACTGGGATCGACTGTGTTGCTCTTTTTTTACCAGTTTGCATGAAACGAATGGTTGCGTTTTGCCACAAAGCATCCATAAGTTATTAAAAAGTTATCCACAGAAAAACAAAAATACAGCTTGCTTTTTTGTTTTTTTATAAAAACGCTCAAAAAAAACTAAGTTATTGATTTATATTAACTTTATTTTTGTTGAACTGGAGATAATTGTGTGGATAACTATAAGCTATTGTCGTGAGGTGGCTGATTATTGAGCCGGTAAGCGACGTAAGAGCTGCAATAAGTTGCAGATTCGCCTCAATTCGCCTTGAAGAGCAATAACAACATGCAAATAGCGTCTAAATCTTCCTCGTCAGTTTCGAATACGGCGCTGTGGACGCAGTGTCTGGAAGAGTTGCGGCGTGAAGTGCCAGAGGTTCAATTCAATACGTGGGTGCGACCTTTAACCGTAATGGAAGATGGTGCTGACTTTGTGTTGTGCGCACCCAATCGATTTATCCGAGATTTTGTAGAAGAAAAATACAGCGCAACTATCTCTAAATGTCTCGCTGCTGTGAGTACCGAGGCGTCCTTGGGTTCGGTGAAAGTTGTAACGGGCGCGGGCGGGTCAATCACGACCCAGCCAGCCGCAGTGAATAGCGAGTTGAGCATGCCTACAAACACTGTGATTCAGGATGATCAAGCTGCGAGAGTAGCGCCGGCAGAGCCGTCACGGACAGTAAAAAAACAGGCGCCAGCCGTCGTGGTGCCATCGCATCAGCACAACTTGGTGGACGGGTATACCTTTTCTAATTTTGTAGAGGGTAAGAGTAACCAGCTAGCGATGGCCGCTGCTCAGCAGGTTGCTGAAAGTCCGGGTGACGCCTACAACCCGCTGTTCCTTTACGGAGGCGTGGGTCTGGGAAAAACCCACCTGATGCATGCGGTAGGTAACGCGCTTAGGCAGCGCAAACCCGACGCTAAAATTGTTTACTTGCACAGCGAGCGTTTCGTCGCGGACATGGTGAAGGCCCTGCAGCTTAACGCGATTAACGACTTCAAGCGGTTTTATCGGTCAGTCGATGCATTGTTGATCGATGACATCCAGTTCTTTGCGAACAAAGACCGCAGCCAGGAAGAGTTTTTTCACACGTTTAATGCGTTGCTAGAGGGTGGCCAACAGATGATCTTGACCTGCGATCGTTACCCGAAGGAGATCGATGGGGTCGAGGAGCGCTTGAAGAGCCGCTTCGGGTGGGGCCTAACAGTGGCGGTGGAGCCGCCAGAACTGGAGACCCGCGTCGCCATCCTCATGAAGAAGGCGGAGCAGTCAGGCATCGAAATGTCTCATGAGGCAGCATTCTTTATTGGGCAACGAATCCGATCGAATGTTCGTGAACTCGAGGGTGCGCTGAAGCGAGTTATTGCGAGTGCTAACTTCACCGGCAGGCCTTTTGATATCGACTTGATCAAAGAGAGCCTGAAGGACCTCTTGGCCTTGCAGGATAAACAGGTCTCGCTAGAAAACATTAAGCGGACGGTTGCGGACTACTATAAGATCAAGGTTGCGGATCTGTCGTCGAAACGCCGAAACCGCTCAGTTGCGCGTCCTAGACAAGTAGCGATGGCGCTGTCGAAGGAGCTAACGAATCATAGCTTGCCCGAGATTGGCGATGCTTTTGGGGGAAGAGACCACACGACAGTGCTTCATGCTTGTCGTAAGATAGCGGAATTGCGTGGAACAACATCGGATATTGGGGAAGATTATAAGAATCTGCTGCGCTTACTGACTACGTGATGTAAGCGTTGGCTACCACAAGAGAGATCAAACGAATGAAGTTTTCGGTATCACGGGATGCACTCATTAAGCCTTTGAACCTGGTTGCAGGTGTGGTTGAGCGTAGACAAACACTACCTATTTTATCTAACGTTCTCATGAGCTTAGAGGGCAACCGCCTGTCGCTTACAGGTACTGATCTTGAGGTTGAGCTTGTTGGTCGCATCGATGTGCAAAGTGAAGGTGCTGATGGGGATATCACAGTCCCAGCGCGAAAGCTGGTCGATATCTGTAAAAGCCTGCCCGACGGTGTCGATATTTCCTTTAATGTGGAAGACGGCAAAGTCACTGTGCGAGCAGGGCGAAGCCGCTTCATCTTATCCACACTGCCTGCTGCAGAGTTTCCAACGGTAGAAGCGGGCGACGGCGAGATATATTTAGATTTGGCGCAGCCACTTGTCCGCCAGATGATTGATCGCACTGGCTTCGCTATGGCGCAGCAAGATGTGCGCTATTACTTGAACGGCATGTACCTCGAGATAAAAGATGGAAGATTGCGTTTTGTGGCAACAGACGGTCACCGCTTAGCTTTGTGTACGGCCCCTGGACAGATCGCTGCAGATGACAAGTCTGTGATTGTGCCACGCAAAGGCATATTGGAGTTGTCACGATTATTGGACGGCGATGGTTCTGTTACGTTGTGTGTCGGCTCTAACCATATCCGTGCGGCAACCGATCAGTTTACATTCACGTCAAAGTTGGTTGATGGCAAGTTCCCTGAGTATGAGCGGGTGCTTCCTCGGTCGCCTGACAAGTCGGTGTCGGGAGATCGGTCGGAGTTGAGGCAAGCGTTTACGCGCACGGCTATTCTATCCAACGAAAAGTATCGTGGTGTGAGGCTGTCTCTGACGCCAGGTTCTCTGGAAATTACAGCGAACAACCCTGAGCAGGAGCAGGCGGAGGAGTCTGTACCGGTGGATTACGCCGGAGATGCGCTCGAGGTTGGTTTCAACGTTAGCTACTTGCTGGACGTTATGGGCGTGCTAACTGGCGCTACTGTGCGCATGTCGCTCTCTGACTCGGCGAGCTCTGCGTTAATCGAAGAAGGAGAAGCGGGCGGTGATACAGACGCAGAAGCGTTGTATGTCGTTATGCCCATGCGGTTGTAAGCCACTCCTGATAACGCTTTGCTAACGCAGCTATCAATCCAAAACTTCAGAAATGTATCTGAGGCCTCTCTGGAATTTTCCGAGGGTCTTTCGGTATTCACCGGCCTTAACGGTGCCGGTAAAACCTCGGTGCTTGATGCCGTTCACATTTTAGGGACGGGCAAATCTTTCACAACGTCGCAGCTTAGCAAGGCCATACGTGATGAACAGCTAGGACTCCAAGTGGTAGGCCGCATGAAATATGGAGGCGCCGAATCTGTAATTGGAGTAAGGCGGCTGCGAGCGGGTGGTGGTGAAACCCGACTATCGGGCGCTCCCGTGAAGGCTCTATCAGAGCTTGCTCGGGAACTACCGCTAGTTCTTTTGAACGCTGATTCATTGAATGCGCTTAGGGAGGGTCCAGAGGCGCGGCGGCGACTGATCGATCAAATGGTGTTCCACGTGGAACATTCGTATATCTCGTCGTGGCAGCGATATCATCAGGCCTTGAAACAACGCAATATTCTGCTTAGAAAGACGCGCAGTGGTGACGACGGAGCGTGGACAAGCGAACTGGCGGCCGTGGGCGAGCAGGTCCATCAGGCCAGAGAACGGGTTACCGCGCTTGTATCAGACGAACTGTCCGAGGTTTTGGCATCAATGGGCGTTGAGTTTCCTGGCATGTCATTAGTTTTGAGGTCTGGATGGGCTGCGGGCGAGTCGTTGACCAGTGCATTAAACGCCTGTGCGCAGAGTGACAGGCAGCGAGGCTTTACGCAGGTGGGCCCGCATCGTGCGGATTTACAGTGTTTGCTGGGGAGTAGGCCGGCGAATGAGGTTTTGTCTCGCGGCCAAATGAAGGTTCTCATGTCTGCCATGCGGGTGGCGCAGGGCCGGGTGCTCGCAGAGGTGGCAGGCCGTGCGCCGGTGTTTTTATTGGACGATGTGGGTGCGGAGCTTGATGGCGATAATGCTACAGCCGTCTTTTCTGTTTTGGCTGAAAAAAAGGCGCAGGTGCTTGCAACCGCGGTGTCTCTGGGTGACCCCTCTAGGTGGGCAGATTTTGCCCCATTAACGGTGTTCCACGTGGAACAAGGGGTGATCACAGAGACCAAATCAATGGCATAATACGGGGTGAGTTAAAGGAGATCTCATGGAAGACAACACCCCCGGCGCTGAAGAAGCCAATTACGACTCTTCTAGCATCAAAGTACTGAAAGGTTTAGATGCCGTTCGAAAACGACCAGGCATGTACATTGGCGATACAGACGACGGAACCGGCCTCCACCACATGGTCTTTGAAATCGTCGACAACTCTATTGATGAGGCGTTGGCGGGGCACTGTAGCCAGATCGACATTGTCATTCACCCTGACGAGTCGGTGAGTGTTAGCGATGATGGGCGCGGCATTCCGACAGAGCAGCACGAAGAGGGTGTTTCTGCGGCAGAGGTTATTATGACGGTTCTACACGCGGGCGGTAAGTTCGACGATAACACCTACAAGGTGTCGGGAGGCTTGCATGGTGTGGGCGTCTCCGTGGTAAACGCGCTGTCTGAAGAGCTTTGCCTAACCATCCGGCGACAGGGAAAGCTCCACGAGCAAACCTACAGACATGGTGTTCCCGACGCACCGTTGGCTGTGATTGGTGATACACAGGAGTCGGGAACGTCAGTTCGCTTTAAGCCTTCTGCCGATACCTTTTCCAACATCAAGTTTCACTTTGATGTGTTAGCCAAGCGTTTGCGAGAGCTAGCTTTCCTGAACTCAGGTGTAAAGATCGTTCTGTCTGATGAGCGAAGTGGCGAAAGTGAAACGTATTGCTACGACGGCGGTTTGAGTGCCTTCGTTGATTTCCTTAACCAGGCTAAGTCACCGATTAACAAGGTTTTCCACTTTGAAACAATCAGCGAGGACGGTGTTGGTATTGAGGTGGCGTTGCAGTGGAATGACGGGTTTCAGGAAAGCATTTTCTGTTATACCAACAATATTCCCCAGCGCGACGGTGGTACACACCTCGCGGGATTTAGATCGGCGCTCACTCGTGGTTTAAATGGCTACATAGAGCGCGAGGGTTTGGCCAAGAAGGCGAAGGTCAATACAACGGGCGACGACGCGCGTGAGGGTTTGACCGCTATAGTTTCTGTCAAAGTGCCGGATCCAAAATTCTCCTCACAGACGAAAGATAAATTAGTTTCGAGCGAGGTGAAGCCAATCGTTGAACAGGCCATGGGTGCCGCTTTTGGTGAGTTCCTCTTAGAAAACCCCAACGATGCAAAGCAGATTGTGGGCAAGATGCTCGATGCAGCGCGGGCTCGAGAAGCGGCGCGTAAAGCGCGCGAGATGACCCGCCGTAAAGGTGCGCTCGATATTGCCGGCTTGCCTGGTAAGTTGGCAGATTGTCAGGAACGTAACCCCTCCTTATGTGAACTTTACCTAGTGGAGGGAGACTCTGCGGGTGGTTCGGCCAAGCAGGGAAGAAACCGAAAGTTCCAAGCTATTTTGCCTTTAAAGGGCAAGATCTTAAATGTAGAACGGGCACGCTTTGACAAGATGCTTAGTAACGCGGAAGTTGGCACCATTGTTACGGCGTTAGGGTGCGGTATTGGCAACGATGAGTTCGATCCTGACAAGCTTCGCTACCATCAAATTATCATCATGACCGACGCTGACGTGGATGGATCGCATATTCGGACGCTGTTGCTAACCTTTTTCTTCAGACAAATGCGAGAACTGGTGGAGCGCGGGCATGTCTACATTGCGCAACCGCCGCTATATAAACTCACACGTGGTAAATCAAGTCAGTACCTTAAAGACGAAGAGGCTCTGGCTGGATACCTGACGAATGCGGCCCTTGTTGATACGACGCTCTTCAAGAACGATTCAGACGAAGGGCTATCTGGGGATCCGCTTGCGGATATCGTGTCGCGCTATCAGCGAGCAGAGTCGACAATTGATCGCCTCAGTCGTGTCTATTCATCCGATGTGCTTTGGGAGCTTGTCTACACTTCTCCGCTGGCCGTTGACGATATGGCAGACGAGGCTCGCGTAACAGCATTTTCTGAAGAATTAAGTGAGCGCTTACTTACGCTATCGGGCAGCAATGTAAGATTTGAGTGCTTTGTCCGGCGTGATCCAGAGCGTGGTACTTACTACGTGGTTGTTCGTCGAACCGCGCACAGTGTGGCCAGCGATATTGTCCTTGGTCACAATTTGTTTAGCTCTGGCGAATACAAGCAACTTACCGCGCTGGGTGCATTGCTTGCCTCATCAGTCACATCCGAGAGTTTTGTGAAGCGAGGCGAGAAGGTGTTCGCTTCCTCTGATTTCTCAAAGATCATGCAATGGTTGCTCGATGAGGCGCGGCGTGGTTGTTCCATTCAGCGCTACAAGGGCTTGGGTGAGATGAACCCCGATCAATTGTGGGAGACCACAATGGACCCTGATGCGCGACGAATGCTTCGTGTGACGATTGAAGACGCTATTCGTGCTGATCAAATGTTTGTCACTTTGATGGGTGATGACGTCGAGCCACGCCGAGATTTCATCGAAACTAACGCATTGGCGGTAGCAAATTTAGACGTTTAATCGTCATAATTGCGGCTAGTTGTAGCTAATTGTCGCTAGTATCTTCTGTGTTGCTGGGCTTGTCAGTCGTTAGCGCGAGCTGGCTAGCGTCAGTTTGATCAGGTAGTACGTCCAGGTTTTCAGGGAAAGTTTTTGAAACGCGTGTTGATAGTGTCTGAAACCGATCTACTTTCCCGTGTAGCCCCTGTCTCCCTACGAGGCTCTTTACAGCTTCGTTATAACGTTTGGTTGTTTGCGACAACGAAGCGCCTACGCTTTCCATGCGTTCGGCCACCAAACACACAGCATTGAAAATGTCGCCAGCACGATCACTAATATCGCGTGCCTCGGCATTACTTCGCTCGACCATCCAGAGGTTCGCGACAGTGCGCAAGATGGGCATGAGAGTCGTGTGCGAGACGAGAATGACGTTTTTACGATACCCATAGTTAAAGAGGTCACGTTGCGTCCGCATAATTTCGATGTACGCAGGCTCCACCGGCATGAACATGAGGACGAAATCCGGGCTTTGCAGACCGGCTAGGTTTGCATAGTCTTTCTCGGAAAGTTGGTCTATGTGGCGCTTTACGGCGGCCGCGTGTGCTGCAAGGCTCTGTGTTCGTTCGCTGTCATCCTCTGCAGTGATCGCGCGCTCGTAGTCAACCAGAGACACCTTGCTATCGATGACAATGTGTTTGTCTTGAGGAAGGAAAATGACGAAGTCGGGAAGCATCCGCTGTCCGTCTTCACCTTTAAACGCTTGTTGAGCCTCAAAATGCTCACCGCGCCGAAGGCCGGCTAACTCGAGTGTCCGCTCTAGCTGTGCTTCACCCCAGTTCCCCACGAGCTTTTTGTCGCCTTTGAGTGCCTGCGTGAGGTTGCTTGCTTCCGATGACATCTCCTGACCTACGTCATGAAGCTGCTTGATCTGTGTTTTGAGCGCTGCGTTTTGCCCCGTTAAATCGCTGTGAACTTGGTTTACTCTGCTTTGAAAACCATCGATCTTCTCCGAAAGTGGCTTAAGTAGCTGGTTTAATGATTCCTGATTTCGGGTAGATAGTGACTTTTCACCTTGATTGACCAGTGCCTGCGCTGTCTTTTCAAATTCGAGTCGAAGCATCTTCTTTGCATCTTCGAGTAACGCGATTTTTTCGGCGTGTTCCGTTTCCTTTAGGGCAAGTGTCGCTTTGAGGCCCTCTTCGCGACCTGAACTGGCAACCAAGTTTTGATTCATCTCATCCAGTTGCCGCTTAAGCGCTTCGACCTCTTCTTTCGCAATATCTCCACGAGCTAGCGAATCAGCCACTGACTCGCGGTAAGCACTGTGTTTCCGGATAAGTAGGCCGATAGCTATAGCGCTGGCTGAGATAAGTGCGAGAGCTACTACTACGGCATCAAATGACATGAATAAGCAGGCCCTATCTGGCGAGTACCGCGAGATCAGCAACTTTCAAAAACTGGCCGCGTAACTCTTGGAGCAGTGCTAAACGATTCAGACGAACACTGGCATCGTCTGCGTTAACCAGTACGTTGTCAAAGAACGCATCCACGGGTTCGCGAAGTTTGGCTAAGTTCGACAAGGCCTGTGGGTAGTCATTATCAGCAACTGCTGCGTCTAGGGACGCTTGAGATTCTGTCAGTGCTGCACGCAAGGCCAGCTCAGCCCTCTCTGTTAGCAGCTGTTCATCAATCGCTGGCAAGGTTTCATCTACTTTCGTAAGGATGTTGGCAACACGCTTGTTGGTAGCAGCAAGCGCATTTGCAGCGTCCGATCCTGCAAAGCTCGTTACCGCTAAGCTTCGACAATCGATATCGCCAATGGTCTCAGTGCCGACAGCGGTCACACTTCGCAGTATGTCCACCGACACCCCCTGCTCCTCGTAATGTGCAGGTAAACGATCAAGCAGATACGCCTTCACCGTATCAACAACTCCCTCATCCAACACGCCCGAGGGGAAGGACTGCTTCGCCGTCGTCAAAATCATTTCGAGGTTTGCCGTTGGGGCAAAGGCGAGGAGTATTCGAATGACGGCGAGTGACGCTCGGCGCAGCGCAAAGGGGTCTTTTGATCCTGTTGGCAACTGCCCTATTCCAAAGATGCCAATCAAAGTATCGAGTCTGTCGGCTAAGGCTAGTGCTGCCGACTCTGGCGAATGGGGTAGTTTGTCGCCTGAAAACTTTGGCCAGTAATGTTGCTCAATGGCATTGGCAACGGCTTCCGACGCACTGTCATGCAGTGCGTAGTGCCGCCCTGCTATACCCTGAAGCTCGGGAAACTCTCCCACAAGGTCGGATACAAGATCGGCCTTAATCAAACTACCTGCGGCCTTTACCGTTGATTTATCGGCACCAAGAGTTTGGCTTAAGGTCTGTGCCACCTCCGAAATACGCGTCTGCTTTTCCGCTAGGGTTCCAAGATCTCGCTGGAATAACACGCGTTCTAATCGTAGGGCCTTGCTAGCAAGTGTTGTCTCTTTGTCTGTGTCAAAGAAAAACGCGGCGTCAGCTAGGCGCGGACGGATAACCTTTTCGTTTCCATAAACGACAGTCTCCGGGCGCTTGCTCTCGATGTTGGAGATGGTAATAAACGACGGGACTAACTCGCCTTCGGGGCGCTCTATATGAAAGTACTTCTGGTGTTCGCGCATCGATGAAATCAGCGCTTGTCGTGGCACGGTGAGAAACGACTCATCGAAACTACCGCGCAAGGCCACTGGCCACTCGACCAGTCCTGTCACTTCTCCGAGCAGGTTGTCATCTATGACGACTCGCTCGTCCGTTGAGACCAGTCCCTCGACTTGGCCTTTAATCAGCGCTTTACGGTCGTCCACCGAAGCGATGACAAACTGTTCTTTCAATGTCGCCTCGTAGGCATCGGCATGGTCTATCGTTACCGATGACTGACCATGAAAGCGATGGCCTCGCGACACACGATCGGAAGCCAATCCGAATAAAGAGACCTCAATGACCTCGGCTCCGTAGAGTAATACTAGCCATTGCACTGGCCGCAGAAATTCGTGGCGCTCCCTGCCCCATCGCATGCGTTTCGAGACTGGGATATTTTCCACTGCCTGCGCGACCACGGCAGGCAACACGTCAGTACACAAGGCCCCTGCCGCTATCTTACGAACGCCCAGCCGATCACCTTTTTCTGTGCTGATTATCTGCAGTTCGCCAGCACCCATTCCCTGCTTTTTGGCAAACCCTACGGCGGCGGGCGTCCATCTCCCATCATCCGCTTTTGCCGCTGCCACCGGTGGTCCTAACACCTCCTGCTCTGTGTCATCGGCGCGCTCTTGGACATTCTCAATCAGAACCGCCAGGCGTCTGGCAGTAGCGAATACGGTCATTTCGCCGATTGCGAGCCCGTGTTGCTCAAGACCAGAAGCCACCCCACTGGCCAGGGCATTAGCCATGCCTTCGTACTCGCCGGCGGGGAGTTCCTCGGTGCCGAGCTCGAATAAAACTGTTTGAGTACTCATGCCGCAGACTCCTCTGCCAGCGCTTTAAGTGCCGCTTGGGCTAGGTCTTTATCGGCTAGAGGGAAACCCAATTTGGCGCGAGACGCGACGTAACCCTGCGCGGCTAATCGGGCCAGAGTTCTTACCCGGAGAATATACCGCTGTCGTTCGGTCACACTGATTGCATGTCGTGCATCCAGTAAGTTGAAGGTGTGCGACGCCTTCATAACGAACTCATAGGCCGGAAGTGGTAGTTCGAGGGAAACCAATCTCTCAGCTTCCTTTTCGCAAAATTCGAAATAGCCGAACAGGTGATCAACATCTGCCTGCTGAAAATTGAACGTCGACATTTCCACCTCGTTCTGATGGAAAACATCGCCGTACTTAATGGTGCCCGTTGGCGTCTCAGACCAGACGAGTTCATAAACCGAATCGACGTCCTGCAGGTACATTGCCAGGCGCTCAATACCATACGTAATTTCGCCGGTAATAGGTAGGCACTCGAGTCCACCGGCTTGCTGGAAGTATGTAAACTGAGACACCTCCATACCATTGAGCCAGACCTCCCAACCGAGGCCCCAGGCACCGAGGGTGGGTGATTCCCAGTTATCCTCGACAAATCTGACATCGTGCTCGAGCGGATCGAGTCCCAGTCGTCTTAAGCTATCGAGATAGCGCTCTTGGAAGTCGGCGGGCGATGGCTTCATGACCACCTGAAACTGGTAGTAGTGCTGTAAGCGGTTAGGGTTCTCGCCATACCGGCCATCCTGTGGTCGTCGGCTTGGCTGAACATAAGCGGAATTCCAGTTTTCTGGCCCTAGCGCTTTCAGAAAGGTCGCAGGATGAAACGTTCCAGCTCCCACTTCGAGGTCAAGCGGTTGAAGAATCACGCAACCGTTTTCTCCCCAGAAGCTCTGAAGCTCCAGGATTAGCTCTTGAAAAGTTAATGAACTCACTTCTCTGTCCCGAATTACCGAAGGGTGAAGTATACAGTGGCCAGCACTGGCATAATATGAGCAACCAGACCGAATTAAGCGCATCTCCGTGCCAAAGAATCACAATTCACTGAAATTTCGACTGAAAGACGGGCTCGCGATAACGATTTTGCGATCGGTATTGCGGCTGTCAGCACTTGTGCCTCTTGAGGTGGCGCGGTCGCTAGGCCGTTTTCTTGGGTGTCTGGCGTTTAGGATGAACACGCAGATGGTGCGCGTTGTGCGGAGAAATATTGAGCTGGCATACCCACAACTGCCGGCAGAACAACAAGCGGCACTGATGAAAGAGGCGGTGCTTGAGCAAGGTGCGCTGACCGCTGAATTGGGGCATGTTTGGCGCCGCTCCCCTGCTTACGTCATGTCCAAACTTAGGGTTGTTGGAATCGAGCACCTCGAAGCTGCCGCAGCGGATGAGCGTGGCGTTTTAGTGCTCGCACCGCACGTTGGCAACTGGGAGGTATTGCCCCATCATCTGGTAACCCAAGGCGATCTGCTAGGATTGTTTGAACCCCCAAAATTACCGTCGGTAGGCTCGCTTGTGCTGGATGCAAGAAAGCGTCCCGGTGGTGCCTACGTACCGACAACCCCGAAAGGCATGGTGCAACTGGTTAGGCATTTTAAGCGCGGTGGCCTCACGGGTATTTTGCCCGATCAAGTGCCAGCACATGAATCAGGTGGGTTAAATGTTCCGTTCAAGGGCATCGAGTGTTTCACAGCAAGCCTCTGTGCCAATTTGTTGTCGAAATCGGGTGCACGCGCTGTGCTCGCCGGCGTTTTCCGCGTGAAGGGAGGATGGGAACTTGTCTATTTGCCGGTATCTGCCGACATTTACAATGACGATTTAGAGGTTGCACTGACGGTGATGAACCAGGACATTGAGACACTGATATCTGGCCGCGATGCACAGTATCAATGGTCATATAAACGTTTTAGAACCTTGCCACGGGGCACAACCAACCACTATGAGGGCGTTAAACGGTTGTCTCACAAGGATCCCGCGCGATGAATGTCTATACAGGTAAGATTCTCGGCAGCTTGCTTGGGTTTTTGACACTCGGCGTCATCGGCGGTCTAGTTGGCTTTTTAGTGGGGCACCTCTTTGATTCCGGCTTGGTGAGAGCCATTCGTATGACAGGTCCTGATGGGCTTCATGCTTTACAGCAAGAGTTTTTTGATACGACGTTTGTCATGCTGGGATACATAGCAAAGGCAGATGGCCGTGTATCAGAGTCAGAGATCGCGCAGGCTGAAGCAATGTTTTCTCAGCTCAGGCTTACACCGTCGCAACGTGCCTCGGCTATCAAACGTTTCAAGTTTGGCGCGGAGTCTGATTTTGATCCCTCTGCCGAGCTCTTGCGATTTCGAAGGACGGCGTCGCTGAGACCTCAGACGTCTCAGACACTGATGCT
This sequence comes from Pseudomonadota bacterium, assembly GCA_002862405.1. Classification (GTDB taxonomy): domain Bacteria; phylum Pseudomonadota; class Gammaproteobacteria; order Pseudomonadales; family Halieaceae; genus Luminiphilus. The sequence goes on from PKCZ01000062.1 coordinate 16,325, forward strand.
CTTTTTAGTCGGTATGGCGTTAGCTGATGGTCGACTAGATACGGCTGAGCGCAATGCCCTTGCACGAGTGGCTAAAACGCTGGGTATATCAGATGCTGCACTGCAGCGAATCATTAGCATGGTGGCCGCCCAGGCCAACTTTGGAGACCAGCGTCAGCACCAACGGCAGCAATACCAACCGCAGCGTAGTCAGCTCGCAGACGCTTACAGGGCTCTGGGTGTGAGCGCCGATGTTGATGACCGTGAGTTGAAAAAGGCTTACCGCCGGCTCATGAGCGAAAATCATCCGGATAAATTGAGTGCTCGGGGCGTTCCAAAGGAGATGGTTGACCTAGCGACTGAACGCTCACAAAACATCACAACGGCTTATGACCTGATCAAGGAGTCGCGGGGGCTGAAGTGACCCAGGCTGATTTAAGGCCGCCAGAAAGTGGGCGTAAAGAGAATCAGTAGCGTGAAGATCTCAAGTCGCCCAAGCAGCATTGCCATACATAAAATCAACTTACCGGCATCGGTTACGGTGGCGTAGTTAGCTGCGACGGAGCCTAAGCCTGGCCCCAGGTTATTGATTGCGGCGATAACTGCGCTGGCGGCAGATAGAAAGTCCAAGCCAGTTGCCAGCATACACAGCACTAAAATGAACGACGAAAACATGTATACGGCGAAGAAACTCCAGACCGCGCTGACTACCTCGGGACGCACTCTTCGGTGATCGAGCTTTAACGGAATTACGGCATTGGGGTGGAGCAGTTGTCGGAGTTCCCTCAAGCCCTGCCGAAAGATAAGCAAGATGCGCATGGCTTTCATGCCGCCGCCGGTGGAACCCGCGCAGGCGCCCATAACGCTGAGCATGATCAGAAATATCGGTAGGAAGGAAGGCCAAGCGGCGAGGTGATCGCTGGCATAGCCAGTGGTCGTCGCAATCGATACGGTTTGGAATAACCCGTGAATAATAGCCTTGTCTGCCGACAGCGTACCCATAGCCACGAGCGTGATGCAGGTGACAATGGCAGAGATAAGTAACACGCCGGAGAAAAACTTTGTCTCCGAATCGAAGCGATAAATGCCGGGATTGCGTTTGGAGAACGCGACAAAGTGAAGACCAAAATTGACAGCGCTGATCAACATGAAGAGGCAGGCAATCAGCAGGATAACGTCACTTTGGAAATAACCCATGCTGGCATCATGGGTTGAAAATCCGCCGATGGCGATGGTTGAAAATGCATGGCTTATGGCGTCGAACGCGGACATACCAGCGAGGTAATACGCTGCGGCACAAGCGATGGTCAGTCCCAAATAAATGGAAAAGAGTGCTTTCGCGGTCGAGGTGATGCGTGGCGTTAATTTGCTGTCTTTCGCGGGACCTGTGCTTTCAGCTCGATACAGCTGCACGCCTCCAATACCCAACATCGGGAGCACGGCTACGGCCAATACAATGATCCCGATACCGCCCAGCCACTGAAGCAGCTGCCGGTAGAAAAGGATGGACTCAGGCAGCGTGTCGAGGCCAGCCAGGACTGTAGCCCCTGTCGTTGTCAGTCCCGAGACAGACTCAAAGATAGCGCCGAAAACGGATACCTCGATCGCGTCACTGAGCAGAAACGGCAGTGATCCATAGAGACTGAGGACGATCCAGAAAGCAGCGGTTATTAGAAAGCCATCGCGAATCTGTAACTCGGTATTAACCCGCTGAGTCGGCAACGATAAAACAACACCCGACATAGCGGTGGCAGCGAAGGCCTGCCCGAAAACCTCAGCGGTGCCGTCTTCTTGTACCCAACCTAAGACCATCGAAGGCAAGGTCCCTAGACTGAACAGCATGAGCAATAGGCCGACGATGCGGATGCATAGCCCAATATTCATTAGATGAAACTACCACCGACGATAAACAGTTTTTCCACAAGGCTGATTTTTGAGGGATCAGTGAGGAACAAGATGACGTGATCGTCCTCTTCCACCACCACATGACGATGCGCAATGATCACTTTATCACCGCGCAAGATGGCGCCTACCGTGGCTCCCGGTGGTAGGTCTAATTCGTCGAGCCGCCGGCCCACCACTTTCGATGTTTTGGGATCACCGTGGGCTGTAATTTCAAGCGCTTCGGCGGCTCCGCGGCGCAGTGAATGGACGGTACTGATATCGCCCTTACGAACGTGGGTCAGCAGACTACTAATGGTGATCTGCTGGGGTGATATTGCGATATCGATTTCCTGACCCACCAGTTCGGCATAGGCTGAGTTAGTAATCAGCGTAATCACCTTCTTTGCGCCCAAGCGCTTAGCCAGCATCGACATCATGATATTGGACTCGCCGTTGTTGGTCAGCGCACAGAACACGTCGGTGTTACTGATGTTCTCCTGCTGCAGTAGCGTCGAGTCGTTCGCGCTTCCGTTCAGGACAATGCTCTCTTCCAGCTCCTCGGACAGCACCCGACAACGATCGTAGTTGAGCTCGAGCACCTTGACCTGATAGTCGCGCTCGAGCCGCTTAGCCAGCGATGCGCCAATTTTTCCGCCACCGGCAATCATTACACGCTTGTAGGGCTCATCGAGCTTTCTAAGTTCTGATGTGACGGCTCGGATGTTTTCACTTGCAGCGATGAAAAAAGCCTCGTCCTCGGGCTCAACCACGGTGCTTCCCTCGGGAATGATGGCGTTTTGAGACTTTCTAAAAATAGCGGCGACCCGCGTATCAACACTGGGCATGTGCTGCCGAATTTCTTGTAGCTCTCGTCCGACAATAGGACCACCCTCTACAGCCCGAACCGCGACCAGTCGAATTTGCCCACTGGCGAAGTCGAGGACCTGCAGCGAGCCTGGGTTGAGAATTAGCTGATGAATGGCATCGGTCACTAAGTGCTCTGGGCTGATCGTGACATCGACCGGAATGGCGCCCGATTGGAAAAGCTTCTTATCCTCGTTCAGATAGTCAACTTCCCTAATGCGACATATTTTTGCGGGCGTTCGATAGAGCGTGAAGGCAATGGAGCAGGCGAGCATGTTGACTTCATCGCTGTCGGTGACAGCGATCAGCATGTCTGCATCTTCAGCACCGGCCTCCGAGAGGGTTGTCGGTTTCGACGCGTCACCTTTGACGGTACGTATATCGAGGCGCTCTTGCAGTTGGCGCAGTGCGGCGTCCGAGCTGTCAACAACCGTGACGTCGTTTTGCTCGTCGGCGAGGTGCTCGGTTAGTGTTCCACCAACCTGGCCGGCTCCTAGAATGATGATCTTCACGACGCTATCGATTCCTTACACAACGATTGATCTGTGCCGTTTAGCTCGAAATGGTACTCCGATTTTACGTGAACTCCAGATTTAAAGGGGTTTTCCAACAATCACACCCTTAGGGGGTGGGTTTTCCCAATAGTGCGTAATAGAGCCCATCGCCGCCCAATGCAGAGGGAATGATTTGTTGGCCGTACGTTGTGGCCACACCCACGGTTTGCGGCAGGATTATGGGGTGAGCAGTTTTTTTGGCGTTAAGAAAGCGACCAACGATGGCATCGTTTTCTTGCGAAAGTACGGAGCAGGTAGCGTAGAGCAATCGACCGCCTGGTTTAAGCAGCGCCCAAACCGACTGTAATAGCTCGCTTTGCAAGGCTGCGAAATGGTCAATATCACTTTTTCGACGGATCACTTTTACATCTGGATTTCGTCGCATGACGCCTGTTGCAGAGCAGGGAACATCAAGAAGGATTGCGTCAAAGGATGCGTGCGCTAGGACCTCATGCAAACTTCGGCCGTCACTGAGAACAGAGGTAATAGAAAGGTTAAGGCGGTTCGCGTTTTCATCTACTTTGACCAGTCGGTCCTCGGAGATATCAGCCGCCGTGACCGTCGCCCCAAGCTCAGCTAAGTGGCAGGCCTTGCCGCCCGGAGCGGCGCAGGCGTCGAGCACCGTCATGCCGGCCTCAGGTGATAGCAGTAATCCTGCGAGCTGTGCCGATGCGTCTTGCACGCTCACAAACCCATCATGGAAATGAGGTAGCTGGGATACCGGCACTGGCTGCACTAGCGTAAGTCCACTGGTGCCCGCCGCGCGCGCATCGATCCCGGCTTCTGTCAGCAGCGCACGGTAGTCATGTACGGAGATGCACTCGGTATTTATTCGAAGGGTAAAGGGAGGCCGTCGTTGACTCGCGTCTGCCAGTTGGTCCAGTTGGTCCGGGTACGATTTAGACAACAATTTGTGAAGCCATCCGGGTAAGGCTGCGCGTTCACTATTACCAAGGGATTTGAGAAGGGTTGCTTTGTCACGCTGATACCGTCGGAGACAGCCATTAATGAGGCGGTTAGCCCAAGGCCGCCCTAGCTGCTCACAACAATCGACAGCCCTGGAAACCGATGCATAGTCTGGTGTGGCGCATTCATCTAGCTCGTACATTGCCATGATGAGCAGGGCTTCTAAGACAGCGTCTTTTGTTTTCAACGGCCGCTCAAGAAGCTGGCGCGTGACGCCTTTGTAGAAAGGCCATAGTCTGAGTGAGCCGTAAACCAGCTCGCGCAATAAAGGTTGCTCGCTGTCAGCGACTGTTCGCTCCGCGCGACTATAAATCTTATTAAGAGAGTTGCCTTGAGCCACATCGTCCAGCAGAGACGTTGCCACTGCCCTCACCGGAACGGTCATTTCAGATGACTTCCAAATTGATTGCCAGGAGACAACGGTGCCGGATTCCCCTTAACGATGTCTGCGATAGACAAGGGCTTCTTGTTAGGAAGTTGTAGACGTGTGATGGATAACAGGCCATCACCTGTCGAGACGATTAAGCCCTTTTTATTCACCGAGATGATGGTCCCCGGGGCGCTGTTGGCGCCACCGCCGTTAGAGACGACGCTCGCTTCCCACAGTTTAATGCGCTGGTCCCCCAAAAGCGTGAAGCAGCCTGGTGCTGGGTTAAGGGCGCGGATTTTCTGCATAATGCTAGACGTTGACTGGGACCAGTCGATGACTGCCTCGGCTTTAGAGATTTTCTGGGCGTAGGTAATACCATCCTCCGGCTGATCTACGGCTTCATTCAATAGCGCCGGCAGAGAGTCGAGTGTTGATATCAGCGTTTTTGCACCCAGCGTTTCAAGTTCGTCGGTTAGCGTGCCGGTTGTGTGACTGGCGGTAATGGAAGTTTTTGCGATCTTCAGCATTGCGCCAGTATCTAAGCCCTCATCCATCCGCATTATGGTGATACCGGTCTCTTGGTCACCGGCCTCTATCGCACGATGAATGGGGGCGGCGCCCCGCCAACGCGGAAGTAGCGATGCATGGACATTTATACAGCCGAACGCGGGCACGTCCAAAATACTCTTGGGAAGCAGCAGGCCATAGGCAACCACCACCATTACGTCGGGTTTGAGTGCTTGCAGAGCAGCTTCTTCCTCCGGCGATCGCAGGCTGACGGGTTGGAACACGGGAATGGCATGTTCTTGGGCTACCGCTTTTACGGGTGAGGCAGTCAGCTGCTTGCCTCGGCCGGCAGGTCGGTCTGGTTGCGTATAGACGGCTAATACCTCGTGCTCCGAGGTTAATAGTTCAGTGAGATGTCCTGCGGCGAAAGCTGGGGTACCTGCGAAGACGACCCGTAACGGTGTTGGCATCTGGTGTTTACGCTCTGCGACGCTGCTCTTTTTCGAGTTGCTGTCGGATTCGCTGTCGCTTCAGAGGGCTTAAGTAGTCGACAAAAAGTTTGCCTTGCAAATGATCCATCTCGTGTTGAAGGCAGACGGCGAGTAAGCCAGTCACAGTCTCGTCAATGGTGCTTCCATCGCGATCAAGGGCATTGACGCGGATCGCTTTGGGCCGTTCAACGGATTCGCTAAATCCGGGCACAGACAAGCAACCCTCTTCAAAGCCGTCCAGGCTCTCGTCGATGACTTCTACCTTCGGATTGACAAACACCCGTGGGGTTGATCGATCGCTGGAGAGGTCAATAACGATAACCTGCTCGTGGACGTCGATTTGTGACGCCGCCAGTCCGATTCCGTTAGCGTCGTACATGGTCTCGAACATGTCGTCAATCAGCGTTTGTATTCTCTCATCCACAACCTCAACCCTCGCCGCACGGGTTCGCAGACGCGGATCGGGAAATTCAAGAATTTTTCTGATGGCCATAGTCGTCGCTCAGGCATGGGTGCAGGTGAAACAGGTGTCAATTGCACCGTGGGAAGCTTGTCAGGCACGAACCGGCGGCGCACACCGCTTAGTATACCGCTTAGCGGTGATACGCCAATGTATATTCGGGTCGTGCGCCAAACGCCTGCTCAAGTAGAGATCGGTGGTCAGTTAACCCGTCGAGGCCAAGCTTTTTGGACCTGCACGCAGAATTAGTGCGATAACATCACTCCGTTAGTTTAGTTATCGAGAATGCGAGTTATGGCCTCGTTGTGGCGCATAAAAAAAGCAGCAGCTTACATAGAAGCTGGCGATGTGATTGCCTGTCCTGCCGAAGCCGTTTGGGGTTTGTCCTGTGACCCATGGAATCTGACTGCGGTCGCGTTTTTATGTGAGATGAAGCAGCGTGCGCTGTCTAAGGGTGTCATTGTGGCCAGTGGCGATGTGGCGCACTTCGCTCCCTTGCTCGATGCTCTAGATGATGATGAGCGCAGTCGCGTGCTGTCCTCATGGCCCGGGCCCGTTACTTGGCTGGTCCCGAACCGAGGTTATTTCTCTTCTTGGGTCACTGGAGAGAGCAACGAGGTCGCAATACGTGTAACCTCTGCACCAGCCTTGTCTAGTTTGTGTCGCGAATTGGATAGCCCGGTTGTTACAACCAGTGCCAACTGGGCGGGCGCGCAGCCGGCGAAGCACCTATTTCAGGTGCGGCGATACTTCGGCTCGGAGATTGCGGTGGTGCCCGGTGAAGTGGATCTGGCCGGTAAACCATCCACGATAAAACGAATAAAAACAGGCGAAGTGTTGCGTTAAAAATCGCCTAGACCAGGGGAAGGCTATGGATTTGCCGGCGGTAGAGCAGTACTTGAAGGGTCTGCAACAGTCGATTTGTGATGAGTTGAGTGCCATCGATGGTTCCGCGCAATTTGAAACAGAGACCTGGGACCGACCTGAAGGCGGCGGTGGTATTAGCCGCGTGCTGGCTGAGGGGAAAGTCTTCGAAAAGGGGGGTGTCAATTTCTCGTATGTAGAAGGCGGTCAGATGCCGGGTAGTGCCACTCAACATCGGCCCGAACTTGCGGGCCGCAGTTTCAAAGCAATGGGCGTCTCGCTCGTGATGCATCCACAAAACCCCTATGTACCCACGTCTCATGCCAACGTCCGGTGTTTTGTCGCTGAAAAAGAGGGCGAAACGCCTGCTTGGTGGATGGGCGGTGGCTTTGACTTAACCCCGTACTACGGCTCGGAGGAAGACGCTGTGCATTGGCACCAAACCGCCAAGGAGGCCTGTGAGCCTTTCGGCGATGGCGTGTACTCCAAGTACAAGGCTTGGTGCGACGATTACTTTTTTTTGCCGCATCGTAATGAGCCCCGAGGGATTGGCGGGCTGTTTTATGACGACCTGAATGAGTGGGGTTTTGAGAAGACGTTCGGCTTTATGCAGGCCGTTGGCAATGCCTATTTGAAGGCTTACGTACCCATTGTGCACGGGAACAAGGACAAGGCGTTCGGCGAGCGTGAGCGGCAATGGCAGTTATATCGTCGCGGACGCTACGTGGAGTTCAATTTGGTTTTCGATAGAGGTACCTTGTTTGGCCTTCAATCAAACGGTCGAACGGAAGCTATTCTGATGTCTCTGCCACCGCTGGTGCGCTGGGACTACGGCCTGACGCCAGAGGCAGGCACGCCCGAAGCAGAACTTTTAGACTATTACCTCAAGCCGCGTGACTGGGTATGAGATAGTGAGTGAAGGGGTGCGCAAAAACCTCTATCTATTATTGGTTTCGACCCCTTGCACTTGGAGCACCATATGAGGCGGTTCGCCGTACTGGGCAATCCTATCGAGCACAGCAAGTCGCCGGAAATTCACCGCGCGTTTGCCGAGAGCTGTCGGCATGAGATCGACTATCAGAAGGTGCTGGTTGAGGCAGGTGATTTTGATCGTGTAGTCACTGAATTTTTTGCAAGTGGTGGCATCGGGTTGAATGTGACTGCCCCGTTCAAAGGCGAAGCCTTCGCATTGGCCGAAGTTCATACCGAAGATGCTGTTGACGCCAAAGCCGTGAACACCCTGTGGCGCGATGATGAGGGGCGTATCTGTGGCCACACGACTGACGGAAACGGCTTGGCTCGTGACCTTGAGGTGAACTTGGGGTGGCGGTTGGCTGGAGCCAACATTTTGTTTCTGGGTGCTGGCGGCGCTATGCGCTCTATTCTTGGTCCGCTCTGCGATCGTGCCCCAGCATCGATTCATGTCGCCAACCGCACACCTGAGAGAGCTGAAGATCTCGTGGCGTTGTTTAAGTCCAGGGGGTCACTGACTGCGGGGAGTTTGACGGCAATACCTGACAGGGAATGGAGCGTTGTAATCAACGGCTTGAGTAGCGGTTGGGCCGGTGATTTCCCTGACCTGAATATTCCGACGATCTCCTGCATTGCCTCAGCCTACGATCTGATCTACAGCGACAAATCCACTCCCTTTATGACCTGGGCAGCTACCCGAGGGTTTCAGCAGGTCACTGATGGTCTTGGCATGCTGGTTGAGCAGGCTGCAGATAGCTACAACATATGGACTGGTGAGCGCCCATCAACGAGCCACGTTCTGGCGATATTACGGCCCTAGCGCCCGCTACTTTGTCGGCGACTCGTAGAGAAACCGGTTTTTCAACTTTACGTAGTTCTGTGCGGAATAAATGAGAAACGAGCGCTCTCGCTCGGTGATTTCTCGCATAGGCTTTGCGGGTGACCCGGCATAGAGCCAGCCGCTTTTGAGTGTTTTGCCGGGCGTGACGAGACTTCCTGCGCCGATCATCACCTCGTCTTCAACGGTGACGCTGTCCATCACAATGGAGCCAATCCCCACAAGTACGCGGTTACCAATGTTGCAACCGTGTAGTACGACGCTATGCCCTACCGTGACATCATCACCGATCGTGAGCGGCCAACCCGCTTCACTGAAGTCGCCGGCATGGGTGATATGTAGAACCGAATTGTCTTGAATGTTAGTCCGGTGCCCAATGCGAATTCGGTGCATGTCAGCACGGATTGCACACTGCGGCCACACGCTAACATCGTCGCCCATAACCAGATCACCTAGAACGACAGCACTAGGATCTATCATCACCCGCTCGCCAAGCGATGGGGTCATGCCGTCGTATGACCGAATATTGTCGGGGCCGTGATAGCTTGGTTTGGACATCTTTGCCTGCTCGTATTCCGTATCGCTGATAACATTGGCACGGTCGTAATGCGACATTCAACTGCTAAACGAGATGAACTACGAACATCATGTCCAACGAAGCAACTCCACAGTCACCTAGAAGACCGCGTTTTATTGCAGGTGCAATCTGTCCCTCCTGCAAGGTCATGGATCGGTTGGTGGTCGATATGGAAACCGATGAGCGGTCCTGCGTTGAGTGTGGATTTAAAGAGAAAAGACCTCAGCAAGTTGCAGAAGAACCCACTACGCGTGTGACCCGCGGGAGTGCCCGTTTGGTAGAAACAGTCGCTGAACCCGTACGGTTGATGTCACCACACCTCGATAAGGACTAAATTACTGCTAATAAATGCAAGGTATTTGTCTAAGAAACGTGTTTCCGCTGTGAATCCAATTTGACTTCGTTATAATCCCGCAGCTTAGAAAAAGCGGGGCCCAACCACGGGGGCGGGGCCACTCTACCGCGATTATGGGGAAGAAAAGATGCTAAACGCACGCGCACTTGCCGCGACGGCGCTCCTGCCGCTTGTTGCCAATGCACAAAATCAGATCAATATGTCGACTGGTATTTCTGAGGCTGGCGCGGTAATCACTGATCTTGGCGCTGAAATCTACGGCCTTCACATGCTAATTTTTTGGATCTGCGTCGCTATCGGCATCGGCGTTTTTGGTGTCATGCTGTACTCGATTTATGCACACCGTAAGTCAAAAGGTGTTGAGGCTTCGCAATTTCACGAGAACACCCGAGTCGAGATTGCCTGGACTGTTGTGCCCTTCATCATTTTGGTCGGCATGGCCGTTCCGGCAACATCCACTCTGCTCGAGGTTTACGACAACGACGACGCTGAGATGAGCATCTTAGTTACTGGTTACCAGTGGAAGTGGAAATACGAGTACCTCGATGCTGAGGGCGAGAACGTTGCGTTTTTCTCAAATCTCGCCACATCGCAGGAGCAGATCTACAACACCGATACGAAAGGCGAAAACTACCTTCTCGAAGTTGACGAGCCGCTGGTCATTCCTGTTGATACCAAGGTGCGGTTTTTGATTACGGCTAACGATGTTATCCACTCATGGTGGGTACCTGAGATCGCGGTCAAGCGTGACGCGATTCCTGGCTTCATCAACGAGGCATGGACACGCGTTTTGGCGGAAGGTGTTTACCGCGGGCAGTGTACCGAGCTGTGCGGCTCCTACCATGGATTCATGCCTGTCGAAGTGCACGTGGTAAGCCAGGATGAATTTGACGGTTGGATGGCAGCGAAGAAAGGTGCCGCTGCTGCTGATGCAGCATTGGCTGCTACAGAGCTGTCGGTTGATGAGCTCATGGCGCGTGGCGAGAACGTGTACAACGCCAGCTGCCTCGCGTGTCACGGCGCTAACGGCGAAGGCGGCCTTGGCAATGCAATCGCGGGCAGTGCCATCGCAATGGGTGGGCTGGACTCCCACTTAAACGTTATTGTGAACGGTGTTGCCGGAACTGCCATGCAGGCATTCGGTGCGCAGCTGTCAGACGTTGATGTTGCAGCGGTAACAACCTACCAGCGCAACGCTTTTGGGAATAACACTGGGGATGTAGTTCAGGCGTCAGACGTCGTGAGCTACAAAGAAGGGTAATCGGAGGAAATAAACATGGGCGATCACCATCACGGTCCAGCTAAAGGCCTCTCTCGTTGGCTGTACACAACTAACCACAAAGACATCGGAACCATGTACCTATGGTTCTCATTCGCAATGTTCCTGTTGGGTGGCGCTTTTGCCATGGTCATCCGTGCAGAGCTGTTCCAGCCCGGTATGCAGTTGGTGGAGCCTGGTTTTTTCAACCAGATGACGACCTTACACGGCCTTGTCATGGTCTTCGGTGCCATCATGCCGTCGTTTGTGGGACTGGCGAACTGGCTCATCCCCATGATGATTGGTGCGCCTGATATGGCATTGCCACGCATGAATAACTGGAGCTTCTGGATTCTTCCGCCTGCATTCCTAATGTTGGCGTCGACGCTGCTCATGGAAGGCGGTGCTCCAGCGTTTGGATGGACGTTCTACGCGCCATTGTCGACGACGTATGCGCCACCTTCGGTGACGTTCTTTATTTTCGCGATTCACATTTTGGGTGTGTCGTCCATTATGGGTTCAATCAACATTATCGCTACCGTGATGAATATGCGGGCCCCTGGCATGACGTACATGAAGATGCCGCTGTTCGTGTGGACATGGTTGATTACCGCATTCTTGCTCGTTGCAGTTATGCCAGTCTTGGCGGGTGCAGTAACCATGATGTTGATGGATATCCACTTTGGCACGAGCTTCTTCTCGGCTGCCGGTGGTGGTGACCCTGTTTTGTTCCAGCACATTTTCTGGTTCTTTGGTCACCCCGAGGTGTACATAATCATCCTGCCCGCATTCGGCGTGATTTCGCAGATTATTCCCGCGTTCTCTCGTAAGCCGCTGTTCGGCTATGCGTCAATGGTCTATGCGACAGCGGCGATTGCCTTCCTGTCGTTCATCGTATGGGCGCACCACATGTACACGGTCGGTATGCCTGTCGCTGGTGAGCTGTTCTTCATGTACGCGACCATGCTGATTGCGGTACCCACCGGTGTGAAGGTTTTCAACTGGGTAACCACTATGTGGCGCGGTGCGATGACGTTTGAAACGCCGATGCTGTTCTCAATCGGCTTCTTGGTCTTGTTCACTATCGGTGGTTTTACCGGTCTGATGTTGGCGATCGCACCGGCTGACTTCCAGTATCACGACACCTACTTTGTCGTAGCGCACTTCCACTACGTGATGGTTGCGGGCGCTGTTTTCTCAATGACCGCAGCGATCTACTTCTGGTTGCCCAAGTGGACGGGCCGTATGTACAACGAAACTATGGGTAAGGTGCATTTCTGGGTGTCTTTCATTGGCTTCAATATTACGTTCTTCCCGCAGCACTTCGTTGGACTGGCGGGTATGCCACGACGTATCCCCGATTACGCACTGCAGTTTGCCGACTTCAACATGATGTCCTCGATTGGTGCGTTCATTTACGGTGCGTCACAGCTGCTCTTCCTCTACAACGTGATCGCAGCGATCGTGGCGGGCGAGAAAGTCTCTGACGAGAAAGTATGGGATGGCGCTGAGGGTCTGGAATGGACATTGCCATCGCCACCGCCCTACCACACGTTTGAAACGCCACCCAAGATTGAAGTGCAGCCAGCTCACTGAGTCTCGGGCCCTAAATAATGAGACTGAGCCAAGATCCCACCATAGACACAGTTGCCAAGCTCGGCACTGTGTCTGTGGCTATGTTTGCGTTTGTATTTGTGGTGATGGTGCCGCTTTACAACGTTCTGTGCGATGCACTAGGGATCAATGGCAAAACCTCGTCTGAAGCGTACATTTCGGTGTCCGCTGAAGTCGACGAGTCGCGCTCTATCAAGGTGCAGTTCATTGCCACCAACAACGATGGTATGCCGTGGGCATTTTCGCCACAGGTGACTGAGATGCTTGTGCACCCTGGCGCTGCCAATGACACGGTATTTTTTGCGGCCAACCCAACCATGAATGCCATGGTGGCGCAGGCGATACCCAGTGTTTCGCCGTCCAGAGCCGCAGAATATTTTCACAAGACCGAGTGTTTCTGTTTCGAGCAACAACCGCTCGACGGTAATGGTGAGGCGGAGATGCCGCTCCAGTTCATTGTTGATCAGGATCTACCGGCGGATATTAAAACCATCACACTGTC
>PKCZ01000087.1 GCA_002862405.1 Pseudomonadota bacterium
CGCGTTAGGAAGTTATTGATCAAACCGAGCGACGACTGACTACTGACGACTAGAAATAGGTCAGATTCAGCATCGACAAAATACCGACTGAATAAGCCAGCGAAATCGGAAAGCCAAACCGTAGGTAGTCACCCCGGGTGTAGCCACCAATGTTTTGAACGATCAAGTTCGTGGCATAGCCGTAGGGAGTCAAAAACGATCCGCTCGCCGCAAACGCAACCGCGAGAACAAAGGGCATAACGTCCACACCCAGACTCTGGGCAAGCTCGTATCCAATGGGAAACATAAGCGCTGCGGCCGCATTATTGGTGACCAGTTCTGTCAGTGCCAGGGTTAGGAAAAAAATAATAATGAGTGCGATGAGCGGGGTCTGATCCGCCAACATCGGCATGACCCATGACATACCCGTACTGATGAGCGCCGAATCCACCAGTGACTGAGCTAGCACCAGTGCCGAGGCAACCAAAATCCAGATATCGAAGGGAAAACGTCGGCGTAAATCATCGACGCTGACAAGATCACTTAACCATAGACCAACGAGCAGAGCCAATAGACCAACCGACAAGCTGAGAGCACCCGTGGCCGACAGGCCAATGACCCCCGCCAAGGCGGCGGTCACCATAAAACCCTGTTTGGAGTCCATGAGTCGAACGTCAAGATCGTCTGACAACAAGTAAAAGTTTCTGCCGAGATTTTTCCTCTGAGTGAAATCCTCACCGGTCGCCAAGACCAATAGGTCACCTGCTCTCAAAGCAGTGCGACCCAGCTTTCCGCTCACCGTTTCACTGTCGCGCTGCAAGCCTATAATTGCTGCGTCAAAGCGCGCTCTGAACCCGAGCTCTTTGGGTGTTCTCCCGTTTAACACCGAGCCAGGCGCAATGATCACCTCTGTTAATGAAGGCTGCATTAGGCCCTCCTCACTGGCAAAGGTGGTGAGACCGCTAATCTGCGTCAGTCGTGACGCATCCTTGATGTCCCCAACAAAATTAAGACGATCGCCACCAAGTAGGACCTCACCCGGAGAGACCGCAGTAATGATTTGACCCCCACGGATGATTTCACTGAGATACAAGGTCTCAAGCTCACGTAGCCCCGCATCGCGAACTGTCATACCGACAAGATCGCCCTCGCGCTCTACGACCGCTTCCAAAACGTATTCGCTTCGCTCTTCTTGCGCGATCGCTCGCTTGGGTAATCTCGACGACACCAACACAAGGAGTGTGCAGACACCAAGTACCACAGGGCCAGAAACCCACAAAAAATCGAAGAATGCCAGGCCACTGCCACGTCGATCTGCCAAAAAGCTACTGACGATCAGATTGGTCGAGGTGCCGATGAGGGTCAACGTGCCACCGAGAATCGCTGCGTAGGACAGAGGCAACAACAATTGCGAGGGTAAGTGGTAGCGGCTGCGTCTCAGTACCTGCGCCAAAGCTGCAACGATGGCCGTATTATTTAAAAAGGCCGAGGTAGAGGCAGCCACGGCAGTGATCCGCGCCACAGCGAGATACCGGTTTGGCGAATCAATGCCTCGAGAGAGCAACCCCAACCAAGGCAGACGCTCCAGCGCTAAGGCGCACAGCATCAACAGCATGAGGGTCACCAACCCCTCGTTTGTTGCTTTCGCCCAGAACACATCAGGCTCGATCAGTCCAGTTAGCAAACAGGCGACAGCAGCCATCAAAAAAAGCACAGTGGCACTGAATCGCGAGACCACGAGCCCAACAAAAAGCGCCGCTAAAATCGCACCTGCGTAAAACGTATCCATTACAGCACCTGTCCCATAGCCGGAGAATACCGCTAATTCCTCGAGCTGGACAATTGGGACACAATGTTCGCGCTACGCTCGAGTAAACACTAATATCAAGCTTTCAGTCTCAACGACTACATGTCACAACCTAAAAGGAATACACCTATGTTGGCATACACCACGCTCGGCGCATCAGACCTGGAAGCCGCGGTCGAATTCTACGGTGCACTCACAGAAACCATGGGTTGGAAAAAGATCATGGGAACGGATCGCATCGTCTTTTTCGGCTCATCCATGAGCGAAGCCTGCCTCGCTGTCTGCACGCCCTATGACGAGCAGGCGCCAACATCAGGCAATGGTGTCATGGTTGCGTTTCACGGGGGCAGTAAGGAAGGCGTGGACGCGCTTTACGCCAAAGCGATTGCCCTGGGTGCCACCTGTGATGGCGAACCGGGTCAGCGTGTCCCCAATGTCTTCTATGGCGCCTACGTAAGGGATGCCGAGGGGAACAAACTCTGCTTTTGCCATTTTGGCTAGCGCAGAGACGGCTAGCTAAGCCGAATCGGTGAGTAAAGCTCGGGGCGTCGAGTCCGCAAGTAGCTGATCAACAAGCTCACCCACAGCGTTGGGCATCACCATATGCGCCGCATACCATGTGTGGAAACAGCGGATGCGATCAGGCTCACTGATGCCACCGATACCCCGTTGGGACAGCGCAGACAGCATGTTGTTGGATGCAAGGAGCTTGCGCTCTTCATCGAGGAGGTAACCGTCGCGCAGGATGATATGCGCAGCGTGGTCCTGCTGCATGCGTTGTCTAAAGTCGGCATTTATCGCGATCTCAGACTGTACTCGAGCTATCCACCCAGCAGCCTCTAAACGATCGATGTTAAGCGACAGTTCGGCATCAATCAGCCAAAAAAGCGTGGGAAAAGGCTTTCTGTCGACAATTGAGCTAACACGAATACTGGCTGGCAAACCCTCGGCGTTAAATGCTGCGACGTCACGAAAACCCCTTGGTTCTCGCCCCAAACGCTCGGCAACGAAGTCACGCCACTGAGCAACACGCTCGCCGCTTTTCTGTAGATCCGTCATCCGCGCAACCCTAGCACAAAAGTTCATTGACTCGCCGCCATCAACCGCGTACCGTGCGCGCCTTAGGTGCCTACAGGTGTTTCACCCGGGTAGGTTAAAAGGGAAGTCTGGATGAGCCAGCGCTGCCCCCGCAACGGTAGAGATAGCTAACACTATCAGAGCCCGATACCTGCCTATAAAACAACCCAATGGCGCGGTGGGCTCCAGCAGGGAAGCCGCTCCGTGCCCTCTACGCTGTTGGCCTCTTTGCCTGTTCACTGCTCCCAAAGAAATGGAGTCAAAATGAGCACGCTAAAAAGAGCCCTTCCCGTTGCGATCCTACTCGCATGCACCTCCCAACTCGCGATCTCGGATGGGATCGAAGAAACTGTCGTCGTTGCTGATCGAGTGAGCACAGCAATAGATTCTATTGCCGTCTCCGTGAATGTGATGGATCGCGAACTCATTAATGCTCTAGGTTCAGCTACCTTGCCTCAGTTACTGAGATCGCAAGTTGGAATATCCGCAACGCAGACCGGGGGTATTGGAGCGGTGAGCGGAATTCGCGTGCGCGGTCAAGACGCTTTCAGAACGCGCGTACTGATCGACGGTATTGATATCAGTGACCCCTCCTCACCTCAGGTCGCACCAAGAATGGAGCACATCCTGGCCGGCTCGTTAGAACGCGTGGAGATACTCCGAGGCACCCAAGGTCTGCTGTGGGGAGCCGATGCCGGCGGTGTTATTGCGCTGACGAGTAGGAGAGGTAACGACCGCCCTAATCTTGACATCTCGGTAGAGCGCGGCGGCTATGGTTTTGAAGCACAGTCCGCCGCAGCAAGTACCGGTGGTATGTCACTTGGGGAGTTCTCAGCTGTTTTTAATCAGGTTAAGATGGAGGGGTTCAACGCACTGAAGGCCGATACCCTCCTCGCCGATAATGATGGCTACGATAACGATAGCTACCAGCTGAGCTACACAACGCCAGAGTGGGATGGTTGGTCAGCCACTCTAAGCTCGCGCGAGGTAGACGCAACGGCAGGATACGACAGCTGCGGACGATTCGACGACAACTTCAACTTCATATCCAGCAATGAGTGCTCTGACGGCTATAAAAATGCAACTAAAGGCATGATTCTGCAACACAGAGACGGGGGATCCTCGACGCAAGTAAGCGTTAGCGAAAGTGATAGCGACCGAGCTTACTTCACCGATGGCATTTTTCAGTTCGCGCTCGAGGGATCTAATCAGCAAGTCTCTTTGACCCATAACCGCACGCTCACTGAAAGCGCGGATATCACCGTTGGATTCGACCTTGACGAGCAAAGCTATGATGATGGGTTTGGTACCGCGAGAAGCCGAGATAATGATGGCATGTTTATCAATGTTCGGCGTGCTGGTGATGCAGCGACACTGTCAGCGGCGATTCGCAGCGATGACAACCAGGACTTTGGTCGCTACACATCTTGGCGACTCACCGCACTGACCGAGACTGGATTTGACGGTCTAGCATTCAAGGCAGCGCTGGGGACAGGATTTAGAGCACCATCTCCCTATGAAGTAGGCTCAAACCAATCACCTTTTGCACTGCCTGAAGCAAGAGACAATGCACTCAAGGAAGAACAGAGCCAAGGTTGGGAGATGGGACTGCGCGGCACTCAACGCAGTGTTGCTTGGGAGCTTACTTATTTCGATCAAGAAGTAAGCGATGCCATCATCTATAGCTACAACCCCGCCTTGTATGCGGGCGGGTATCTTCAGGTACCGGGCACGAGCGAATTCAGTGGTATCGAAGCATCAGCTTCCTGGACTCTCGCCGAAGGCTTAACGCTTGAAGGTTTTGTAACTGACCTTGAAGCAAAAGACGCGACGGGCAGCCAGTTACCGTATCGACCCGACACGACAGCGCAGGTCAGTGCTCGGTTTAGTAGCGATAAAATTCATTGGCTACTGCTCGCTCGATACACGGGTGATCGAGGTGACAGTTTCGGAACTGTGCTTGACGAATATACCGTTATGGACAGCTCATTCCGCTACACAATTACCGAAGACCTCAGTATTTCAGTGCGTGCTGAGAATCTTACGAACAAGGCTTACTCTGATATTGTGGGATATCGCAGCGCCGGTAGAACTCTCTACCTTGGCCTGAATGTATCTCTGTAGGTGACAGTCGTGGATAAAGATGCCAAGCACAAGGCTTCTATGAAGAAGCAAAAGACCAATGTGGATGCATCAATTGCCGCAGCAGATACGGAGAAGAGTCTCGTCTTGCTGCTCACTGGCAACGGTAAAGGTAAGACCAGCTCCGCCTTCGGCATGGTGATGCGGGCCATGGGTTACGGTCAGCGCGTTGGCATTGTCCAATTCATCAAAGGTGAGCAACTATCTGGCGAGGAGCTGTTCGCCCGTGAACACCTTCCCGATTCTGATTTTTACCAGATGGGTACCGGGTTTACTTGGGATACACAAAACCGGCAGGGCGATATCGAGGCTGCTGAACGCACATGGGCTGAAGCGGCTCGAATGCTGCACGATCCTGCCTATGACTTGGTAGTGCTCGACGAAATCACCTACATGCTCTCGTTTGATTACCTTGATGAGGCACAGGTCATCAAAACCGTTGAGGCGCGCCCGGAGCACCAGAGTGTTGTTCTGACAGGGCGCGGCGGTGGGAGTGGTTTACAAACACTTGCAGATACCGTCTCCGAAGTGAAGGAGATCAAACACGCATTTCGTGCCGGTATCAAAGCTAGAAAAGGCGTTGATTACTAAGTGCGGGACTCCATCCACCCTGCGCTGCGCTTAAAGCCCTTCGTCGCTTACAAGTCGATTAACGCATTTTTTCAGGGAGTCTGGGGGACGGCTTATGTCGCACTCATGGCGCCTTTGCCTCCTGAGGCCTTCTCGCTGGGCCCGCTCGCCTTCAGTTTGGGTCCACTACTGGTGGCATTGGCCTACTCTCGACTCCTGAACCTACACTGGTTTTTCCGAATATCAGTGAGTGTCGAGATCATTGCGCTACTGAGTGTCGTGGCAGTGTTGCTTTACCCGCAAAGCTTTTTACTGGCCGCCGGAGTCTACCTCGGTTTCCAACTAGCGCTGATATTTGGTAACTATTTAGTCAGGCTAGAGACGCTGGTCATTGCCAAGGAAAGCTTTAAACCCGTCGATATTGGCAAAACGCTTGGCGCTCTGGCCGGAGCACTCTTTGCACTGGGGTTTTATCAGTTGGCCCGCACGTGGCTAGGGACCGAGGATACGCTGGTACTGATTCAGTACTTGCACTATCCCTTGCTAATTGTACAGCTGAGTAATTTATCGTTACTGATCGCTTCATTCGATCGCAATAAATTCGATCAGCCGCTTTAGGCGGCAGATATTCGAGTTACTCAGTCTAGAAGGTCGGGCTGTTCGCTGAGGATCACATCGAATAGCGGCTGACCACTGAACCAACCCGACAAGGTACTGCCGACCTGCTTTTGCGTATGAACCGCCATCTCGTGTGGTATGGGTTTTGGCTCCCCCGCTGCCTCTGCAAGCAGTTGTGCCTGGCAGGTTCGCTCCATAGTGACGTACCACCAGGTAGCCTCTTCAACGGATTGGCCCACTGTGAGGTGTCCGTGGTTTTTTAAAATGATCGCCTTCTTGTTACCCAAAGTTTGAGCGAGTCGCTCGCCCTCATCCATATCAACGACCACGCCGGTGTAGTCATCCAATAGCGCGTGATCACCATAGAATGAGCAGGCATCCTGAGTGAGCGGATCCAGCAGACGACCAAGAGAAGCCCACGCTTTACCATAGATAGAGTGCGCGTGTGCCGCTGCTGTGACATCGGGGCGCGCAGCATGAATCTGGCTGTGAATCGTAAACGCAGCACCATTGAGAATGCCACTGCCCTCAACAATGTTTCCGTCGTGATCTACGCGAATCAAATCGGACACGCGCATCATCTTGAATGACCGCCCCATGGGATTAACCCAGAAGGTCTCGGGGTCAAGTGGGTCTCGAACGGTAATGTGGCCTGCCACACCCTCATCGAACCCAAATCGACCAAAAATCCGCAGAGCGGCTGCCAAGCGCTGCTTGCGAAACAACTGTTCATCCATGGGGCTGCGTTCGACTTGTCCCATGTTCTCATCGGCATTCATGATCAGATTGTTAACTTGCTGGTTCATAAGCTCAGTTCCTTTCGCGTCCTTGTTTTTCGGTATTCGCCTGCGCGTTTCGGTAATTCAGCATCACTGGGTATGGGTAACCCGTGATCTCTTAAGTGTGCCACATATTGGGTGAGTTCGGTTCCCAGTTTCGCCGAGACCTCTTCTGGCTTTAGGGCTTCACCACACTCGCTGCACGCCATTATCGGCTCACAGTCCTGTCCGCAACGACTATGCCAATAAGTCATGGGTGGCCCATTTTCGTCTGCCAGCCATCGGTCACCCCACTGACTCAAACTCATCAGAACAGGGTAAAGACCCAGTCCTTTGCGCGTTAAACGATACTCGAAACGCTCTGGATTCCGACTGTAGGGCACTTTGGTCATGACACCCGACTCGACCAATGAATTGAGTCGTTCAGTAAGTCGGTGTCGAGTCACACCCAGATTCTTGTGGAATCCCTCAAACCGGCGGGTCCCCTTGAACGCATCTCTAATAATCAGGAGCGTCCAGCGTTCTCCGACAATAGCGAGTGCACGAGCCACGGAACATACTTGTTCGTCTATATTTTCCCATTTCATTTTGAAACTGTGCTTCGGTCAGCCGAGTTTGGCAAGACGCGGCGCAAAAAAAAGCCCAGTCGACTGACTGAGCTTAGCGAACCATTGGGCGTGATTATCCAAACTGATTCATGGTGTTGTCAGCACCACCGGCTTTGAGTGCCGCATCACCGGAGAAGTACTCTTTGTGATCATCGCCCATATCTGAGCCAGCCATGTTCTGATGCTTAACACAGGCGATACCCTGACGAATCTCTTTACGCTGCACCCCTGCGACGTATCCGAGCATACCAGCCTCACCAAAGTACTCTTTGGCCAAGTTATCAGTCGACAGTGCGGCAGTGTGGTAGGTGGGTAGGGTAATCAAATGGTGGAAGATACCCGCCTCCCGCGCTGCATCGGCTTGGAAAGATTGAATTCTGCGGTCAGCTTCGATCGCTAAGTCAGCCTCGTCGTACTCGGCCGACATCAGCTCATCACGAGCGAAGGCAGACACGTCCCGCCCCTCTTCAGCCCATGAGTCGAAAACCTGCTGGCGGAAGTTGAGTGTCCAGTTAAACGATGGACTGTTGTTGTAAACCAGCTTCGCGTTTGGGACGACCTCGCGAATGCGATTAACCATGCTTGCAATCTGACCCACATGAGGCTTCTCGGTCTCAATCCACAGAAGGTCGGCGCCATTCTGTAACGAGGTAATGCAGTCGAGAACAACACGGTCCTCTCCCGTATTAGGCTTGAATCGGAACAAACCTGATGCGAGACGCTTGGGACGCAACAGCTGACCATTGGCCTTCACAACGACATCGCCATTTGCCAAGTCGTCCGCAGTTTGAACAACATCACCGTCAAGAAAGCTATTGTACCGATCACCCAGATCGCCTGGCTCGTTGGTCACAGCAATCTGCTTGGTCAGGCCGGCACCCAGTGAATCAGTGCGAGCTACAATGATGCCGTTCTCTACGCCCAACTCGATGAATGCGTAGCGCACGGCGCGGATTTTAGCGAGGAAGTCAGCGTGTGGAACTGTGACTTTGCCGTCCTGGTGGCCACACTGCTTTTCGTCCGACACCTGATTTTCGATCTGGATAGCACAGGCACCTGCTTCGATCATCTTCTTGGCAAGAAGGTAGGTTGCTTCCTCATTACCAAAGCCGGCATCAATGTCCGCAATAATGGGAACTACGTGTGTCTGGAAGTTATCAATCTGGTTGATGATCGCTCGCTCTTGAACGTCGTTGTTAGCCGCCCGTGCCGCATCGAGTTGACGGAAAAGACCGCCCATCTCGCGCGCGTCGGCCTGACGCAAGAACGTGTAGAGCTCCTCAATCAGAGCGGGCACTGAGGTCTTCTCATGCATCGATTGATCTGGCAGAGGACCGAACTCTGAGCGCAATGCAGCGATCATCCAGCCAGAGAGGTACAGGTAGCGTCGGTTGGTGTCTCCAAAATGCTTTTTGATGGCAATCATCTTCTGCTGGCCAATAAAACCATGCCAGCAGCCCAGCGACTGCGTGTACTGCGAGGTATCTGCCTCATAGTTCTCAATATCACGGCGCATAATGTCCGCCGTGTACTTCGCCACGTCGAGACCGGTTTTAAACTGGTTCTGCAGGCGCATACGAACCGCATGCTCAGCATTAACCCCATTGGCAGCCGTTGCCACACCCTGCAGTTTTTCAACCTGTTCTAGATAATTACTCATGGTTTACTCCCGCTCTATACGGTGTCATCGTTGATTGGCGAACTATGGGTTACTTACTGATATTTGTGAAATAGATGGTTTTTATCTCGCTCATAATTTAACTGAATATATGGGCGAGTGTCAGACCAACTCAGGGGTTATTGCGTTTTTTTCTGTTTGCGTTTCTTCTCAGACTTTTTGATGTGAGACATCATGCGGCGTCGTCGCTGGGCCTGACGCTCTGTGAGCTTGTTACGGCGACCCGCGTAGGGGTTATCGCCGGTTCGCAACTCAATGCGTATGGGTGTACCTGATAAATCTAGATGCCGCCGGAACGAGTTCTCGAGATAGCGAACGTAGCTCTGCGGTAGATTATCGGTCGAGTTACCGTGAATGACGATACGCGGTGGGTTATGTCCCCCCATATGTGCGTAACGGAGCTTCACACGTCGGCCACCGATAACGGGCGGTGGGTGGCTGGAGACAATATCCTCGAGTAACTGGGTCAATCGTGGCGTCGTCAGTTTCCGCGTCGCCGACTCGTAAGCACCGTGTATAGAGTCGTAGAGATGACCCACACCTGTCCCGTGGAGCGCTGATATAAAGTGGATATCGGCATAGTCGACAAATAGCAGGCGGCGCTGTAGTTCAACCTTCACCCGCTCACGTTCATCGGACTCCATGCCATCCCATTTATTGAGCGCAACCACCAGGCCCCTACCCGCCTCAATACATTGACCGAGCAGATGCAGATCCTGTTCGACCACGCCTTCATGGGCATCCATCAACAAAATCACAACGTTTGCTTGGTCGATGGCCTTCAGAGTTTTGACGATCGAAAATTTCTCTACCGTCTCTTTGACATTCTTACGCCGCCGTACCCCCGCCGTGTCAATCAGCGTATAGGCATGTCCGTGGCGTTCGTACTCAATGAAAACACTGTCACGCGTTGTCCCCGGCTGATCGAAGACCACCACTCTGTCCTCGCCCAACAAGCGATTGACCAAGGTCGACTTTCCCACATTGGGCCTGCCTACCACCGCAACACGAATGCCTAATCCGCCCTCATCTATTTCGGAATCGGTATCACCAAAGGGCGCCATTACCTCGGAAATCATTGTCCGCACACCGCGGTTGTGAGTGGCAGCGATGGTGTGCAGCTTGGATACACCTAAGCTGTGAAAATCACTGGCGGCAACATCTTCACCCACACCATCAATTTTATTGACCACGAGTTCGAAGGGTTTGTTGCGCTCTCGGAGCAACCGGACGAGGCTTTGATCACCGACCTGCAAGCCTGCGCGACCATCAACCATGAGTAAAACGACGTCAGCTTCGTTAATTGCCGCTAACGACTGAGCCGCCATCGCCGCATCAATACCCTCTTCCTCTCCGGTAATACCACCCGTATCAATAACCATAAAGCGCTGCTCATTACAGCGCCCTTCACCGTACTTTCGATCTCGGGTAAGTCCAGAGTAGTCCGCAACGAGCGCATCACGGGTCTTAGTGAGCTGATTGAACAGCGTAGACTTCCCTACATTGGGGCGCCCTACCAACGCAATGACGGGAAGCATGGAATTTAGTCCAGAGTCTCTAGCTCATAGGCGAGCAACTGACCGTTATCGGCGAAGATAATCAGACGCCCACTATCCGCAATCATATCGGCCCGTGCCGCATCGCCTCCGATCTTGGTCCGACCTACAATTTGTCCATCGACTTGCGAGAGAAGATGCAGATACCCATCAAAATCTACCGTTGCTACATAGCTGCTGACGGGAGTCGGTCGCGATAACTGCCGATAGCCGAGCTCAATGTTTTGCCACCTCACACCTTGACCCGTTCGCAGGAACGCACTCAGTGTACCGTCGACGTCGGCCACATACACATTACCAAAGCCCACGTGTGTACCCGTAACCGACGACACGTTCTGCTGCCATAGTTTACGCCCGGTTCGGTTGTCTAGCGAAACGACGCGCCCCTGATAACTAGCCACAAAAAGCTCAATACCCTGTTGAGTCATAGCACCGTCAATGTCGACAATACGGTCGATTTCTGAACTACCCTGTGGGACGCCAATGCGTGACTCCCACGAGACGTTTCCAGAGTTGACGTCTATAGCGATAACCTTGCCGTCACCAAACCCGGCAATTGCATTACCCCCCACTAAAATAGGGGTTGAGGTACCGCGCAGTGTGAGCACCGGCACGTCACTCGTAAATGTCCAAGTGGGCTCATCAGCGCCAGACTGAAATCCGAGCAATTTGCCGTCATAGGTCTGCACAATGACCCAATCATCTGAGACCGCGGGTGCCGCAAGCACCTCACCCGATACAGCGGCTTCCCATTCGACGACACCATCGTCAGCCGAGAGCTGCAGCACAGAGCCGTCAGCGCCACCGAGATAAAGACTTCGGTCGTGATAACCAACGCCACCTGACAGCGGACGCTCCAACTCAACTCGCCAGAGCCGATCGCCGTCAGCTGCACTGATCGCCGCGACCTCACCATCACTGGAGGCGACGTAGAGCACACCGTCGACCAACGTGGGCGTTATTTTGTAGAAGCCGTCACCCTGACCATCGCCAATCTTGGACGACCACTGTTTTTTGAGTTTGACCTTTGTATCAATTCGCTCAAGCTCGACAGGCGCGGTGGTGTCCTCTTCCTCAGAACCAAACCACTCCTGAAACGTGCTACACCCGCTGATAAGGAGCAGTAATACACTGGTAGTCAGCAGCCTAAACAACTTCATTACTGTGAATCCTCGATTGAATCTTCAGCATCGCGAAGCGATAGTCCGCTCACTTTGAGATCCACAAGACCGAGCTGCCCGCCAAGCGCCAATGATTCGGTTTGGGCAGACTGATAGGCCATCAGAGCCTCCGACTCTCTTCCTGCCGCCAGATGGATATCGCCAAGCGCCTGCGCATAGCTTGCAGGAAACGAACTGCTGCCCTGCTCAAGAATCGCTACTGCTGTAGCTTCGTCACCTGACGCTGCCATGACACGAGCCAGTCTCAACTGCACTAGCTGCCCCAAGGTTGAATCTAACTCTATAGTTGCCATGACAGACTCAAGCTCATCGCGAGCCAATACCAAATCACCAGCTTCCACAGCCGCTGCGGCCACCTGTAGCGAGGCAAACGCTGCGAAGGCTCCGCCGTCATGGGTCTCTCGTAAACCAGCACTGACCAGTGCCATCTCCTCGGCAGACTCACCTGATTCTCTTCCCTGTAGAAGACTATCGTAAGTATTCGCCGCGGCGACCGCCTTCTCATTGGTGTAGTCCTCATACTGCGACCAACCAATGGTACCCCCGAGGGTCAGCACGACGACGGCAATGACCGACGTACGGTTCTCTTGCCACCACTGGGAAATTGCCTCTAACTGCTCTTCTTCTTGAAGATGATCAGCCACCACCTACTCCTCAATACTCGCTCGTCAGCTGTTCCAACTGACCCAAAAATACATCCAAATCCTCTCGCGAGAGAGTCATTTGCTCTTCATTTGCCCGTAAAGGTTTCAAGGTCACCTTGCCGGAGACCATCTCCTCTGCACCAAACACCATAGCCCACGCGGCACCACTTTTATCAGCTCGCTTAAACTGACTTTTAAAGCTGCCACCGCCGAGGTGTTGGACAACACCAAGCCCGGGAAATTCAGCGCGTATTCTATCCGCCTCGAGCATCGCTTGGCCAAAGGCATTTTCGTCAGAACTCACAATGTAGAGATCGGGTGCAGCGATCGCATCAACATTGAGCGTTTGCATAATTTGCATAAGAAGTACAAGACGCTCCAGTCCCGCAGCAAACCCTGAAGCAGGTGTTGCTTTGCCGCCAAACTGACTCACCATCATGTCGTACCGTCCACCACCGCACACAGTTGCCTGTGCTCCCAGCTTATCGGTTGTCCACTCAAAGACTGTCTTGTTGTAGTAATCCAGCCCGCGCACCAGACGGGGATTGATGGTGTAGGTCAATCCAGCCATATCCAGTAGCTGACACAGCCGCCCGTGATGTCGCTGGGATTCTTCGTCCAAGTACTCCGCCACAGAGGGAGCATCGTCTAGGATGGACTGGGTGGTCGCCGACTTACTATCCAGGATCCGTAACGGATTGGTGTCCAAACGGCGCTTACTGTC
Organism: Pseudomonadota bacterium; assembly: GCA_002862405.1. GTDB lineage: Bacteria > Pseudomonadota > Gammaproteobacteria > Pseudomonadales > Halieaceae > Luminiphilus. Next base: position 13,364 of record PKCZ01000087.1, read on the forward strand.
CTCATCCAAGGAATCAAAATGGTTCCGCAAGTAGTGCGTGAGTGCGGCTTTGTAGGAAGCACGCGCCTCGGGACTTCCGATGGTATTCAGCTCAAGGGTCAACACATCGTTGATGCCAAGTCGCGTCCACCACTGTCGGCACATCAGTAATAGCTCTGCATCTTGCTCCGGGCCCGCAACACCAAACGTCTCTACGCCCAACTGATGAAACTGGCGCTGCCGACCTTTCTGTGGACGCTCGTAGCGGAACATGGGGCCCATGTACCAGACACGCTGGGGAGATTGAATTAGATTGTGCTGAACAGCCGCACGAACTGTGCTCGCGGTACCTTCAGGTCGTAGGGATAGACTCTCGTCATTCCTGTCGGGAAACGAATACATCTCTTTCTCGACAATGTCGGTCACTTCCCCAATGGACCGAGCAAACAACTCCGTACTTTCAACAATTGGGGTGCGAATCTCGGCATAACCGTGCGCAGCCAACACATCACGGGCAGTTTGCTCGAGCATCTGCCACAACGGTGTCTCATCGGGTAGAACATCAACCATTCCCCGAATAGCGCGGTACTGACTCATTGACTGTTTGTCCTAGTGACTGCTGGAAATAATCTCAGCTTCTTCTCGAGCACGCTGGGCTTCCAGGTTCTCGGCTCGCTTGCGGATGACAGACTCCAAGTGATCGACGAAATCAGTGTTACTGACTTTGTGATCAGGTTCGCCATCAAGGTAAATCAAATTACTTGGGGTTGCCCCGGTCAAGCCGACGTCAGCTTCCTTTGCTTCTCCCGGTCCGTTCACGATACAGCCAATTACGGCCACATCCATTGGCGTCCGGATGTCCTCCAACCGCCGCTCCAACTCGTTCATTGTACCGATAACATCAAAGTTTTGGCGCGAACAACTGGGACATGCGACAAAATTAATACCGTTTGTACGCAATTTCAGGCTTTTCAGGATCTCGAAGCCGACCTTGACCTCTTCAACCGGGTCAGCTGCCAGCGAGACTCTCATGGTATCCCCGATACCTTCCATAAGAAGCATGCCCAGACCAACGGCTGACTTGACGGTCCCACCGCGTAGAGCCCCCGCCTCAGTGATGCCTAGGTGCAGCGGCTGCTCAATTTGTTGCGCTAGACCGCGATAGGCCGCCACGGCCATAAAGACCTCGGACGCCTTCACACTAACCTTGAAGTCGGGGAAGTTATGACGATCGAGAATATCGACGTTTTTCAGCGCGGACTCGATCAATGCTTCTGAAGTGGGTTCAGGATACTTTCGCATCAGTTCTTTTCCGAGCGAACCGGCGTTTACACCGATGCGAATGGGAATTCCCTTATCCTTACAGGCAGCAATGACTTCACGAACTTTTTGTTCTTTGCCGATATTGCCCGGGTTAATTCGAAGACAATCGACACCGTACTCAGCCACTTTGAGTGCAATCTTGTGGTCAAAATGAATGTCGGCAACGAGTGGTACCGGTGACTGCTGGCGGATTAACTTGAAAGCTTCAGCCGCGTCCATGCTAGGCACCGAGACTCTCACGATATCGGCGCCCGCATCAGCGATGGCGGTGATTTGCGCCAGAGTAGCGTCGACATCACGCGTTTCGGTATTAGTCATACTTTGAACACTGATCGGGGCGTCACCACCCACTGGCACAGTGCCAACCATAATCTGACGGCTCTTGCGGCGCTTGATGGGTGAAGCCTGACTCATTGAGAGTTCCCCTAAATTGTTCTTATCGTATTAACGCTGCTCCTTTTGGGCAGCTGTCCACGCCTTATAAATCGGCGTTTCGTCGTATAAATTGCGCAGTGCCAGCATGTTACTGGCCTCCAAATTTGCATCACCATTAAGACGCGCAATTTCCACACCAAGAATCAGTGCACGCGCTGTCTGCCTACGCGTGCCCGCTCTGTACCGCTCATAATACCCACTCGCGGCCGCTACATCACCCTCGGTGAGTTCGATTTGGGTTAGTTCAAGAAGTGCAGTGCTGTTTCGAGGCTCCATTAGTAGTGCTCGACTGAATGCAGACTTTGCCTCGGGGGTCTCCTTAGTCTGCAGCAAGGCCAATCCGAGATTCACGAATGCTCTTGGCCTCCCGCTATACAACGTATCCGTTGTCACTTCACGAAACGCCGCTGCTGCCTCGAGGTAACGACCCTGCGCGTATAAAAATGCCGCGTAATTGTTACGTGCCCGCGATCCGGTACCGGCATCAAGCGCTTCTTTGAAATTGGACTCGGCGAGTTCGAACTCACCTGTACTCTGATAAACCAGTGCAAACGCTTCTAATACATCAGGATTGTCAGCATCAATCGCTGCCGCTAGCTCCAAATTACGTTTGGCGTTCTCCCAATCTCCGGCACCAATGTATTGACGGGCAAGACTCACACGCTGCTCTAGTGCCTTTACTGGGTCGACTGGCGCCGGCTCCGGCCCGCTGGTTTCGACAACGCAGCCCGTAAGAAAAGCAGTAATCACCAATGAGCAAAGATGTTTCACAGGGATACTTACCCCTCGATTGTGTCTATTTCTTCGTAATGTGCACGATATCGAGCCGAGCGTTTGGTGCGGTCGTTCACCTCACCAACGAGCTGCCCACAAGCCGCATCGATATCGTCACCGCGTGTCGTTCGTACTGTGACGATGAATCCCGCTTCCATCAAGACTTTCCAAAAGCGAGACACAGCATTACCACTCGGACGTTTGAAGCCCGAGTTAGGAAAATCGTTGAAGGGAATGAGGTTAATTTTACAGGGGTAGCCATCCAGTAGCTGAGCAAGCTCTCGGGCGTGCTCAACTTGATCATTAACACCGGCTAGTAAGGTGTACTCAATCGTCACAACCCGCTTTTTGTCTGTCTGCGCATCAATATAGGCACGTGCCGAGGACAGTAACTTCGCAATGGGGTATCGCTTATTAATGGGGACAATTTGATCGCGAATCGTATCATTGGGCGCGTGTAGCGAAATTGCCAAACTGACATCAGACAGGTCGGCAAGCTGGTCCAAAGCAGGCACGACACCAGAGGTAGACAGCGTCACTTTTCGCTTGGACAGTCCATAAGCTAGGTCGTCACACATAAGCTCCATAGACGATACGACGTTATCAAAATTGAGCAATGGCTCACCCATGCCCATCATCACGACATTGGTTACCACACGGCCTTTACCGGCCTGCCAGCCGTCGTAGGAGTCAATAGCCAACCACACTTGGCCAATGATTTCAGCCGAGGTTAAATCACGCTGGAACCCCTGTTTGCCCGTGGAACAAAACTTGCAATCAAGGCTACAGCCCACCTGAGACGACACGCACAAGGTGGCACGATCTCCCTCGGGGATCAGCACAGCTTCTACTAACGCGCCGCCCTCAACTTTAATGGCCCATTTGCGGGTCCCATCCGCTGAATCGTGCTGACTGTCGATAATCGGAGGCGTGATTTCTGCCATCTGGGAGAGTCGATCACGCAGCGCCTTTCCAAGATTGGTCATCTCCTGGAAATCGCGCACACCCTGATGGTGGATCCATTTCATCACCTGCTGGGCGCGAAACTTTTTCTCACCAATCTCCGTAAAAAACGATTCTAGCTGGGCACGTGTCATGCCCAGCAGATTGACCTTGCTGGCCGGAGCGGTTGTTGCAATGAGCGCCTCCGGCATACGAATCAGTCTTTGTTACTTATCGACTGCAAAGATCGCTGGAAGCGAAGAAGTACGCAATTTCACGCGCAGCCGAGGCCGGTGAATCTGATCCGTGAACCGCGTTAGCATCGATTGACTTTGCAAAGTCTGCACGAATCGTTCCCGCGTCAGCTTCAGCCGGGTTAGTGGCGCCCATCAGCTCACGATTCTTGAGAATGGCACCCTCTCCCTCTAGGACCTGAACAACGATAGGGCCAGAGGTCATGAACGCGACAAGATCGGGATAGAAAGGTCGCTCTTTATGCTCGGCGTAGAATCCGCCGGCGAGCTCATCAGACAAACGAAGCATTTTTTGAGCAACGATCTGCAGTCCTGCAGCTTCAAAGCGCGAGTTGATTTGGCCTGTGACGTTTTTAGAAACGGCATCGGGCTTGATGATCGAAAGCGTTTGTTCAACCGACATGACTGTCTCCTGATGATGAATTAATAATGATCAACGGATCCCTGTAGGGTCTACCCGCTATCGGGCGCGGAGTATAAGGCCTTTGAGTCAGCCTGTCATGGCAACAAAAGTGTGCTTTTTAATGCTTCTCTGAGGCGTGATTAATCGTGTACCTCGGGATTTCAACGACGAGCGGATCGTCACCAACGATAGCCTGGCAAGACAATCGTGACTCGGGCTCCAAGCCCCACGCTTTATCGAGATAGTCCTCTTCCAGTTCGTCTGCCTCGTTTAACGAGTCAAATCCCTCTCGGACGATGACGTGACAGGTCGTGCAGGCACAGGACATCTCACAGGCGTGCTCAATATCTATGTCATTAGCTAACAGCACTTCGCAGACGCTTTCACCGCTGCTGGCCTCAACCGCCGCGCCATCAGGGCATATTTCGTGATGAGGAAGAACAATTATCTGGGGCATGAGCTCATCTCTAGTCTTCGGCTTCCAGCTCTGAGACGGCAACACCGCTCAAAGCACTTTTAATACTGCGGTCCATACGACGTTCAGCAAACGTCAGGGACGCCTGGCCCAACTGATCAGTGACCGCACGGATAATATCGATATTGTCAGATTCAAGCGCGGTCACCAGCGCTCCCGCTTCGCTTTCAAGTTCGGCTCGCTCCTCATCACTGAGAAGATCACCATCAGCCTCAAGCGCACCGGCTAAACCGTGGAGTAGCGCTTCCGCCTCAATCTTAGCCTCTCTGAGTTGTCTTGCTTGCATATCTTCAGCCGCATTGGTCTGACTCGCGCGCAACATGGCAGCTACCTCGTCATCGCTCAGACCAAATGAGGGTTTTACGACCAATGCCGCCTCAGTGCCGGTAATTTCCTCCCGAGCAGAGACCTCCAATAAACCATCGGCGTCCACTTTAAAGGTCACTAAAATACGGGCTGCACCAGCGACCATCGAGGGTATGCCGTTCAGCTCAAAGCGGGCCAAGGAGCGACAATCCTCCACACGCTCTCGCTCCCCTTGAAGCACGTGGACGACGAGACCGGTTTGTCCGTCTTTCGCTGTCGTAAATTCCTGCGCTTTCGCGAGCGGGAGAACGGAGTTGCGTGGAATGATTTTCTCAATCAAACCACCGTAGGTCTCCAAACCCAACGACAGTGGAATCACATCAAGCAACAAAGCCTCATCACCATCGCCATTACCCACTAAGATATCCGCCTGAATTGCAGCCCCCAAGGCAACAACTTCGTCGGGGTTAATCGAGCATAGTGGCTCGCGATCGAGGTGTTGGGCTACCGCGTCACGGACGACGGGCATGCGTGTCGAGCCACCCACCAGCACCACATGCGCAACCTCCGACACGCCAGCATCTTCAAGCGCCTGATCATAGGCACTCAGCGTCCTTTGGATAAGACCCTCCGAGAGCGAAGCGAAGCTGTCTCGGGTCACGGACAGATCCTCGAGATCTGCAAAATCACCCGACGCTTCTATGACTACCTTAGATGACTCTGATAGCTGCTCTTTAATCTCTCTTGCCATGACGGTAAGTCGTCTTTGTTGATCTCGTGTGAGGCCTACAAGACCCCATTGATCAATCATCCAGTGAACAATGACTTCATCAAAATCGTCACCACCGAGAGCGCTGTCACCACCCGTTGCTAATACCCGCAGAAGACCGCGCTCCATTCGCAAGATGGAAATATCAAACGTTCCGCCGCCAAGGTCGTAAACGGCCACGACACTCGATTCAGCAATCTTCTCGTCAAGTCCGTAAGCGACGGCCGCAGCCGTGGGCTCATTCAACAGGCGAAGCACATTCAGGCCGGCCAGCTCAGCCGCTTGCCGTGTCGCCTGCCGCTGCCTATCGTCGAAATACGCGGGTACCGTAATAACCACGCCCTCTTCCCGCTCCTCGAGACTGTCCCGTGCTCGCGTTGCGAGCGCACGCAGGATCTCACTAGAAACCTCAACCGGCGTCTTTGGGCCATCGCCCGTATCAAAGGCCAGCGAATCGGAGGCTGCCAACCCCAGTAATTGAGCCTCGCTGAGATCATCGCGAGATCTCCCCATGAAGCGCTTAGCAGAGAGAACTGTGTTTCGGACATCTGAAACAGCCAACTCAAGTGCCGCCGCACCCACGGTGACGCCTCCATTGAAGTTAACTACGGAAGGTACAAGTCTTGCGCCGGAGGCGTCGGCAATAACATCTGCGCCCTGCTCCGATTTGGTTGCTACGAGACTGTTGGTCGTACCTAAGTCGATGCCAAGACCCCGCTTGCGCTCGCGGGCGGCGCTGTCAGTGCTGTTGGGCTCTGAAATTTGAAGTAACACGGTTCTTAGGCTACCTGGCGCTGTGCCCTGACCAACTCATCGAGCAGCTTCTGCTGAAAGTGGAACTCAACCCACTTGGCGCAGGCACCACTGATATCATCCCGGTCATAATGCGCAACGAAGGCGTTTTGCGTTTCGCTGTAGGCAGATTCAATATCGGAAACCAATGCGCTTGCTTCGCTACTGGTCAGTGAATCGAAATCCTGAACCCGCTCGCGAAGCATCATTTGCTCAAAGAGAAAATCGGGCGACGCAGGTTGACGTTCCAGCTCCTGAAGGTCTACGCCCTGTAATTCGAGCAAATGTCCTGCTCGTCTGACGGCATGCCGCAGGACACCATAAGCTTCGTTCACATCAGCGGCTCGCTTTGCTGCTGCCCGCTGCTCGAACGTCGCCGCACCTGCAAACTTGTCAGGGTGGCAGAGCACCATGAGTTGTTCGTATCGGGCCTCGAGCGCTGCCTGGTCAATGGCGAAACTCGGTGTCAGATCAAAAGACTGAAAATAGTTGGTCACGTGACCTCACAAACGTTTCTTGAATGACGTCTTAGACAGTGAAGCTCTCGCCGCAGCCGCATTCGCCCGCGACATTTGGATTCCTGAACTCTAGCCCCTCGTTGAGGCCCTCTTTCGCAAAATCGACAATCGTGCCATCGAGATAGACCAGGCTCTTAGGATCGACAAATACTCGTACACCGTCCGTCTCAAACAGCGTGTCCTCTGGATCCTGTACGTCGACAAACTCCAAGACATAAGCAAGCCCGGAGCAGCCAGAGGTCTTTACACCAATTCGGATACCTTCACCTCGACCTCGTGCTTGTAGCTGTTTACTAACGTGCTCAGCCGCCGCAGACGTGACGCTAATGGCCATTACTCGCCCCGCTTTTCCCGGATGTTTTTAACCGCTGCTTTGATAGCGTCTTCCGCTAGCACTGAGCAGTGAATTTTTACGGGCGGAAGCGCCAACTCCTGAGCGATTTCCGTATTCTTGATCGCCTCGGCTTCCTCAAGCTTTTTGCCCTTAACCCACTCGGTTAAAAGCGAACTTGACGCAATGGCAGAGCCGCAACCATAGGTCTTGAATTTGGCGTCTTCGATGACACCCTCATCGTTCACCTGAATCTGCAAGCGCATAACGTCGCCACATGCTGGTGCTCCGACCATACCCGTGCCCACGTTGTCGCTATCGGCATCGAGCTTGCCAACGTTGCGTGGATTTTCGTAGTGATCAATTACTTTTTCGCTGTAAGCCATAACCTACTCCTTCGGACGCTAAACGCCGATTAGTGCGCTGCCCATTCAATTGTGTCGAGGTCAATACCGTCCTGATACATATCCCAGAGCGGTGACAGTTCTCTTAGCTTGTCCACCGCGTGGCGGACACTGATTGCGGCGCGATCCACATCGTCTTCCGTCGTAAAACGCCCGAAACTGAATCGCAGTGAGCTGTGTGCCAGCTCGTCATTGAGTCCCAGCGCTCGCAGAACATAAGAGGGTTCCAAGCTGGCCGATGTACACGCCGAACCGCTCGAGATTGCCAAATCTTTGAGGGACATAATCAATGACTCGCCTTCGACAAAGGCAAAGCTGACGTTCAGTGCGCCGGGCAGACGGTGATCGCGGGAACCGTTGATGTGTACCTCGGGGATATCGTTGATGGCGTCCCAGAATCGCTGACGTAACGCGCGCAGACGTTCACCCTCTGCTTCCATCTCCTCTGTCGCAATGCGAGCCGCCTCACCCAGACCCACGATCTGGTGGGTTGCAAGGGTGCCCGATCGCATACCGCGCTCATGACCGCCACCGTGCATTTGAGCTTCGATTCGAACCCGTGGCTTGCGGCGAACGTAGAGGGCGCCAATACCCTTAGGACCGTACATTTTATGCGCTGAAATAGAGAGTAAGTCGACCTTCATCGTCTCCATATCGAGCGGAAGCTTGCCGGTGCTCTGCGCAGCATCGACATGGTAGATGACACCCCGTACCCGACACACCTCACCGATGCCTGCGATGTCATTTACAACACCAATTTCATTATTGGCGTGCATAACACTCACAACACTGGTGTCCTCGCGGATTGCATCCGCAATCATTTCAGGCGTGGTCAGACCTTCCGTGTTGGGTTCTAGGTAAGTCACCTCAAAACCCTCGCGTTCGAGCTGACGACAGGTATCAAGCACCGCTTTGTGCTCTATTTTCGAGGTGATGATGTGCTTGCCTTTGCGCTGATAGAAATGGGCAGCGCCTTTGATCGCCAAGTTATCTGACTCAGTGGCACCTGAGGTCCATACAATCTCCCGAGGGTCCGCGTTGATCAGCTCAGCGACCTGACAGCGAGCGTTTTCAATCGCCTCCTCCGCCTTCCAGCCATACTGATGAGAGCGCGACGCAGGGTTTCCGAATACACCATCCATCGACAGGCACTGCGTCATCGCTTCAACAACACGCGGGTCAACAGGTGTCGTGGACAGGTAGTCCAAATAGATTGGGACGTTGATCACTTCTGCCTTTCCCATAAACTTTTCCTCAGACCGCTTGGTCTACATATCCCTCAGCGTGAGTGGCTGAGACTCAACCAAACCCGCCATATAACTGCCTTTCCTGTAACCGCCACGGTTGACCATATCTTCTAAACTTATGCCACTCAGAAAATCGTGAATCTGATCTGACAAATCCTGCCAAAGGTGATGAGTCAAGCAGACCTCGCCATGGTTACAGTCGCCGCGCCCCTGGCAGTTTGTTGCGTCAATCGATTCATCGACCGCATCGATAATCTGTGCAACAAAAATTCGGTCATACCCTCTCGCGAGCTGATAGCCACCGCCCGGACCTCTAATACTTCGAACCAGGTCTTCCCGCCGCAACTTGGAGAACAGTTGCTCGAGATACGACAGAGATATTTCCTGACGCGCCGAAATGTCGGCCAGAGTAATAGGATCCTCACCACCGTGAATGGCGAGATCCAACATCGCTGTCACCGCATAGCGGCCTCGTGTGGTCAATTTCATCAGCGCACGACGTCAATAGTTCAAATACCCGAGTAGTTTAGTCAAGAATTATGGATTTGGCCAACGGTATCGACTATTTATCGCTACGCTCGCGCACCATACGGCGGGTTTCTTTCAAAATACCTCTTAGAATCTGGACTTCCATTTCGTCGAGGCGAACACGGCTGTAGAGTCGTCGCAATCGCGTCATCAACTGCCGCGGCGCTGCCGGGTTGAGAAATTCCAGATCGACTAGGGTTTCCTCCAGGTGCTCGTAGAAATATTCCATGTCCTGGGACGTAGCAAAGTCATTCTCCCAGTGCGCATCTTCTTCTTGGGGCAGCGTACCCTCAAGCTCAGCCATACGAATCTCGTAGCAGACGATCTGAACAGCCATTGATAGATTGAGTGACTCGTAATCTGGGTGAGTGGGTATGTGGCAGTGCAAATTACAGCTACGCAGCTCATCATTATTAAGCCCACTGTCCTCGCGTCCAAATAGAATCGATACCTTGTCAGTCGATGAATGTTGAACAATACGACTTGCCGTGAGGCGCGCATCCTGAACGGGCCATGGAATCCGACGCTCTCGAGCGCTAGTCCCAACGACAAATTGGCTGTCCCTAATCGCCTCATCCAACGTCTCAACGACACGCGCTGCCTGAATGATGTCCAGCGCACTCGCCGCTCGCCACTCAGCCTCAGGGTCGGGGAACTTGCGGGGGTCCACTAACACCAGCTGCCGCAAGCCCATATTTTTCATGGCGCGTGCCACCGCACCGATGTTCCCTGGGTGCGATGGATTGACCAATACCACGTGTATGTTGGAAGAATTCATAAAACGCCCGTTTCGAAGGGCCGCGAGTGTATCAAACCCTAACGCCTAAGCGCGCTCTTTGTTATGATCGCGCTCCCGCCGAATGCCCGGACATCATCATGGAACCAATGGTCAATATCGCGCTTCGCGCAGCTCGCAAAGCCGGCAACTTGATAGCTCGCGCATCAGATGACCTGACCCGGCTCCGGTTCGAGGCCAAGGGTAAGGCGGATTTCGTCACCGAGGTTGATCTCGCCTCAGAACAGGAGCTGATTATCAATCTTCAGAAGACCTATCCAGACCATGCCTTTATTTGCGAAGAAAGTGGTCGTACTGGCCCTGAGGACGCCGAGTTTGTCTGGATTATCGACCCGCTCGATGGCACCAGCAACTTTATGCGAGGCATTCCGCACTACTGCATCAGTATGGCCTGCGTCCGAAACGGCAAGCTCGAGCATGCGATCATCCTGGATCCTGTGCGCCAGGAAGAATTTACCGCGTCACGCGGTCGCGGCGGTCAGTTAAATGGTCATCGCATCCGCGTATCCGACCGAACCGATCTTAAAGAGTGTCTCATTGGCACCGGCACACCCTTTTTGGGCCAGTCGGACGATCGCATGGACTGGTACCTCAGAGGCTTGGGTGAAGTGGCGGGCAACTCAATGGGCATTCGCCGAGCAGGAGCAGCCGCTCTGGATCTCGCCTATGTTGCAGCGGGCCGGCTTGATGGCTTCTGGGAAGCAGGCCTCAAACCCTGGGATCTCGCGGCGGGAACACTGTTGGTCAGGGAGTCAGGCGGTCTCGTGACTGATTTTAAAGGCAGCGACAACGTGCTCGATGGCGGCGATATTATCTGCGCCAATCCACGACTGCTCAAACAACTAGCTGCCGCTATCCGCTAGCACCTGCTAATCCGCATTGTGCCGGCACCTTTAGGGTGTCAGCGCTTCCTGGTCCTCGCCCTCTTTGACCGGTATTGCTACGTCTTCTTTGGTAACACCCAAAGCCAACAGCGATGTGGATGCCACATAAATCGACGAGTACGTTCCTATCGTTACACCGACGAGTAAGGCAATCGCAAAACCGAAGATCATGTCGCCGCCGAGGACCGCCAAGGACGTCAATACTAACATGGTAGTCAACGAGGTCACCAAGGTACGACCCAGCGTTTCATTGAGTGAAACATCGATCACACCAATAGGCTCCATCTTGCGGATCTTCCGCAGATTCTCTCGAATGCGGTCCGACACAACGATGGTATCGTTGAGCGAATACCCGATCACAGCAAGAATGGCCGCCAAAACAGACAGATCGAATTCAAAGCGCGTAATCGAGAAAAACCCGAGAATGATCAGTACGTCATGCGCAAGCGCTATTACAGCACCCATGGCAAACTTAATCTGGAAACGGAAGCCGACGTAGATCAACACCAACCCGAGCGCTAGCAGCATTGCCAGCCCACCTTGCTCGCGCAGTTCGTCGCCCACCTGCGGTCCGACAAATTCCATACGCTGCATCGTAATTTCTTGCGATGTCGCACCCCGCAACACCTCAACCATCCGGGCGCCTTCTGCATCGGAGTAGCTAATGGGTAGCCGAACCAACACATCGCGATCAGTACCAAAACTGACCACCATTGCACCCTCGTAGCCACCACCAATCAGCTGATCACGAATATCGCCAAGGTCCGCGCTCGAGTCGTAATTAAGCTCAATCAGCGTGCCGCCTGTGAAGTCCAGACCCCAATTAAGTTGCTGTGCAGACAGTGAAACCACCGTGGCGATTAATAACAGTCCTGAGATTGCCGCGGCAACGAAGCGGCCTTTCATGAACGCGATAGGCTTCATGCCGTTGCCTCCTTTGAAGCCGCATCGGCTTTCATTCTTACCCGACCAATACTCAAGCGCTCCACACGCCGACCACCATAACTAAGGTTAACCAGGGCTCGTGTTCCCATAATCGCAGTGAACATCGAGGTGATAATCCCCACCGATAAAGTAACGGCAAACCCCTTGATGGGCCCTGTCCCGACGGCGTAGAGAATGATCGCCACAATGAGCGTCGTGATATTGGCATCCAAAATGGTGGTCACAGCGCGCTCGAAGCCGCTGTGGATAGCCTGCTGATTGGAGGTTCCCGCCACAAGCTCTTCACGAATACGTGCAAAAATCAGTACGTTCGCATCAACCGCCATACCTACCGTCAGTACGATTCCGGCGATACCGGGCAAGGTCAGCGTCGCACTCAAAAGCGACATCACCGCGACTAGAAGAACGAGGTTTGCGGTCAACGCGACAACGGCAATAACTCCGAAAATCCGGTAGTAAACCATCATGAATAGGACCACTAACGCCAATCCAAGCTGCAGCGACTTCACGCCCAGCTCGATGTTTTCAGCGCCCAGTGAAGGCCCCACCGTTCGCTCCTCAACGAAGCTAATGGGTGCCGCAAGCGCGCCAGCACGCAGCATCAAAGCAAGCTCCGACGACTCAGCAGGACTGTCCAGCCCCGTGATCTGGAATTGCGCACCCAAGGCTGACTGGATAACAGGCGCTGTCAGTACCTTTTTCTCGTCGTAGGGATCACGAATCACCACCGTCTCACCGTTCTCATCAGTCTCGTAACTTGTGCGGTACTTTCGTTCGATGAAGAGAACACCCATGCGCCGCTTCACGTTCGCGCGCGTCGCGCGGGACATCAGCATGCCACCCTCACCGTCGAGGGTTATCTGTACATTGGGCTGTCCATTCTGATCAAAACTGGCTGCAGCATTCGACACTCGCTCACCGGTGATGATGATGTCCCGCTCCAACCACTCGGTCATTCCCTGCCGTGTCTCACCGCGGTAATCAAAGCGCTGGCGCTCAGAAAGAGGGGCATTTGCCTCTGCAACGAGACGAAACTCGAGGTTCGCCACTTTGCCGAGAATACGCTTGGCTTCAGCCGTGTCCTGAATGCCCGGCAGCTCTACCACGATACGATTCTTTCCCTGCCGTTGAACGAGCGGCTCTGATACGCCCAGCTCATTGACTCGATTTCGCAGTGTGGTGAGGTTCTGTGCAACGGCATACTCAACCACCTCGGCAATCGTCGTCTCCATCACCTCGGCAAATAGCTGAGGTATATCCTCATCGACGCGATCAAGCAGCAGTTCGGGGTAAAGATCTCTGACTTCAGCCCGCGCCGCCTCGCGGTCTTCCACGGAGCGGAAGGTCATACCGATTCGAGTCCCCTCAAGCGCTATCCGCCCGCGAATACGTTCCTCGCGCAATCGGCGCTTGATGCCGTTTTCGTACTGTTCAAGCTTACGGTCGGTTGCCGCATTGACATCGACCTCGAGCTTGAAGTGAACACCACCGCTCAAATCGAGGCCTAGCTTCATGGGCTGAGCACCACCACTGACAAGCCAATCCGGTGTGGTAGGCGCCAAGTTGAGGGCAACGATATACCCATCTCCCAGTGCTCGCTGCAAAATAGCTTGTGCCTTTAGTTGCTGCTCTCGACTTTCTAGGCGAATAAGCCCCGTCTTGCCCGAGTCTTGAACTTCCTCACCAAAGTGTCCAATGCCGGCTTCCGAGAGAGCCTCGCTAGCACGTTCCATAAGGCGCTCATTGATGCCCTGCGCACCGCTGGATCCCCCAATTTGCAACGCAGGATCAGGCGCGTACAGATTTGGGGCCGCATAGTAGAAGCCCATCGCCACGATCAGGGTGATGAACAAATTTTTCCACAACGGGTAGCGATTTAGCATTCAAGCTCCATCAGACGAGTGCACAACGGCAAGATCCCAGAAAGGCGCGAAGTGTAGCTTGTAGCACCCGCCAAGGCTATTGGCATTCTTTGTTAATTCACCCACACCCGTGCATTACGGAATAGCCGCATCCAGCCCGAATCCTCGGGCCAGTCACTCGGTGACCATGACATTTGCACACTTCGGAACACGCGCTCAGGGTGCGGCATCATGATGTTGACACGTCCATCGGCGTTACAGATACCTGTAATGCCATTAGGTGAACCATTCGGATTTGCCGGAAAAAGAGAAGCCGTCTCTCCATGATTGTTGATGTACCGCAAGGCGACGCGATTCGAGGCCTCAAGATTAGACACGCTGTAATCGGCAGCAAACTGAGCTCGACCTTCGCCATGAGCAACCACGATGGGTAACTCTGATCCCGCCATATCGCTGAATAGCACTGAAGCCGACTTCTCGACACGCACACGGACCAGACGAGCCTCGTACTGCTCTGAAAGGTTGCGAGCAAAACGCGGCCAGTGATCCGTACCAGGGATCAGTGGCGCAAGTGCCGATAGCATCTGGCAACCGTTACAGACTCCCAACGCAAAGCTATCCGATCGCTCAAAAAAGGCCTGAAATTGGTCGCTCATCGCTGAGTCAAAAAGTACGCCTTTGGCCCATCCCTCGCCGGCACCGAGAACATCACCGTAGGAGAACCCGCCGCAAGCAGCCAGGCCTTTGAAATCAGATAACTGCCGACGACCGGTCTTGAGGTCCGACATGTGGACATCCACCGCTTGAAAGCCTGCTCTGTGGAAGGCTGCTGCCATCTCCGCCTGTCCATTCACCCCCTGCTCACGGAGGATCGCAATTTTTGGTCGAACACCCGTCGCTATCATGGGTGCCGCGACGTCAGTATTGACATCGAAACTTAGCTGCGCGGAAAGACCGGGGTCTTCGAGGCAGATCTGATCGAACTCTTGGTCCGCGCAGTCAGCATTATCTCGCTCGCGCTGAATCGCATGCGAGTTCTGAGCCCACAGTTGTTGAAGCGCGCCGCGGCGGCTGTCGATCAACTCAAATGTGGCGGTATTCACGACGATGCGCTCATCTAGCCGAGGTTTCGCAATCACTGACGTAGCCGCTTCAAGTCCGTGCGATGCCAACACGCCAAGCACCTCATCGAGTCGCGCATCCGCCACCTGCAAGACCACGCCGACTTCTTCATTAAATAGCCTCGAAGGTGCCTGCTCCGGCGCGCAGTCAATTTCCACGTTCAGACCACACCGGCCTGCAAACGCCATCTCCAGAAGCGTCACGAGAGCACCACCGTCCGACCGGTCGTGATACGCGAGTACTGCATCAGCCGCTTTGAGATCGCTCATCGCATTAAACAGAGCCTTAACCTCACTGGCCGCGACATCGGGCACGTCCGACCCGATTTTCCCGAACGTTTGCGCGAGTACCGATCCGCCAAGTCGGTTCTTTCCGCCACCCAA
>PKCZ01000120.1 GCA_002862405.1 Pseudomonadota bacterium
TTCCCTGGTAGTCCCGATTTGAAAAACGGAAGACCCGCTTTGACGCCCGGCATGTTCGCGCGCGCAGAAATCCTTGGCCGACCTGTCGATGGCGTGATCGAACTTACGAATGCCGCATTGAGCCCCGATGGTCACGTGCTGATCGTCAACGAGGAGTCGAAGTTAGAGCGCCGTGACGTTGCGGTTATTAACCGCGAAGGTCGATCGGTTTGGGTGTCCGGTTTAGTTGTTGGTGACTTGGTGGTGGCACAACTTAACAACACGCTCTTCCCAGGGTTGCGTGTTGCAACACAGGTAGCGGTTAACTGACATGAGTGGACCTATCACGTGGTTCATTAAGAACCCCATCGCGGCCAATTTGCTTATGGTGCTTCTCATCATTGGCGGCTACACCAGTATTCCCAAGCTGGATAAGCAGTTCTTCCCCACACCTGAAATCAATCAAATCGAGATTCGCATGGAGTTTCGCGGCGCAAGTCCTAGAGAGGTTGAAGAGCAAATTTCGGTTCGCATCGAGGAGTCCATTCACGACCTCAACGGGATCGAGGAGCTCCGGTCGACCTCTAGAGAGGGGGTTGGCGTCGTACTGGTCGAGGTGGAAAGCGATTACCCGACCCAGAAGCTAACCAATGACATCAACACCCGTGTCGACGCGATTAGAAGTTTCCCGTCAGATGCCGAGCGGCCAACCGTCACTGAAATCACCTACCGACACCAGATGGGTCGCGTTCAGATTTTCGGGGATCTAAGTGAGCGTGAGATGAAAGAGCTGGGCGAGACGTTGCGTGACGAGCTTGTGCGCCAGCCCTGGGTATCCATTGTCGAACTCCAGACGGCGCGCCCTTACGAAGTATCGATTGAGGTATCCGAAGAGAGCCTCCAACGTTATCAACTGACCTTTGATCAGGTCGCAGCTGCTGTCCGCTCTGCCTCTATTAACCTGCCGGCTGGCGCAGTCCAGCGGGACAGCGGTGATCTGCTGATTCAGACCCGAGGTCAGGCCTACGACAGAGCTGATTTTGAGTCGATTGTGCTTAGAAGTGACTTCTCAGGGCAGGAACTGCTGTTGAGTGATGTCGCTGTGGTGAGGGATACCTTTGAGGATATCGACGTTGATATCGAGTTCAACGGCAAGCGCTCGCTGGGTCTCAATGTGTATGTCACAACGTCACCAGACGTTATTTTGACCACGGATACGGTGAAAGCCTGGGTCAAGGAGCGCGAGCTCTCCTTACCCGAGGGCGTATCCCTGGAATTCTGGCAGGACCCCTCAAAGTCCTTTAAAGAGCGGGTTCGAACTCTGGTGAGCAATGGTCTTGGCGGCTTGGTGCTGGTCATCATCGTTCTGATGTTGTTCCTGCGTCCTATGCTGGCCTTTTGGGTATCGGTCGGCATTGTGGTCGCCTACATGGGCACGCTCTTCCTCCTGCCTTACACAGGGCAGGGACTGAACATGATCAGCCTGTTCGCCTTCCTACTGACACTCGGTATTGTCGTTGACGATGCCATTATCGTCGGAGAATCGGTGCATTCGGCACAGTCCCGCGGTTTGAGCGGTGTTCATGGCGCCTTGGTGGGGACGCGCCAGGTGGTGAAGCCAGTTGTATTCGCCGTCATCAGTACGATGGTGTTCTTCGCCCCCATGTTCTTCTTGCCCGGTGAGTGGGGGCCTGCGTCAAAAGGAATCCCCGTTGTAGTCTGCCTAGCTCTGGCTTTCTCGCTGATTGAGAGCTTACTTATTCTTCCTTCGCATCTAGCGCACATGAAGCCTGAGCCAGAGGTGCCCGATTCCGGTTGGTTAACGCGCACTCGCATGGCCTGCGCAAGTTGGCTCGCACGCTTTGCCAACGAACGCTATCGCCCGTTCCTTGAGAAGTGCTTGCGCAATCACGCGTCGGTGGGTGGCTTCTTCCTGGTTCTGTTGTGTTTGAGTTTGGCTTTGTTCGGCGGCGGTTATCTGAAGAGCGCCTTCTTCCCTCGCGTGAATTCAGATTTCGTCGTAGGAACTGTAGAGCTGCCTCAGGGTGGTGCTTTTGCTGATTCGCGGGCCATGCGCGACCGCTTGGTCACTGCGGCTGAGGCCATTAAGACGGATTACAACAGTCAGCCTCGTTATCAGCAGACGCCAGCTATCGACAATATCCTGGGCGTCGCCGGTGGAAATAAAGTCGACCTGCTGGTTCAAACAGTCAATGATGATCTCGATACGGAAGAAATGACCAAGCGCCTGCGACAAAGCCTTGGCGATTTGTCTCAGGCCAAGGACGTGCGGTTTGATTACACTATTCGTGATCCAGGTAAGCCCATTTCCTTGTTATTTGCCTCCGATAGCATCGCCGATCTTGAGGTGCTTGCGCAGGAAGTGCGCGGAGCACTCGAGCGCTACCCGGGCGTCTTTGATATCACGGATAGTTTTGATGCACCGCTAGAGGAGCTCGTGTTGTCTTTGAAGCCGGCGGCTGAAACACTCGGCGTTTCGCTCGCCGATGTGGCGACCCAGATACGTCAGGCGTTTTATGGTGAAGAGGTTCAGCGCATACCCCGGGATGGTGAAGATGTCCGGGTGATGATTCGCTATCCAGAGTCGGAGCGCCGAGCGATCGCCAATATAAATTCGATGTATATCCGTACCCGTGATGGCGCCGAAGTTCCTTTTTCGACCGTCGCTACTTACCGTGTTGAAACCGGTTATCAGTCGATTGAGCGGCTGGATCGTCTGAGAACTCTGGAAGTCAGCGCGGATGTATCCGAGGACGGTGCACCACCGCGGGCCATCGTAGAGTCGGTGCTTCGAAATGACGGACCTGTCTGGCTGCAACGGTATCCTGGGTTGA
Source organism: Pseudomonadota bacterium (assembly GCA_002862405.1). Lineage (GTDB taxonomy): Bacteria > Pseudomonadota > Gammaproteobacteria > Pseudomonadales > Halieaceae > Luminiphilus. The sequence goes on from PKCZ01000120.1 coordinate 2,835, forward strand.
CCATTAATATGGATGGCGAGCTTCAGGAAGAGATCGAGTTTCAGCAGGCGATGGTCTACATGGGCTCGCTCTCAATGCTGATTATCTTCGGGCTAATGGCGATTGCGTTTAAGTCCTATTGGCAACCCTTCTTGGTTCTCACGGCCGTACCTTTTGGACTGATGGGCGCGATCTTTGGTCATTGGATGCTCGGTTGGCAGGTCAGTATGTTTTCCATCATGGGCGTCATCGCCTGTGCGGGCGTCGTTGTAAACGACAATCTCGTGTTGATTGATCGGATCAATAATCTTCGAGATGAGGGGATGGATCTGGTTGATGCGCTGTTGCAAGGAGCGACCGATCGTTTCCGACCGATTATCCTGACCTCAGTGACGACCTTTGTCGGTCTCGTACCAATCATGCTGGAAACCAGTGTTCAGGCTCAGTTCCTTATTCCTATGGTGGTATCTTTGTCGTTTGGGGTGATGTTTGCCACAGGCGTGACGCTGGTGTTGGTGCCTGCGCTCTACCTGTTGGGCGATGATATTGGTAAGTTTCTATCGATCGTGACGAAGCGCGAACTGGAGCGACAGAATGGAGACGTATGGCCACCCCTAGTTTGAAGGGGTAAAGGGGTAAAGGGTTAAAGCGGTAAAGGACGAGGCCATACTGCGCGTTTCTGCAATAGTCTCTTCGAGGTGGGCTGAGATTTAAAATTAGACAATAAAAAAGGGGCAATAGCCCCCTTTTTGTGGTGTGTTAACCGTGCTTACAACTCAGGCCCTGCGGCAACGATGTCATTGCTGACGTCAAATTTCTCAATATTGCCTTTGAATAGGGAGGCCAGTTTCTTGGCCTGCTCCTCATAGGCATCATCATCTCCCCAGCTAGTTTTAGGGTCGATGTATTCGTCCGCCACACCGGGAATAGTGACCGGGAAATCCAGATTCAGCGAATCAATGTGTTTTGTCTCCACATTGAGCAGGGCGCCGCTTTGAGCGGCGGCGACTACGGCACGAGTCACTGGGATTGGGAAGCGATTACCTTTGCCATCTGCGCCCCCAGAGCCACCGGTCCAACCTGTGTTGATTAGGTAGACCTGCGATCCGAAATCTTCAATACGCTTCATTAGCAGGTCGGCGTAGTCCTGAGCCGGGCGCGGCATAAACGGAGCACCAAAACAGGTGCTGAACGTAGGATGGATACCAGCTTCAGCTCCAAGCTCGGTCGAGCCAACCCGCGCGGTGTAGCCAGAGAGGAAATGGAAAGCTGCCGCCTCTTTCGATAACAAGCTGACCGGCGGAAGTACGCCAGACACGTCGCAAGTGAGGAAGATCACACATTTTGGTTCGCCACCCATGTTCGTAGCGGACCGTTTCTCAACGTGATAGAGCGGGTAGCAGCAGCGGCCATTTTCGGTGAGGGTCGTGTCTGAGTAATCAGCTTGTCGCGCCTCATTAAGCGCGACGTTCTCGACGATCGCACCAAACCGGATGGCATCCCAAATGATAGGTTCGTTTTTCTGACTCAGGTCGATGGTCTTCGCGTAGCAGCCGCCTTCGATGTTAAAGACCGAGCCTTGCGCCCAGCCGTGCTCATCGTCACCAATTAGGTAGCGCGCGGGGTCTGCCGATAGGGTGGTTTTTCCTGTTCCAGAGAGACCAAAAAATAAAGTTGTATCGCCTTCGTCGCCAATGTTTGCTGAGCAGTGCATGGGAAGCACATCTTTTTCAGGGAGGAGGAAGTTCTGCACCGAGAACATCGCTTTCTTCATCTCGCCGGCATAGCGCATACCCGCAATGAGCACTTTGCGCTGACCAAAGTTGATGATGACAGTGCCGTCTGAGTTGGTTCCGTCCCGCTCAGGATCGCAGATAAAGTCTGCGACATTCATAATCTGCCACTCCGGCTTTTCCGAGGGGTTGTAGTTCTCGGGCCGAATGAACATGTTGCGACCAAACAGACTTTGCCATGCGGTGCCCGTCATAACCTTCACCGGTATGTAATGGTCGTGATGCTCTCCTACGTGGAGATGTTGCACCCATTGCGCATCGGTGGCGAGATGCGCCTTAACACGATCCCACAGCGCATCAAATACTGCTGCGTCGAACTCGCGGTTAACGCTGCCCCACTCGATCGCTTCTTCGCTCGAGGGTTCTCGAACGATATATCGGTCCGCTGGAGACCGACCTGTTCTATGTCCCGTCTCGACGCGAAGTGCGCCGGTATCTGTCAAGCAACCTTCCTTCCGGTCTAACGCCATCTCAATAAGTTGGGCTGCAGTGTTATCAGTGTGTTTAATCGGTGCTTTGGCACTCTGTTCAACTGTCATTGGTATGTGCTTCCAGTGTGAGTGTGGAGATACAGTTAACCAATCAGTGGATCGTAGGCTCCTCTGATTGATCTACATCGTTACGCGTAAAGTGGTAGCTATCGCCACACATTTCGCAATTCATTTTCACCGTCTGTTGCTCCTCAAAGAGCTCGGTGATCTCATGTTTAGGCAGTAAATGGATCGCATTCAAACTGCGATCTCGCGAACAATCACAGGAGAAACGGATGCGCTTGGGTTCGAAGCGCTTCACGTCCCATTCATTAAAAAGCTTGAACAATAATTGATCGGTATCAGTATCAATCAGCTCGTCCGGCGTCACCGTGTCAGCGAGCGCACAAAGGGTCTGCCACTGATCTAGCCGCTCGTCCTCGTCTTCGATAAGCTGTTTTGGCAGCTGTTGGAGCATCAGGCCAGCGGACCATCCAGCGCGCGTGGACAGCCAAAATTTGGTGGCAAGTTGTTCGCTTTGCCCTAAGTAGTCGCTGAGCACATCGGCTAACTCATCTCGCTGTACTGCGATGATGCCTTGATAGCGCTGCCCAACCTCTGGCTCGATGGTGAGCGTCAAAACGCCATTGGGTAGATGGCTCTTCATGGGGCCTTCCGGTGCTTCTAACTCGCCGCGTGCAATGCCTCTGATGTCGCCATCGCTGGAGCACTCGACCATGACCAGCGAGATCGGGCCGTCACTGCGGCCCTGCAACACCACGCGGCCGTCAAACTTGAGGTTGTTTGAAATAACTACTGTTGCCGCCGCGAATTCACCGAGCAGCTTTTGAACACCGGGTCCGTAGGCGTGGGTTCCAATCAGGTCTTTTAGCACGTTATAGAGGATAACGGTCTCCCCACGAATGTCTGCACCTTCAAAAAGAAAACGGTAACTATCGTCGTTGGTGGGGTACTTCAACATGTGACTAGTTTAACAACCTCACTCCGTGGAGCGATGTGAAACTAGCATAGAATATTCACAATCAAGCCGCTGGATGGCGGCTTGAGTTTAGCTCGCAGCTAGCGCCTTTACTTTCGCGTTTAGACGACTCTTGTGACGTGCTGCTTTGTTCTTTTTGATGATGCCTTTGTTCGCCATACGATCAATGACTGGAACGGCCGCATTGTATGCTTCTTGCGCAGGCCCGTGCCCGCCGGCGTTGACCGCTACGAGTACTTGCTTCATCTTAGTGCGAACGAGTGAGCGCAGACTTGCGTTGTGCGCACGTTGCTTATCGTTCTGCTTCGCTCTTTTGCGAGCTTGTGGTGAATTCGCCACGAATTCTCTCCAGAATTTAAAGGATCGCGATATTGGGTGACGTCGAGAGTGATGTCAACCGTTCAGAGTCCATATAGTGATAATGTCTAATTTAGAGCCCGAGAATCACCAGCAACCAGCCGATCACAGCTAGGAGAAGCGTCTCTTTTGTTGAATCTAACCGGAAGAGTGCATAGCCGTAGCCAATGGGTGGCAACAGCAGTGAAAACATTCCCCAAGCGTAATCTTCTTTCCACGCTGTGATGAGCAATAGGCACCAGCTGACCAACAGGCAGGACACGCCCAAAAACATCGAATACGCACTGTACGCTTCCATCTCTTCTTCTCCACAGGTAGGGTTCACGTCGGGACGCGATGCTACCAGATTGCGAGCCGTATCAAAGCATTTATGAGGTAATAGTCGGATTCTTCACGCTTAAAAAGATGCACGCGGCAAAATCCGAAATTTTCTCGAAGATGACAGCCTAACTAATTAGCGTTTTTAGCGATGACAGATCTTTACAACGACATTCGACCCTACCGCGACCATGAGGTCAGTTCAGTGGTCGATACACTGCTGTCGGATAATGAGTTTATCGATACGCTGATTGCCTTGCGCGGTAATCGTATTGCCAAATGGGTACCGGGGCTCGTGCGCTTGTTTGCGCGGCAGACCATAAAGTCACAGCTTGCCGGTGTTCGCACGATTGACGGCTTCCAGGCCTTAGTCAAACCGCGCCTCGATCGGGTGGTAGAGGCGACCTCATACTTTTCCTACTCAGGTATCGAACAACTAGATACCGAAGCGTCATATCTCTTCATCTGTAATCATCGCGATATTGTTATGGATTCTGCGTACGCCAACAGTGTCTTGGTTGTTGAGGGTCATCGCACGGCGCAAATTGCTATCGGCGATAATCTGTTGCAGAAGCCGTGGGTATCACACCTGATGCGTATTAATAAGAGTTTCATTGTGAAGCGGAGCTTGAGCGGCCCGAAGCAACAGCTCGCAGCCTCCAAGCAGCTGGCCAATTTTATGCGTGAGGCGATTGTCGAAAATCAGGGGCCATTGTGGATTGCGCAGCGGGAAGGTCGGGCAAAGGATGGGAATGACCGAACGGAAGCCGCTGTCTTAAAAATGTTGACGCTGTCGCGCGACAAGGCCACGGAGTCGCCGGATGAGGTTTTGGGCAAGCTCAACATAGTACCGCTTACGATTTCTTATGAAATCGATCCATGCGATGTCATGAAGGCGCGGGAGTTGGCTCATGGGGCTGGGTACGAAAAGGCGCCCTTTGAAGATCTGGAGAGTATCGCGCAAGGTATTCAGGGACAAAAAGGACACGTCCATATTCATTTCGGCATACCTCTGAATCAAGCATCACTATCGGTGCCTGATGCCGTGTCGCTTATAGATCACGCTATGGTGACCAATTACCGACTGTTCAAAACCAATTTTTGGGCATGCGAAGCACTGGGTTACGCCATCGATGAATCAGAGCGCGATGCAGCAGAGGCGAGCATCACTCAATCAGTGTTCCTTAACCGGTTTGATGACCTGTCTGAAGCGGAACGTCATCAAGCGCTCGAAATGTATGCAAGACCGGTTCTGAATGTGATGGCCAGTAAGGATAGGGTGTAAGTATCCTTGTTAGCTGATGCCTTAAGAGAAGAAATTCGAGCGGCTTTTTTTATGCTGACTGAGGCGAAAGATTTAAAGCCTCGCTGGGGCCAGCGCCAGATGATCGCCGAGGTTGCTAATGCGTTGGGCGACCCTGACACACCGCCGTTTCTTGCGATCGAGGCGGGCACAGGCACCGGTAAGACCATCGCTTACATCATCTCTGCGTTGCCTGTGGCGAAGGCACAGTCGAAAAAACTGATCATCGCTACTGCCACGGTCGCTCTACAGGAACAGCTGATTTTTAAGGATCTGCCAGAGATCAAGCGTCACAGTGGTATCGATTTTAGCTATCAGCTTGCCAAGGGACGCAGCCGCTATATTTGCTTATATAAGCTCGATCAGTTGATTCAGGGCTACGCAGAGTCACCTATGTTATCGATGTACCCCGATGAGGTTGAGCTTCTCGAAGGAGAGGAGGTACAGCGGACCTATGACGCTATGCTGACCGCAGTGAGCGACGATTCATGGGACGGAGACCTCGATGCCTGGCCTGAGGCACTTGATGTAGGCGTTATCAGATCGATAACCACTGATCACTCGCAGTGCTTAGGGCGTCGGTGCCCGCACATTACAGGCTGTAGTTTTTTTCGTGCTCGGGAGGGACTCGAAGAGACTGACATCATTGTGACCAATCACGATTTGGTGCTAGCCGACTTTAGATTGGGAGGAGGGCGAATTCTCTCGGAGCCGGAGGACAGTTACTACATCTTCGACGAGGGTCACCAGTTGGCCGAAAAGTGTTTGGAGCACTTTGCGTGTTTTTCTCGAAGTGGGCGGACGTACAACAACCTGGCAGAGACCCAGCAGTGGTTGGACGCGAAGCGAGAGTTATTAATTGAGCATGAGGTACGTCCTGAAGCGCTGTCTGCACTGTCCATCAGTACGGATGACCTTATTCAAGCAAGCCGCGATACCTTTGCGCTGTGCTGGACCGAGTTGAGCGGGCGTGTCGACGATCGCGCTGACCTGCGTTTCCCGTTTGGTGTTGTTGAAGAAGAGTTGCGCGATGCATCGCGCTCGCTTCAAGATCTTTGGAGGCTGCACCGGCAAAAGCTCTCACCGATCCTTAGTTTGATTCAGGCTTTGGTAGAAGAGGGCGACGCTGATCAGCGGGAGATCTGGGAAAGTAATCTCAATGATCTGCAGGTAATATTGGCGCGCGCTGAGGGTCAGATCGCACTATGGGACAGCTTTGCGTCATCCGATGAAGAATCGAGCACTCCGTGGGCCAGATGGATGCGACACTACGGTGATGAAAGCTCGATCGAGTGTTATGCGAGCCCGATTTACGCGCGAGATATTTTGTCTGAGCATGTTTGGCAGCGTGTTGCGGGGGCTGTAATGACCTCTGCAACACTAACTGCGCTTGGGTCCTTTGATCATTTAATGCAGCAAACAGGCTTACCTAGTGATACCAAGTTAGCGCGGGTTGAAAGTCCCTTTGACGCGTCTCGTGGCCGATTTGTTGTGCCCGAAATGACGACTGATCCAAGCGAGCCCGCGGCGCATTCGGATGAGTTGATTAACCTATTTCCGAGTTTGCTGGAGCGTCATCGAGGCACGTTGGTGCTTTTCAGTTCTAAGCGCCAGTTACAGGAATTGGTTGAGGCGCTCGAGCCCGCTTATGAGTCATGGCTTCTTGTTCAAGGGCAGATGAGTAAAGCAGACATACTGCAGGAACACCGCAGGAGAATCGATCGCGGTGAGTCGTCGATCATATTCGGACTCGCCAGCTTCGCTGAGGGCGTTGATTTGCCTGGCGACTACTGCAGCCATGTGATTATCGCAAAGCTGCCGTTTGCAGCGCCCGATGACCCCATAGATGCTGCGCATGCGGAGCTCTTGGAGGCTGCTGGACGTAATCCATTCATGGAGCTCACTGTGCCTTCGGCTTCGCTTAGATTACTGCAAGCTTGCGGTCGACTGCTTCGCACAGAAACGGATGCCGGCGTTATTACGCTCTTGGATCGGCGAATCATCACGAAGCGATACGGGCGCGCGATTATGGATGCCTTGCCCCGATATCAGTTCGAGGTTCATTAGTCAGACGGTTGGTGACAACCTGCTTTGACAAAAAAAGCCCCGCACTTGCAGGGCTTTTTTTGGTTTATCGACAGATTAGTCCCAGCTAAGAGCACCACCTGTTTGATACTCAATGACGCGGGTCTCGAAAAAGTTCTTTTCCTTTCGTAGATCCATGATCTCTGACATCCATGGGAATGGATTCTGAGCACCCGGGAACTGCTCGGGCAGCCCAAGCTGAGTCAGACGACGGTTTGCAATGAATTGCAGGTACTCTTCCATCATGCTGGCATTCATACCGAGTACACCACGTGGCATTGTGTCGCGTGCGTATTCGATCTCCAGCGCGGTACCCTCAAGAATCATTTGAATGGCTTCTTGCTGGAATTCCTCAGTCCACAAATGTGGATTCTCTAGCTTGATCTGATTGATCACGTCGATGCCGAAGTTGAGGTGCATCGACTCGTCTCTTAGGATGTACTGGAACTGCTCTGCAACCCCGGTCATCTTATTGCGGCGACCCATTGAAAGGATTTGCGTAAAGCCACAGTAGAAGAAAATCCCCTCGGTGACTCCATAGAAACCGATCAGATTTCGCAAGACTTGCTGGTCGTCCTCAACGGTACCCGTTTTGAAGTTGGGGTCAGAGAGCGCTTGGGTCTTGTTCAGTGACCATGAAGCCTTCTTAGCGACGGACGGCACTTCGCGGTACATGTTAAAGACTTCACCCTCGTCCATACCTAGTGACTCAATGCAGTACTGGTAGGCGTGTGTGTGGATGGCTTCCTCGAATGCTTGACGTAGGAGATACTGGCGGCACTCTGGGTTGGTAATGAGTCGATAGATACCCAACACCAAGTTATTTGCCACGAGCGAGTCAGCGGTTGAGAAGTAACCCAAAGACCGCATCACAATGCGACGTTCGTCGTCAGTGAGACCGTCCTCACTCTTCCAGGTCGCCACATCAGCCGTCATGTTAATTTCCTGCGGCATCCAGTGGTTCGCGCAGCCATCGAGGTACTTCTGCCATGCCCAGTCGTACTTGAACGGCACCAACTGGTTAAGATCTGCTCGGCAGTTAATCATCGCTTTCTCATCGACGGAGATTCGCGATGCGCCCATCTCAAGCTCCTCGAGGCCCGGCGCAGTATCAATGTTAGCTACCGCTTCAGCCGCTGCTTTTACCTGATCCGCTATAGGCGCAGATGCTGCCTCTTCCTGATTGAGAGTTTCTAGCGCCTTGTTAACCACTTCGGGTTGTACAGGTGCTTGTTGCTGCGGTGCCGCTACGGGCGCATCACCCTCGGCTACGTTGTAATCATCCCAATTAAGCATTGTTAACTCCTTTAACTTATTTGGTTACTGACAGGCTTCACAATCTGGATCGTCGAGCGAGCAGGCTGCGGGAACCGGAGCGGGCTGCACTGGTGCAGCAGCTGCTTGCTGTGATACGGCATTGAGCTGACCGGTATTTACCGTAGACTTCTCAGTGCCCGTCGCAGCGAGCGATCGAAGGTAGTATGTTGTTTTCAGACCGCTGTACCAAGCCATTCGGTAGGTCACGTCCAATTTCTTTCCACTTGCATTATTGATGTACAAGTTCAGCGACTGAGCTTGGTCGATCCACTTTTGTCGTCGACTTGCTGCATCGACTAACCAGCGGGGTTCAACCTCGAAAGCTGTCGCGTATTTCGCCTTAAGATCGGCCGGTATACGATCGATAGCTTGTACGCTTCCATCGTAGTACTTCAGGTCATTGACCATGACCTTGTCCCACAACCCGCGCTCTTTGAGGTCGCGGACTAAGTGAGGGTTTACGACAGTAAATTCACCTGACAAGTTCGACTTCACGTAGAGGTTTTGATAGGTCGGCTCGATGGACTGAGACACACCAGTAATGTTGGCAATCGTTGCTGTTGGCGCGATCGCCATGACATTCGAGTTACGCATACCTTGCTCAGCGACTTTGCCTCTGAGTGCATCCCAGTCCATGTTGCTGTCTTGGTTGACCGAGATGTAGTCGGTGCCACGCTGTTCGATCAACATGTTCAACGAATCAATCGGGAAAATGCCCTGGCTCCACAGCGAACCGTCGTAGCTTGAGTAGGCGCCACGCTCAGCAGCCAGATCTGTTGATGCGTTGATCGCAAAGTAGCTGATGGCTTCCATCGTCTGATCGGCAAAAGTTACTGCCTCATCAGAAGCGTACGACACGTTTACTTTATAGAGTGCGTCCTGGAAACCCATGAGACCCAGACCAATGGGTCGGTGCTTCATGTTCGAGTTTTCAGACGTATCTACCGAGTAGTAGTTAATGTCGATGACGTTATCGAGCATACGAATGGCGGTCGTCACCGTCTTGCGAAGCTTATCGATATTCAACTCGCCGTTTTTGATGTGCTGCGGCAAGTTGACTGAGCCGAGGTTGCAGACAGCAATTTCGTCTTTGCTGGTGTTCAGCGTGATCTCGGTGCAAAGGTTTGATGAGTGAACCACACCCACGTGTTGCTGAGGCGACCGAATATTGCAGGGATCTTTAAAGGTGATCCAGGGGTGTCCTGTTTCGAAGATCATGCCCAGCATTTTTCGCCAGAGCGCCTGTGCTTTTAGTGTCTTATGGAGCTTTAGTTCTCCGTCGCGGGCCTGCTCTTCGTAGTGGTTATAGCGCTCCTCGAATGCGGTTCCATACAGGTCATGCAGGTCTGGCACATCGTTAGGAGAGAACAGCGTCCAATCACCATCTTCGAATACGCGCTTCATGAAGAGGTCAGGTACCCAGTTTGCTGTGTTCATGTCGTGGGTTCGGCGACGATCGTCTCCGGTATTTTTGCGAAGCTCCAGGAACTCCTCAATGTCCATGTGCCATGTTTCGAGATAGGCACAGACCGCGCCTTTACGCTTTCCGCCTTGGTTCACGGCAACGGCGGTATCGTTGACGACCTTAAGGAACGGAACAACGCCCTGACTCTTTCCGTTGGTGCCCTTGATGTAGGCGCCAAGCGCACGTACAGGTGTCCAGTCATTTCCGAGCCCGCCTGCAAACTTCGACAGCATGGCGTTGTCCTGAATCGCACCGTATATACCGTGCAAGTCGTCTGGGACAGTTGTCAGGTAGCACGAGCTCAACTGGGGTCGCAATGTGCCAGAGTTGAACAGCGTGGGTGTTGAGCTCATGTAGTCAAACGATGATAAGAGCTGGTAGAACTCAATCGCTCTTGCGTTCTTGTCGTCTTCGCGAGTCGCCAGTCCCATGGCGACGCGCATGAAGAAGAGCTGTGGTAGCTCAAAGCGAGTCTCATCGCTGTGAATGAAGTAGCGGTCGTACAGCGTCTGTAACCCTAGGTAGCTGAACTGCAGATCGCGCTCGGGCAGGAGGGCCTCGCCCAGCATGTCGAGGTCGTAGTCTGCGAGGTTAGGTGCCAATAGCTCGAGTTCAATGCCCCGACTGATAAACGACTTGAGCGCCTGGGGGTAGTAAGTTGCCATGTCCCCTTGAGTGGCTGACTCTGCAATGTGAAGGAAGCTCAGTCCTTCAGTGCGAAGGTTGTCGAGCAACAGTCGGGCGGCAACGCTCGAGTAGTTAGGTTCCTGTTCGATCATGGTGCGTGCTGTAATGACCAGTGAGGTACTTAGCTCGTGCTCTGTTACACCGTCGTACAGGTTCTTTAATGCTTCATCGATGATCGCTGCCTCGCTCACGTCGGTGAGGTCCATACAGGCCTCCGCGACGATCGTGCGAATGCGCTCGATGTCAAGCGGCTTTGCGGTGCCATCGGCACCCACGACCGTAATCGCGCCGGCGGCTGCCTCTGATTCAGGCGACAGCGCTTCTTTCTCTACACGGGCCTGCCGACGGGATTCACGATAGATCACATAGTCGCGAGCAATCAAATGCTCACCCGCACGCATCAAAGCCAATTCGACCTGATCCTGAATGTCTTCGATGTGGATCGTGCCACCTGAGGGCATACGTCGCTTGAAGGTACCGACTACTTGCTCCGTTAGTTTCGCGACCGTTTCGTGAATGCGCGTGCTCGCTGCGGCAGTGCCTCCTTCAACCGCTAGGAACGCTTTCGTAATGGCGACCGATATCTTGCTGTCCTCAAACAGAACAACCGTCCCGTTACGCTTGATCACGCGCATTTGTCCGGGCGCGGTAGCGGCAATGCGTGTCTGGCTGGGAGTGCCTGTAATAGGGGCGGTTGCGGACGCTGGATTACTTACTGATTCACTACCTGTCTGCATTCTATCTTCACCTTTAACTCGTCTTTTACTGGGTTTGCAACCGGTCCATCACGAGGTGTTTCTTATCGTGCTTCTCACCACATATTGGGGTTGCGTCATCTTCAGGACCCAAGATAGGGCGGTACAGGGTTGAATGCAAGCCTAAAAGCCAGCGGATTTCTTGTGGATAAGATGTGGCATTTTAAGAAGTTAGTGCTTACTAGCTATTAGGGGTGCTGAACGTCATCTTGAAATAACTCACAATGATGCACACTGCATGTCACATCAATGCAATAAATCGGCAGGTAGTTGGTGGCTCAAAAGCCGGCCGTCATTGCCTTTAAGGTAGCCTTTAGCTCAGGAGAAACTCGACTAATGCCTTCTGCGCGTGCAGTCGGTTCTCAGCCTCATCCCAGATAACGGAGTTAGGGTCATCCATTAGGTCGGCGGTAATCTCCTCGCCTCGATGTGCCGGCAGGCAATGCAAGTAAATGGCCTCATCGTCGGCGAGGTCGAGAAGCTCCCGGTTGAGTTGATAGGCTTTCAACGCGTTATTACGCTCACTGGCCTCGGTCTCCTGCCCCATGGATGCCCAAACATCGGTGACGAGCAGGTGAGCGCCGGTAACCGCAACTTTTGGATCTGGCTCGATGGTTACCGCATCTCCCGCCGCAGCAAGAACCACCGGTGAGGGCTCGTAACCTTCGGGGCAGGCAATGCGCAAATGGAAGCCCAGTAGCTTTGCCGCATTTATGTATGAGTGACACATGTTGTTGCCGTCGCCGAGCCAACAGGCTGTTTTTGCTCGCATATCTCCGCGATGCTCGAACCATGTTTGCATGTCAGCAAGTAGCTGGCAGGGGTGGAAGTCATCTGTCAATGCGTTGATGACGGGCACACTCGAGTTCGCTGCGAAGGTTTCGACCTCTTGATGATCGAATGTTCGTATCATCACAATATCGACCATCGACGATATCACTTTTGCCGTGTCCTCCACGGGTTCGCCGCGGCCCATCTGTGTGGCGCTGGAAGAGAGGAACATTGCGCTGCCACCCAGCTGTGTCATCCCGGCTTCGAAAGAAACGCGTGTTCGCGTCGACGCTTTGGCGAAAATCATGGCCATCACTTTCCCGGTGAGCGACGCGTGAGGTGTCCCATCGCGTTGCATCTGCTTGAGCTCTGATGCCCGCCTTAAAACCGAAAGCAGCTCGTCCGAGGACAGGTCATTCAATGTCAGAAAGTGGCGGGGCGTGCTCATGCGTCTGTCCTACAATCCCAGGTGTTAAGTGTCTTTGAGTGAATTCACAATGTCGGCGACGGTAGCCCCAACACGTCTTGCGTCATCCGTACTCATGACCAGCGGTGGTAGTAGTCGGATGGTGTTGCCGCCCGCAACGTTGATCAATAGGTGTCTATCCAGTGCCATTCGGACCAAGTTTTCTGTGGGAACGGTGGGCTCAATACCAATCATAAGTCCTACACCACGACGATCGCGTATCAAGTCTCCATCGGCGATCTCTGAATCCAAGCCTTCAAAGATAGCTGCGCGGATGATATCGGCCCGATCCCAGAGCTGGTCTGCACTTAAGGTATTGATGACGGCGCTTGCGGCAGCGCAGCAGATAGGGTTGCCTCCGTAGGTGGTTCCGTGGTCGCCTGCAACCAGCAAATCGCTGGCGCGCCCGCGAGCCATACACGCGCCTATGGGTAAGCCGTTACCTAGACCCTTTGCTGTGGCTAAGACGTCCGGGATGATACCGAGGCGTTGAAAGATATACAGGGCTCCGCATCGACCGTTACCGGACTGTACCTCGTCGAAACTTAGCAACCAGTCTTCTTGATCGCAGAGTTCGCGCGCACGTGCCAGAAACCCATGATCCAGAGGGTATATTCCACTCTCGCCCTGCACCGGCTCTAGGTGGATAGCGACAATGTCATCTCGTGTTTTTGCGAGAGCCTCCAGCGCTTCGTTGTCATTTCTCGCAATCCGAATGAAGCCCGGCAGTAGGGGTTTGAAAGCAGCTTGAATCGCGGAACTGTCCGTCGCTGATAGGGCACCCATGGTTCGTCCATGAAAGGCGCCTTCCAAGACCACAATTTGAGGATTGGTAATGCCTTTATTGTGGCCGTGGCGCCTTGCCATCTTGATGGCCGTCTCGTTCGCCTCTGCTCCCGAGTTGCAAAAGAAGATTCGTTCCATGCCCGTGAGTTGATTGAGCTCGGTAGCCAGCCGCTCTTGCTGTGCAATACCGTAAAGATTGGAGGTGTGTAACAGGCTCTCTGCTTGCTCGGTGATAGCACGCGTGACGCTCGAGTGAGAGTGGCCGAGATTGGTCACGGCAATGCCAGACAGCGCATCAAGATATTGCTCGCCTTTTTGGTCGGTAAGGTAGGCACCTACCCCCGACGCAAATGTCACGGGTAATCGACCGTATGTGGACATGATGGCTGACATGACTATTACTACCTTTAATTGTCGATTTTACGACTTACCGCGCATGGCTTCTGATAGACTCTTGGTCGCGAGTGATTGAATTAAAGCTAACTACGGCGCGGAGACTAGCAATGGATATTATGGAGACCATTAAGGATCAGATCGAGAACAATCGTGTGATCCTTTACATGAAAGGCTCCCCAAATCAGCCACAGTGCGGCTTTTCAGCGCGTACGGTGCAGGCGCTTATGGGTTGCGGTCAGAAATTTGCCTACGTCGATGTGCTAAGCAACCCTGAGATCCGAGCTAACTTACCGGCTTTCGGTAACTGGCCTACCTTCCCGCAGCTTTGGGTTGACGGAGAGCTTATCGGTGGTTGCGACATTGTTTGCGATATGGGCGAAACTGGCGAATTACGCGAACTCATTGTTGGTGAGAGTGACTTCGAGTCCTGAGCTCGGAGCACGGTCGACCCTCACTACACGACTGGCTTCTTAACTGGCTGTAGCCCGCTTTTCTAGCCTCCCTCGCTTGGCTTGACGGTCTTCATCGCGGTCTGAAGGTAGTTCTGTTCTCCCACGCGATCCATGAGCGATAGCTGCGTCTCGAGCCAGTCAATATGCTCTTCCTCCGCATCGAGAATCCGCTTTGCCAGGTCGCGTGACACGTAGTCGCCGACCTCCTCGCAGCATTTGACGGTTGCCTTCAGGTCCTCGTGGGCCACGTGCTCTAGCTGGAGATCACATTCGAGCATCTCACGGGGTGTTTCACCAATTCTCAGTTTTCCCAAGTCCTGAAGGTTGGGGATGCCCTCTAAAAACAGAATGCGCTCGACCAATTCGTCGGCATGCTTCATCTCATCGATGGACTCGTGATACTCGTGCTCGGCGAGTTCGGTAAGTCCCATATCCTTGTACATCTTGGCGTGCAAAAAGTACTGGTTGATAGCGACGAGTTCGTTGTAAAGAATTTTGTTGAGGTGGCGAATAACGTCTGAGTTGCCTTTCATCACGGATAGTCCCGGCTCATTAATCTTGGGCAACAGGGTAGCGCAAAACGCGGACTAAAAAAAGCGTAACTTATTGTTTTTTAAGGGAAAAGATAATGGGAACGATTCGCAACCGCAATCGCATTTAGGCGCGGCGAGCTGCGTGTATTTGCACGCGTCGATTAAGCGCTTCACTGACTAGGGACTCAGCAAAGCAGGAGCACTTGCCACACTGTGTGGAGCAACCTGTTGCGCGGCTTACCTCGGCGAGTGAGCGCGCACCAGCAGCTACCTGCTCCCGAATGGCACGGTCGGTGACGCTTTTACAAATACATACATACATATGAGAACGGTAATGTTAATGAGAACCATTGTCAACAATTTTTTGGCGTCTTAGCGTATACTGCGCCGCTCACCAACGGGAGTCAGACCATTGTCGGTTCAGCAGCACGTCAGAGACCTAGCAATATCCGCGAAGCAGGCTTCACAACTTGTTGCGAATTCGCCTGTGTCAGTGCGCAACGCGGCATTGGAAGCCATCGCCGGTACAATACAAAGCCAGCGACAATCGCTGCTCGATGCGAATACGATTGATCTCTCGGCAGCTCGTGACGCCCGTCTTGATGCGGCGTTGATTGATCGCCTTGAACTCACCGAGACTCGAGTAGATGGCATGCTCGAGTCTTTGGCGATTGTGCAGGCCTTATCCGATCCCATTGGTGGGATCGAGGGCTTGAAGTCGATGGAGTCCGGTATACAGGTGGGGAAGATGCGCGTGCCGCTCGGCCTTATCGGCATCATTTATGAGTCACGTCCTAATGTTACGGTCGATGCCGCGAGCCTTTGTCTGAAGTCGGGTAATGCCGTTCTGCTGCGGGGTGGCTCTGAGGCGCTTCGCTCCAACCTGGTTCTGGCAAGCTGTATTCAGGCCGGGCTTGAAACCGTCGGTTTGCCTGCGCAGGCGGTTCAAGTGCTCGACACGACTGATAGAGAGGCCGTGTCGGCTATGGTCAAGCTTAACGGCGTCGTAGACATGGTGGTCCCTCGTGGCGGTAAGGGCTTGATCGAACGCGTTGCAAGCGATGCGACAGTGCCCGTGCTTAAGCACTTGGATGGCATTTGCCATTTATACATCCACAGTGATGCCGACCCCGCTATGGCGATTGAGCTCGCGGTCAATGCAAAAACACATCGGTACGGGACCTGTAACACGATGGAGTCACTGCTCATCGATAGCGAGTGCGCCGCAATGCTTCCGGAGCTTGCACGCCCATTGTTAGAAAAGGGTGTCGTGCTCCGCGGCTGCGAGCAAACGTGCGTCTGGTTGGGCGAGGACTGTGCGCTGGCATCGCAAGAGGATTGGTCCACCGAGTACCTCGCGCCCATCTTGTCGATCAAAGTGGTCGAAGATTTTGATGCTGCTGTCGATCACATTGCGCGGTTCGGTTCAGGCCACACGGACGGTATCGTAACCCAGTGTCACAGTAGCGCGATGCAATTTCTGAGGGCAGTCGATTCCAGCTCTGTGATGGTTAATGCCTCAACACGGTTTGCCGATGGATTCGAGTACGGGTTGGGTGCTGAGATCGGGATTTCCACAGACAAAATCCACGCCCGCGGTCCAGTGGGTCTGGAGGGGCTCACCAGTCAAAAATACGTCGTTCTGGGCAATGGCCACACCCGCGCCTAATCGACATATCGGCATTATGGGCGGGAGTTTTAATCCTGTTCATTATGGGCACCTCAAAGTCGCGAGCGATACCAAACGTAGGCTAGCGCTCGACGCTATGTGCATTATGCCGGCCGCACAGTCCCCGTTAAAAACCCAGCACTCGGTGAGCGCTGAACATCGACTTGCCATGCTCGATCTCGCGGTGACCGAATTTCCGGAACTTCAGCTCGATACGCGCGAGCTCGAAAGGGAGGGGCCGTCTTATACGGTGGATAGTCTTCAGGAACTGCGCCAAGAGGTGGGCAGCGATGCAACAATCTATTTCTTGATTGGTGATGACCTGCTGCCGACACTAAATCAGTGGTCGCGCTGGGAGGCACTGACCGATTATGCTCACCTTGTTGTGGCCAAGCGACCTGGAGAATTTTTGGCGATTGCAGCCGAGGTAGCTGCCTGGTGGCATGATCGTGAAGCGCCCCTTGCCCAACTGTCATCGCTACCGGCGGGATATGTATCGCGGCTAGAGTGTTCTCTCGTTGATGTCTCATCATCGGAAATACGGCAGTTACTGAAGTCAGGCGAACGCGAGACAGAGATGATTCCATACGCGGTTATGGAGTACATTAGCCACCACAAACTGTACGAAAATTTGAGCCAAACTGAGGCAGTTCTTTGACCCCGACAGATGCAATCATTACCGACCTTGTGGTCGATGCCCTCGACGATCTAAAAGCAGTTGATACCAAAATAGTGGATGTCCGTGGACTCAGTTCCGTGATGGATTTTCTTGTGGTTGCAAGCGGCAACTCGTCTCGCCATGTCAAGTCACTTGCCGATAATGTTGTTGTCAAAGCTAAAGAGGCCGGGTGTCCACCGATCGGTGTCGAAGGCGAAAATGACGCTGATTGGGTGTTAGTCGATCTTGGCGACGTTGTTGTTCATGTGATGCAGCCCGCCGCGCGAAGCTTTTATGACCTTGAGCGGCTGTGGTCAGGAGAACCAGAGACCGCTTTCGAGTCAAACGCAGTCTCAGATCCCTGGGGATAATCCATGCGTATCTTGGCAATTGGTACGCGCATGCCCCAGTGGGTGAGCGACGGTGCCGATGACTACGTCAAACGACTGCCTCGCGAAGCCTCAATCGAATGGGTTGAGTTGCCCGCCTCCAAACGAGCGAGAGACACCGCTGAGAGCCGTATGCTAGAGGAGGCAACTGCTATCGAGCGACGGTTGAAGCCCCAAGAGCTGATGGTTGTTTTGGATGTTGAAGGGAAGGTGATCTCGACTGCGACCATTGCCGAGACGCTCGCGACGTGGCAGAGCGATGGCTTGAAAATCGCGTTTGTCATCGGCGGCCCTGACGGACTTCATCCCTCGCTGAAAGCAAAGGCAGGTGCACGGTGGTCGCTGGGTCGGATAACACTGCCACATCCGCTGGTGCGAGTGATTTTGGCGGAACAGCTGTACCGAGCCTGGTCAATTAATGCGGGACATCCTTATCACCGAGCATGAGGCGCCGTCCTGTGGCACAGTGCACAGAGGTAACAAGGTAAGACGCTAATGGCACGCCAGCTTAACCAAATGCAAGATTGGGCGCGTGAAACCCAGATTACGCACGGGAGGGTCACGGTGCTGGCGGCGGTAATGGTCTTGTTCATGATGGGCCTCTTGTACCGCTATTTCTCTCTCCAGGTTATCCAGAACGAAGAATTTCGAGCGCAGTCAGACCGAAACCGAATTGCGGTGCGAACCGTAGCGCCCACTCGCGGTGTCATTGTCGACCGATCAGGTAATCTCCTCGCTGTCAACCAGCCTTCGTTTACCTTGGCGATCACGCCAGAACGCGCCGAGGATCTCGATAATGTGTTGACCAAGCTCAGCGACCTGTTACGTCTGACGGATACCGATATCGAGCTCTTTACACAAGCACGTAAGCGACGGCGTCCCCTTAGTCCAGTGCCTTTGAAGTATCGACTAACCGATGAGGAATTGGCCGTTATCGCGGTCAATAAGCACGCACTTTCTGGTGTGTCTGTCCAGTCTGAATTAACGCGTCATTACCCCGAGGGCGATCTGCTGGGGCATGCGCTAGGGTACGTTGGCCGTATTGGTATTGATGATGTCGATGAGTCTGAGAAAGAAGCCTACCGGGGTATTAGTCACATAGGAAAGGTGGGATTGGAGGCTTACTACGAGGACGTCCTGAAAGGCGGACTAGGAGTAAGCCGCATCGAAACCAACGCGCGTGGTGTCGAGTTGGACGTGATCGACCGGATAGAGCCAGTGCCCGGTGCCGAGCTGACTTTGCACCTCGATATTGAGCTTCAGCGTGTCGCCGCAGCCGCCATGGGAGACATGCGAGGTGCGGTGGTGGCGTTGGATCCGAGAAGTGGGGGTGTGTTGTCTGCGGTCTCGAGCCCCCGTTACGACCCGAACAAGTTTGTGAATGGAATTAGCTTCTCTGACTACGCGGAGTTGCGCGATTCGCGAGATGCGCCACTACTAAATCGCGTCATCCAGGGTCAGTATCCGCCGGCCTCAACGATCAAGCCCATGTTGGGGCTCGCTGGTTTAAATCGCGACCTGATCACCATCGACACCGCGATTCCTGACCCCGGTTATTACCAGCTTCCCGGAGACCCTCGTCGATACAGGGACTGGATCCTTCGCGTGCGCGGAACGGGTCATGCCGAGGAAATGAATCTTCGGGACTCAATCGCGCAGTCATGTGATGTCTATTTCTACGAGCTCGCGAATCGTTTTGGAATTGATGCCCTCGCCGAGTCGCTGGATGACTTTGGTATTGGCAGTGTGACGGGAGTCGATCTACCCAGTGAAAAGCGAGGAATTTTGCCGAGTCCTGAGTGGAAGCGTCGTGTGATTGGCAGTAGCTGGTATGGCGGTGAAACACTCATAGTGGGTATTGGCCAGGGGTACATGTTGGTTACCCCCATGCAGTTAGCGGTAGCGACCACTGCGCTCGCCACGCGCGGTACCGCCTTCAAGCCCACGTTTGTTGCAGCCGTGGACGGCATATCCGTTGAACCCGAGCCGCTACTCAATGTCTCAGTAGAGACAGCGTATTGGGACGAGGTAGTTGCAGGTATGGTTGACACCGTATCGTCAGTCCGAGGGACAGCCTTCGGCATGCGATCGGGTTTGACTTACAGCGTCGCGGGGAAAACAGGAACGGCGCAGGTGGTGGGTATTGCCCAAGATGCAACTTACGATGAAGAGGCGTTGTCGGAGTATCAGCGCAATCACGGTTGGTTTATTGCTTTTGCCCCAGTCGAGAATCCTGAGATTGTTTTAGCTGTTTTAACCGAGAACAGTGGGGGCGGAAGTTCCGCATATCCGGTTGCCCGGGCCATGCTTGATTACTGGATGAGCCGAGATGAGTAACGAGTTTGCAAGAGTTGCCGAGGTCTCTTCTCGAGAGTTAGGTGTTCGTGTGCGCTTATTGCGGGTGCTTCATATTGATCTATGGCTTGTGAT
The DNA here is from genome assembly GCA_002862405.1 of Pseudomonadota bacterium. Classification (GTDB taxonomy): domain Bacteria; phylum Pseudomonadota; class Gammaproteobacteria; order Pseudomonadales; family Halieaceae; genus Luminiphilus. The sequence goes on from PKCZ01000120.1 coordinate 22,914, forward strand.
GCCACTGCTGGTGCTCAGCATTGGTGGGTTATTTGTCCTTTACAGTGCCAGCGGCCAATCCGATGTCATGCTGAATACTCAAATGCGCAACATCGCGGTGGCCATGACCGTCTTGTTAGTTACGGCTCAATTCAGAGTGGAGACATTGCGAGGGGTATCGCCCTATATTTTTGTACTGGCCACGCTCCTACTCGTTGCTGTGGCGTTCTTTGGTGTGGGTGCTAAGGGTGCGCAGCGCTGGCTGAGTTTGGGCTTCATTCGCTTTCAACCCTCGGAGGTCATGAAGGTAGCCATGCCCTGGGCGCTCGCGTGGTGGTTGTCAAAAAAGGCACTTCCACCTGATTTGCGATCGCTCGCAGTGGCCTTCGCAATGGTGGCGGTGCCCACAGGCTTGATATTGCAGCAGCCTGATCTGGGAACATCGCTACTGGTTGCCATCAGTGGTCTGGCCGCCATCTACATGGCCGGGATTCAGTGGCGGTACATTTTTTCGATGATGGCACTCGCCCTCATCTCTATTTGGCCGGCGTGGGTCTTCGTATTGAAGGACTATCAGAAGCAGCGCGTGCTTACGCTGTTCAACCCCGAATCTGATCGGCTTGGCGCTGGATGGAACATTATCCAGTCCAAAACCGCGATTGGATCCGGCGGTTGGGAAGGTCTGGGTTGGACCCAAGGCAGTCAGGCGCAGTTGGATTTTTTGCCCGAGGGTCACACCGACTTCATTATTGCCGTGTTGGCTGAGGAGTTCGGTTTTCGCGGCGTCTTACTGCTGTTCCTGATCTACGCTGTGATTCTCGGCCGGGGTCTGGTGATCACGTGGCGGGCGCAGTCGAGTTTTGCGCGAATACTCGGTGGTGCGCTGGTTGCAACCTTCTTTTTTGGATTGGTGGTGAACCTTGGAATGGTTTCAGGACTCTTACCTGTTGTCGGAGTGCCATTGCCTATGGTGAGCTATGGTGGAACGGCGATGGTGTCGATGATGATTGCGTTTGGCATGCTAACGGCGATCTCAACCGAGAGACGGATCACGAGAACCATGCGGTGAGCACAGGATTTTGGGGATAACAACCCTGATATATTATTTGAGGGGAGCGAGCACACTATGGGTGGCTTTATGCGTTTTCAAACGATCCTACTATCACTGACCTTGGGCTGGTTGCCCCTGACGGCAGCCGCTGACTACAGTGATCACCCAAGTGCGGAAGTGCTGATTAACCGTGTTGCCAAGCGCGGTGTGGACCGCGACTGGTTACAGTCTGCTCTGTCAGAAGCGACGCGGCAGGAAAGCATTTTGAAAGCCATTTCGCGTCCCGCGGAGAAGAGTAAACCGTGGTCCGAGTATCAAGACATTTTTCTCACCGATCGCAGAGCAAAAGATGGTATTAAGTTCTGGCGGGAGAATAGGGAAACACTGGATCGCGTGTCTGAGGATACCGGTGTACCGTCCGAGGTCATCGTTGCGATCATTGGTGTCGAGACCTATTACGGACGCATCACAGGCGGGTATCGCGTCATTGATGCGCTGTCGACATTGGCATTTGACTACCCTCGTCGATCACCCTTTTTCACCAAAGAACTCGAAGTTTTTCTTGAGCTCGCATATCAGTCTGGTTTGCCTCTCGCGGAGTTAAAGGGCTCCTATGCGGGTGCGATGGGTTTAGGGCAATTTATGCCCTCGAGTTATCGCGCTTACGCAAAGGACTATGAGGGCGACGGAGTCATCGATATCTGGACCAATCCGAACGATGCCATAATGAGTGTGGCTAATTATTTTGTGGCACATGGCTGGAGACCCGATGGTCAGGTAATTATCCGTGCTCAGTTCTCCGGCGACCCGAGCCTGTTTGATGTCGATCTAAAGCCTAAGCTTAGTATTGAGGTGCTGGCTGACTGGGGGTTGAAGCCATTGACTGACCAGTCGTCTGATCAGTTGGCGACCCCCATCAAGTTTGACGGCAAATCGGGTGAGGAGCACTGGTTAGGGCTTCATAATTTTTACGTCATCACTCGCTATAACCACAGTGCTATGTATGCCATGGCGGTTCATCAGTTGAGCCAAACTTTGCGGGCCCAAATGCTGTGATACGCGTATTCACCTCGCTTGCGCTGTTGGTGCTGGTGAGTTGTGTCGGAAGCCCCCCGACGACAAAGGATTATCAGCCGCCCCCAATCTCAGCTGAGGCTGTCGTTGAGGCCGTACCGACGGCAGACCCCATCTCCAGGATGGGGAATAAAAGCCCCTACGAAGTCTTTGGGCAGCAATATACGGTCATGCCGTCCGCTGATGGTTACACTGAAGAGGGTGTTGCCTCGTGGTATGGCATGAAGTTCCAGGGGCGTCGGACCTCTAATGGCGAGATATTTGATGTCTATAAGGCAACCGCAGCTCACAAATCATTGCCGCTCCCGTCTTATCTGCGCGTCACCAACCTCGAGAACAATGCCTCTATGATCGTTCGTGTCAATGATCGAGGGCCCTTTGTCGGTGATAGGTTGATTGATGTGTCCTATGGCGTTGCTGTGAAACTGGGGTTCGCCGAGCAGGGAACAGCCCGCGTGCGTGTAGAGCATATTGCGGTCAATGGCAGTGATGACTGGCGAGGGGCTGAGGCGTCGAGTTACCGTCAGCTGCAAGTGGGGGCCTATCAACTCAGGTCTTCTGCCGAACAGGTTGCGGTAAAAATTCGAAACATCCTCGGAGAGGGTATCGATGTCCATGTGAGTAGCGTTCAGCATGAGGCTGGCGCCATTTTTCGGGTGCGCGTAGGACCCGTGGATAGTTCCGAAAAACTCTCCGAGCTACAGGAACTTCTCGTAAAAACCGGCCTCTCAAAGGGACAGCCATTACCCTGAGCGATTAGGCTCTCGAGTTGTTACACTATCGCCGCAGTAAATCCGCGCCAAGGCAAAAAATGATGCGATCGACCTCTTTTCATCGGCTATTGATGTGTGCGTTGGCCTTTGTGGCGAACCAAGCAACAGCATTGGTTCCGCCTGCGCCTAAGTTGCCCGCGGATGCTTACTTCTTGATGGATGCGACGACGGGTCAGGTATTGGTCAATCACAACGGTGATCTGTCATTACCGCCAGCAAGCCTGACCAAAATAATGACGTCATACGTCTTGGCTGAAGAGGTCGATGCTGGGAGAGCTTCGCTCGATGATATGATCAAGGTCAGCCGGAACGCCTGGTCACAGAACCCTATATTTAACGGGTCTTCACTGATGTGGATTGAGCCGGGTAAGCCCGTCAGTCTCGCTGATCTTGAACGTGGTGTTGTCATCTCCTCAGGCAACGATGCGTCCGTCGCAGTGGCCGAGCACCTTGCAGCCACAGAGTCGAGTTTTGTCGACGTGATGAATCAGCTGGCTGCAGAGCTGGGCCTGGATAATACCGTTTACCGAAACCCACATGGCTTACCGCACCCTGAGCACCGCACGACGGCGCGTGATTTAGCAACCTTGTCAGTGGCGCTGATCAACGGTCACCCTGAGCACTATAAAATTTACAAGGAGCAAAGCTTTACCTACAACGGAATTAAGCAATATAACCGAAACAGTTTACTGCGATCAGATGCCACAGTTGACGGGTTGAAGACGGGGTATACCAGTGAGGCGGGTTACGGGTTGGTCGCGTCCGCACAACGTGAGGATATGCGCTTGGTATCGGTTGTACTCGGCAGCGCTAGTGAGCGGACCAGAGCCTCTGAAAATAGCAGTCTACTTAACTACGGGTTCCGATTTTTTCAGAATTTAAGACCCCTCTCGGCGGAGGTCACATTGGTCGAGCCCCGCGTGTGGAAGGGTGCTGCTGAATCATTACACGCGGGTGTGCTGGAATCTGTGGTTTTGACAGTGCCGCGAGAGCGAACCGCTGCTGATATCGAATTGAAGGTGGACGAGCAGCTTGAGGCTCCGTTTAGCCGAGGTGATGTCATTGGCAGTGTGCAAGTCGTTCGAGGTGGCGAGGTATTGTTTGAATCCCCGCTCCTGGTTTTGGAGGATGTTCCAAGCGGTGGATTCTTTAAACGTCTGATAGATGCGCTAATTCTGTGGTTTCAAAATCTGGTTGGTTAGGGCATGACACAACAAGAAGCACCTAAAATTGAATTCCCCTGTCGCTATCCCGTTAAAGTGGTGGGGCGCGCGACACCTGACTACGCAGAGGCGATACGTGCCATCTTCGATCGCCACACGATCGGGCTGACGGACGCGGATATAGAGACCAAGAGCAGCCGCTCTGGGACGTTTGATTCGATCACGTTCACGATAACGGCAACCGGACCCGATCAGCTCGACGCGCTCCACAAGGAGTTGGTGGCGTCAGGCCGTGTATCGATGGTGATTTAAGTCATGGTTGTCCGCGATCTGGGTCATGTTGATTACCTCCCTACGATCGAGGCAATGAAAGCATTCACTCAGGCGCGCGGCGTTGAGACGCCAGATGAGCTATGGGTGCTCGAGCATCCTCCTGTTTTTACGCAAGGTATTGCTGGGAAAGAGGAGCACTTGCTGGCACCGGGCGAGATCGAGGTGATCAGAACAGACCGCGGTGGACAGGTGACCTATCACGGACCGGGACAGATTGTCGTTTACGTTTTATGTGATATCCGTAGGGCAAAGCTGGGTGTTCGCGATCTGGTGACCGGACTCGAGCACGCCATCATCGCCTTTTTATCTGAGTTTGGCCTGGTCGCAGAGGCGGATCCAAAAGCTCCGGGTGTCTATGTGTCGGGCGAAAAGATCGCATCACTGGGCTTAAAAATTAGCAGAGGATCTAGCTATCACGGTCTCGCGCTTAATGTGAACCCTGACCTTGAGCACTTCGGGAGAATTAACCCCTGTGGCTATGCCGGTTTGCGAGTAACCTCTCTAGCACAACTTCTCGGTGAGCAATGTCCGTCGCAAGCCGATGCCGCCGAGCGGTTAGTGGAGCATTTACGCTCAAAACTCCCGCTTCAATAAGCGACTGGGCTCGTTAACTGGCATAATCCGCGGCGTCATCGGAGGACTCATGTCAGAAAACGACAGCGCCATCAACGCGCGCCGCACATTCGCCATCATCTCTCACCCTGACGCGGGTAAAACCACCATCACAGAAAAGCTTCTGTTGCTAGGGTCGGCCATTCAGGTAGCGGGTTCCGTGAAAGGAAAGCGTGGCCCGCACGCGACGTCTGACTGGATGGCGATGGAGCAGGAGCGCGGTATTTCAGTCACGTCCTCGGTGATGCAATTTCCCTATCACGATCGTATGGTCAACCTCCTGGACACGCCGGGTCACGAAGACTTCTCGGAGGACACCTACCGCACGCTAACAGCCGTGGATTCGGCCTTGATGGTTGTCGACGGTGCAAAAGGGGTAGAGGACAGAACCATCAAGTTGATGAATGTGTGTCGACTGCGCGACACGCCAATCATTGGGTTTGTGAATAAGTTGGACCGCGATATCCGCGATGCCATTGAGTTGCTCGATGAAATCGAGGAAGTGTTAAAAATCGAGGCGGCACCGATTAACTGGCCCATTGGTATGGGTAAGTTTTTCAAGGGCGTTTACAACCTGTACACAGACA
>PKCZ01000123.1 GCA_002862405.1 Pseudomonadota bacterium
ACAAAAGCGTGAAAAATAAGGGGCTGTCAGCTAGGATTCACGCTTTGATGACGATGGTCATCTCGGCGGTATCAACCTTTTTAAGAGATTCCTCAGTGCATGTTAGATAAAAACGCCCTAAGCCAACTTCAGGGCCTAAAGGACAAGATAGAAGCGGAAAAAGAATACGCAGAGGGAACCGTGAAAGCGACACGAAGCCGATTCGGCTTTGTGGTACTCGACGATAACCGAGAAATATTTTTGCCTCCTGACGCAATGCAGCGCGTGCTACCCGGAGATCGTGTCTCGATCGTGATCAAACCTGCGGCCGCGAAAGACAAGTCAGGCAAAGATCAGAGTACAGCTGAACTCGAAAAACTGCTGTCGACCTCAGTGAATAATTTCGTCGGGGAGGTGGTTCAAAAAGGTAAAGCTTTTTTTGTTGCCCCCGATATCCCTGAGCTCATGCATTTCACGCGGTGGCTTTTCATACCGCCAAACGCGCGCTCTGGCGCGAAGGCTGGCGACCTCGTTCAGTGCCAACTTCAACGGCACCCGTTTGCAGATGGCAAGCCATCGGTAAAAGTGTTGCAGTCGTTTGGACCCATCGGAACGCCTGGCCTAGAAAACGACTACTGCGCGGCGCGAGCCGGTATAGAGAAGATGCTACCGAAGGAGCAGTACAAAGCCATTGAGGCCCTTGTTGATGGCGGCGTCACTGTCGACGACACACGCGAGGATCTCCGCGTGCTCCCACTGGTCAGTATCGACTCTCCAAACACGGTCGACATTGATGACGCGATCTGCGCGGAGCCGCAGGACAACGGCTGGTTACTGACAGTGGCTATTGCCGATCCCACGACCTGCCTCAAAGAGGCCGCTGACCTCACAACCTTGATCGCCACTCGTGGCACGTCGCACTACTTCCATGGTTTGGCGATACCCATGTTGCCAGAGGCGTTGGCTAAAAGCGCAGCCTTGAGGCCAGAGGAAGACAAAAATGCCGTGGTTTGTCGTCTGAACATCTCCCCAAACGGAGACATCACCAACTCAAGCGTCCACCTTGCTATTGTTCAATCGAAAGCCAAACTTAGCTATCAAGAAGTGGAAGAGGTTTTGACGAATGGTGCTGAGCACGAGTTCGCAGAGACTTTAAAGCACCTTAATGACTGCTACAGCGCCCTTCGGACCTGGAGAGAATCTCGAGAGCTCGTCATAGAACACCGCCCAGAGCATCGCTGGTTGCTCAATGAAAACAAGCAAATCGATCGTATCGAAGAGGTACAGAAGAAAAGGTCACAGCTGCTGGTTGAGGAGTGCATGGTTGCAGCCAATCGATGCATAGCCCAAGCACTCAAGGATGCGGAGCTACCCGGACCATTCGTAACACATGCGGGCATCCGACGGGACCGCGCCCAAGAAGCAAAGGAGTTCTTAACCCGGTTCTTACCTGATCAAAATGCCCTCGAGTTTTCTACACTTGACGGCTTTCGCACGCTGATAAATGAGCTAAACGCAGGTAGCGATGAACGACCTTTGCGGTCAATGATCAATCGGTTGATGTCCCGCGCCAGCTTCAGTGTCAAGCCCGCACCTCACATGGGAATGGCGTTGCCTGTTTACACCAATGGAACGTCACCCCTCCGCAAAGCGCTCGACTTTTGCGTGCACCTCCAGCTCAAAGCCATGCTGGGTGACACAAGTGTTAAGACGGCGCCCGCCACGGTATTCGATCTTATCAATCAGGCAAGTGCCAAGAACCGTCAGGCGGTAACAGCGGCTAACAACTGGCTGAGCTGTAACTTCCTCAACGCTCAGAGTGCCGATGGACAGTCTGACTACGAAGCGGAGATTGTGCACATTAACACCTCAGGCTTTACTGTGAAGCTGAAGGATTTGGGACTCGAAGGCACCGTCGACCTCAGAAGAGAGGAAGAGAAATTTAGTTTTGATAAATGGGAGATGGCACTCGCAAGTAAAACTCGGCGTTACCAATTGAGGCAGCAGATCCGAGTGCAATACCAGCCAGCCGACAAGCCACGCGGAGAGAGCGCTTCTTTTTGTGTGATCTAGGTTGTGTGATCTAGATTCTGTGATCTAAGACACCGCGCGCCAACGCCAACCCCTGCCTACCGAAGCAATAACATGGGCACCCACAATACGATAGTTAGGATGAAGTCATCATGCCGCAAACTCACTCTGTAAAAAATCTCCTCGGCGATGAGGCGCTTATTGGTAGCCACGTAACCGTTCAAGGGTGGCTGAGAAGTAAGCGCGACTCGAAAGCGGGCATCTCATTCCTTGCGGTAAACGATGGCAGCCACTTCGATAGTTTGCAGTGTGTTGCTCCCAAAGAGCTCGACAATTATGAGGATGAGGTTTTAAAATTGTCGACCGGCTGCGCGGTCATTGTCTCGGGCGAATTAGTTGCATCGCAGGGCGGGGGACAGTCCGTCGAAATTCAAGCATCCCACGTTGAACTTATCGGTGGCATCGACGATCCAGAGTCTTACCCCATTGCAAAAAAGCGTCACACCTTCGAGTATCTTCGCACCCAAGCTCATCTGCGCACGCGAACCAACACCTTTGGTGCGGTAACTCGCGTAAGACATACTTTGGCCAACGCCATACATGACTTCTTCCATTCGGAAAACTTCTACTGGGTTAACACCCCGATTATCACGGCCAGTGACTGTGAAGGTGCTGGGGAATTATTCCGCGTTAGTACGCTCGATCTCACTAACCTACCAAGAGATGACAAAGGCCAGGTCGACACCTCTCAGGACTTCTTCGGTAGCGATGCGTATTTGACCGTGTCAGGGCAACTCGCAGTCGAGTCCTACTGCTTGTCGATGAGCAAGGTGTACACCTTCGGCCCGACCTTCCGAGCCGAAAACTCAAACACCTCACGGCATCTAGCTGAGTTTTGGATGGTTGAACCTGAAGTCGCATTTGCCGACCTTGCGGATAACGCGGCGCTGGCAGAGCGACTGTTGAAATCTGTCACGCAGCGCGTGCTGAACGATTGTGAGAACGACCTTGGCTTCTTCCAACAGCGAATCGATAACACTGTGCTCGAGCGATTAACGAATATCGTCGATCAGCCATTCGTGAGAGTGACCTACTCCGACGCCATCGATATCCTGTTAACGTCGGGCAAGAAGTTTGAGTTCCCCGTCGAATGGGGCATCGATATGGCCTCGGAGCACGAGCGCTTTCTGTCCGAAACACATTTCAAAGCCCCTGTCGTGGTTACGGACTACCCACGCGATATCAAGGCGTTCTACATGCGCCTGAACGACGATGAGCGCACGGTAGCGGCTATGGACGTATTGGCGCCCGGTATCGGCGAAATCATCGGTGGTAGTCAACGGGAAGAGCGCCTCGATGTCTTGGATGCGCGAATGGATGAGGCGCTAAAAGATACCTTGTGGTGGTACCGCGATCTTCGCCGCTACGGCACGGTGCCGCACGCCGGTTTTGGCTTGGGCTTCGAACGCTTGGTTGCCTACATCACAGGAATGGAGAATGTGCGAGACGTTATTCCATTCCCCCGAACCCCCGGCAATGCCGAATTTTAATGGCACTTCATAAAGGCTCCCCATGAGTAAGCAAGTGCAGGTCGCCCTCCTGCTAACGGGCAACGAATTGATGAGTGGGAATACGGTCGACAGTAACTCCTCGCGCATTGCACTCGCCCTGGGCGCGCACAAGATTGGTGTCGGTAAGAAAATCACCGTCGGCGATGACCCTACGCTACTCACCGACAGCCTTATAGATCTCTGTGCGAGCGCAGAGGTTGTCATCATCAACGGTGGTCTTGGGCCTACAGAGGACGACCTCACTGCAGAGTTAGTGGCGGAAGTTGCTGGGCAAGCACTAGTGAATCACCCGAGCGCAATTGAGCATCTTCAGGAGTGGTGTGAGCGACGAGGGTTGGAACTCAATGCCAGCAACCTAAAGCAAGCTCTGCTTCCAGAGGGTGCTGACTTGGTTGCGAACCGCATTGGGAGCGCCGTGGGCTTTGCGATAGAGGTGAATGGTGCACTGGTGATTACAACACCCGGTGTTCCTGTAGAGCTGACCGCAATGCTCCCCGAAATCTGTGATCGCATCGCTACACGTGTCGGCGGCGGCACGGCCTTTATCCGCAGATTGCAGACCTTTGGTATTGGCGAGTCGACAATTCAGGAACTGGTTAACGCGCGGACTGATGATTGGCCCACCGGAGTGACCTTGGGATTTCGGTCGGGGTTACCCCAGCTCGAACTCAAGTTGCAGGTCGATCATGCCAGCCTCCTAGATAATCGAGACGAGGCTGAGAATTTACTCCACAAACTCATCGGCGATCACATTATCGGGTACGACGACGAGCAGCTCGCCATGTCTCTGCAACGAGCACTGCTCGACCGACAAATGTCGGTGACATCAGCAGAGTCCTGCACCGGCGGCTTGATTGCGTCGCTGATCACGCGTGAAGCAGGCTCATCTCAAGTCTTTGGCAGCGGGTTCGTCACCTACTCCAACACAGCCAAACACAGCGTACTGGGCGTTCCCGAGGCGTCATTGGCCCAACACGGCGCAGTGAGTGAGCCGGTTGTGCTTGCCATGCTGGCCGGCGCATTAGAAAGGAGTGGTTCGGATATCGGTATTGCGGTATCCGGCATTGCAGGCCCAGGGGGCGGGTCCGAGAATAAGCCCGTAGGCACCGTCTGGATGGCATGGGGTACCAAAGGGCATCACCGGGCCATTCGACTGCAGGTGCCAGGTTCCCGAGAGCGTTTTCAGATTCTCGTCGCAGCCATTGGACTGGATATCATGCGTCGACAGGTGTTAGAGCTTCCGCCTATACCGCATTACATCCAACGCTTTATTCACCGCGAGCCCTGACCTAGGGTTGCAGGCGCGAGCGATTCCAACCATTGGTGTACTGGTAAACAAAGCGGTCATGCAATCGGTCCTCTCCACCCTGCCAAAACTCGATCCGCTCGGGAACTAATCTGAAGCCGCCCCAATGCGGCGGCCTGGCTACGTCGTTGCCGTCAAACCGCTCCAGCGTTGCCTGATACTGAGCCTCAAGCGCTGCGCGGCTGGCGATTGGCTGACTTTGCTGGGACGTCCAGGCGGCAATCTGACTCGCACGCGGTCTGGCTGCAAAGTAAGCGTCTGACTCAGACTCGGTGATTTTCTCTACCTTTCCCGACACGCTGACCTGCCGATCCAGTTCATTCCAGGGGAAGAGCATTGACGACCGGTCGTTTTGGGCTAGTGCCGCTGCTTTGTCGCTGTTGTAATTGGTAAAGAAAACAAATCCGTGCTCACTGACGCCCTTCAGGAGAACAAATCGCTGACGAATTGATCCGTCAGGTTGAACCGTCGCTACCACCACCCCCGTAGGGTCGGCCAACCCTGCCGCACTAGCGTCTCGTTGCCATTGCTCGAACAGCACCATCGGATGATCGGGCATTGACGCGTCGCGAAGGCCACCTTTGGTGTACTGCCGGCGGTAATCTTGTAGTTCCATGACTCCTCCTGAGCGCCCTATGGTAATCGAAGTCGGCAGTACTCTGCGTAATCTCGATGATGTGATAGCTTTGCACCCAAATTGCTGCACCAAAAGTTTTGGAGATCCCTCATGCGCTTTGCCAGCCTGCTTATCGCCGTCGCGATGACATTCAACGCCTCCCCCAGTAACGCTCAAGCCGAGGACCAAGGTGGGCCGCTAATTGACTACGGAACTCGCCTTATCCCTGCCATTGCATCCAAAGGCATGGTCTCTGGCCCCGAGAAGCTCGCTTCAGAGGCGGGGCTCGACATGCTTAAGCGTGGCGGAAATGCGATTGATGCGGCGGTAGCCACAGGTTTTGCGCTGGCGGTCACGTTGCCACGCGCAGGCAATATCGGTGGTGGCGGCTTCATGCTGGTACACCTGGCGGAATCCGACGAGCAGGTATTCATCGATTATCGGGAAATGGCGCCAGACGGTGCCTCACGAGACATGTTCCTCAATGAAGATGGCACCGTAAACAAGCAGATGGCCTACAACAGTGTCAGTGCGGCTGGTATTCCCGGCACGGTGGCTGGAATGATTCACGCACTGGAAAAGTACGGCTCACTCGATCTCAAAACCGTGATTCAACCGGCAATCGATCTGGCGGCAAAAGGGTTCGAAGTCCCTGCAGCTTTGCATCTCAATTTGCGCTCTGCCTCTAAACGTTTGTCCAAAAATGCGGAGGCAAATCGTGTCTACCTCGGCGGTGACGGCATAGCACCCGCCATGGGTACCGTATTCAAACAACCTGATTTGGCTGAGACCCTGAAGCGTATTCGCGATCAGGGAAGTGACGGCTTTTATAAGGGGAAAACCGCCGAGTTGATCGTCGCAGAAATGCAGCGACATGGCGGGCTAATAACAGAGGCGGATCTCGCGAGCTATCGTGCTGTAGATCGCACACCTGTGCGTTCCACGTTCCGTGACTATGAGCTCGTAAGTGCGCCGCCCCCTTCTTCAGGCGGCGTCCACGTCTCTCAGATCTTGAAATTACTCGAACCTTTCCCGCTCAAGGAGTTGGGTCATAACAGTGCTGGGTACCTGCATCTTCTGATCGAGTCGATGAAGCTCGCCTACGCCGATCGGAGTGAGTATCTAGGCGATCCCGACCGAACGGTCATTCCCGTCGAACAATTAACAAGCGAAGATTATCTGGATCAGCGAAGGACCATCATCCGTGATGAAGTGGCAATACCCTCGGCTGAAATCCGACCGGGCAATTTTGAAGATCTGGAGAGCACTGAAACGACGCACTACTCCATTGTCGATCAGTTCGGGAATGTGGTCTCAAATACCTACACCATTAACTTTAGTTTCGGTTCAGGCATTGTCGTGCCAGGCACGGGTATGTTGCTTAACAATGAGATGGATGACTTTGCCGCCAAGCCCGGGTTCCCCAACGGCTACGGCTTGGTTCAGGGCGAGGCCAACGCCGTATCGGCGGGCAGTCGGCCACTATCCTCCATGACACCAACGCTTGTATTTAGAGATGGCAAGCCTTGGATAGCCACGGGCAGCCCCGGTGGTTCGCGCATTATTACCGCCGTCGCACAAACACTACTCAACGTCATGGCATTTGATATGACACTGGGTATGGCGACGTCGGCCCCACGAATTCACCACCAATGGATGCCCGATCTGGCTATGGTCGAGCCCGGGATTTCGCCTGATACGGTGTCGATTCTCGAGGCGAGTAAACACAAGATACTGCGATCTAACAGCACGATAGGGCGTGTGAACTCGGTGCAGATTGAGGATGGCTGGTTTTACGGTTACGCAGACCCAAGACGACCGGGGGGCCACGTCGCGGTCTGGTAACTCAGCTCATCGATCGCACTTTCATTGTCTGGCGACCCACGGCAACGAGGTCGCCGTTCGCATCCCAGATTTCGCAGTCCTGTTCAGTCACGCCCTTTATCAGGGTATGCGATCTGGCTCTGCACAAGAGGGGGCCAGGCGCTGGCTTACCGCGCAACTGCACGGTCATCTCTACGGTCGGCACCCAACCAACATTGGGTACTAACGTAAAGGAAGGCGGTGGCATCATGTCCCCAAACATTAAAAGATCGATTGGATGGATATCGGCGCCGTCAACATATTTCATGTAGGCAATAAATTCACCGGTGTTGGTGAGTTGCTGATCGGTAAAGAACTCTGCGCCGCTCACGATGCGCGCATCGATTGTGTTGTGAATCTCCAGCACGTTGTGTTTCGGCAAGTCGATTTTCTCGAAGGGCGGCACATCCGGCGGCGTCATGATCGTGTTGGTGGGGCCTTTCAAACGATCGAGATCGGTGTAGGCTGCGTTGGCCACAATCTTTAGATTGCCCTCTTGATAAAGGCGTGCAGACGCGAACTGAGTGCCTTTGCCGAGCCGAAGAATTTCAACCTCAACTTCCGCTTCGCCCAGCTGGGTTGGCTCAAGATAAAACGCGTTAATCGAGAGTGGATCGGCATCGTTAAGCGACTGAGACATAGCCCGTCCAACAATCGCTAGAACATAGCCGCCGTTAGGTACACGACCAACTCGCCATCCCTTTTGTAAAATAGCACGCCAACGATTTTCGCCGATCGCTTCAAGTCCTGTGTCTTCTAAGAATTTGCCCATTTGCTCACCCAGTGTTATCACCTGTCCAGATCACGCCCAATCCCGGGTCGCGGCGGAAGTGTACACACCTTGCGCTAAGACGTAGAGATTATGTGAAAACTATCTCTATACTTAGGTGCAAGAAGAGGACTGACTTGTGAAAGTGTTTTCGGCAGGTCTCGCATTATCGACCGTATTGACAGTAGCCACACTCACACTGACTGCGCCAATGACATGGGCACAGGATGGTTTGTTTGGTGCCTACGACCCCCGACAGCAAGAAACCCTTTGGAACGAAGCCATTTACTTGCAAAGCAGCGGACAACACAGCGAAGCAATTGAAAAGCTTAAGCGTGCCGCACACCTGAGTCGCATCAATGACGGACTCAATGCCAAGAGTCAGCTCCCGTACCTCCGCGCAGAGATTGTTAGCCATCGCGCCCTTGAGCAGCTTGCTAAGGCGGACGAGCGTCAGGCTTACTTGTCCCGCGTTGAATCGACAACCATTCCCTCGGGACCAGAAAAAGTAGAAGCGCTTCTGGCCCAGGCAGAGTGGCATCAATACGCTCTACTCCAGAATATCGACGAGGAAGAGGAAACCACAGCCCGCATGGGCAAAGCCTGGAACTTCTATAGTCGCGCCCTCAATGAATCGATCGCTACCTATGGCGCGGAATCAGAAGCGTTGATCCCAGCGTTAGAAGGCATGGTGCGCGCACAATATCTACTGGCGAGTCACCGCGGCATCGGGGCCGCAATGCCCGGAAAAATGGACCGTGATGCCACCAATTATGCTGCCGGCAAAGCCACCTTTAAACGCGGCTTGCCGTTTCTTGTTGCCATGCAGCAGCTCAATCGAGATAGCTTGGGCGTGAGTCGGGAGATTCAGGCGGAAGACCTTCTTCGGATGGGCGACTGGGCATGGTGGACTGGCAATCGAATGAACGCCATTAGTTTCTACCAAGAAGCCCTCGCTCTGGCTAATGGTGAAAATTTAGCGGAGAGCGAGGCGCCAGCTGCTGAGGAAAACGCCCTCGATGCAGCAAGTGACGAACTTGAGATCGACGCTGAAACTACACCAACAAGCGACGCGCTAACGACAGAGATAGAGACCCCTAACACTGCACCTGCGGGCACCATCAATGCAAATGAACCAACATTGATTGCCGATGTGCAGCAAGACCTATCGGAAGCAGCGAAACTGCCGGATACTATCGTTGAGGCAACTGAAGATGATGCTGGGCAATCGGAGGCCCTGATGGTCGCATCATCGACGGAACCCTACCCGATCTTCCGTATACTCGATACACCAGTGGCATTGCCCGCGGTACCGGGCTTTGATCCTGTGCTGGATATCAAACAGAGCGAACCCGCGGAGGGTGACCTCGTTGTGAGTTTCAATATCAGCGCGACCGGTAAAGCGGTCAATCTGGAGCGCATTCAGTTCCCAGTGGTCGAGGGCATCAGAGGCCCAGAACGGGTTCTTCGACGGCTGAAAAAGATGCGCTTTAGGCCTGTTTTCGAGGACGGAAAACCGGTGGAAAGCGAGACGATTACATGGGTATTTGAACCCAAGCATTGGGCAGTGCGAGGCGCTGTAACGACGGAGGCATCAACGTGAACGGTAACGCGATGAAAGGTCTGATTGCGGTAGCTGCGATTCTGCCACTCTTGGCGGGTTGCCCGTCAGCGAGTATGCCAACGACACCTTCCAGCCCGTCTGCATCCATGCCACCCGGCGGCAGCTCTGGATCTAGCGGCTCATCCGGTAGCTCATCCTCAAGTGGCGGTGGCGCTAGTGGTTCATCTAGCTCGTCTGGTGGTTCATCCGGCGGTGGTTCGTCCGCTGGCGGGTCATCCGGCGGTGGCGCATCCTCTGGCGGCGGTGCGTCGGGCGGAGGCTCATCGAGCTCAGGTGGGTCATCGGGCGGCGGATCCTCTGGCGGTGGCACAGCGGGTGGCGGCATGCAAGGCGGAAGTCAGGGAGGCGGCTCCGGCGGCATGGAAAGCGGAGACGCTGTTGGATCGGGTGATGGTGCGATGGCAGGCGGCGACCCAGGATTCGGTGACTCGATTGGTGGCGATCTCTCGCTGCCCAGCCTAGTGGATGAAGAGCCGGTCTACACTGCTTCATCGAGCAGTAGCGGCAGCGGTAGTGGTTCGAGCAATGGCTCCAGCGAGGGGGGTAGTAGCTCATCAGGCAGCGGTTCGAGTGGCACCAGCGGAGAAAACTCATCGCAAGCCACCACCAACGGGCAAGCTGGTTCTAACGCAGGTACAGATGCGGGACAGGCAGGCGGCACGCGCGCGCAAGGTGGTTTAGATCCTGACTGGGGCGCCACCGATACCATAACAACAGCAGAACGTGTTGCCGTGCTGGATAGGCAGCTCGAAGAGAGCACAGGCGTTTTCGATGCCATTATTCGGGAAGAGCAACGTCAGCAGCGGGAAAGCCAACGGGAGCAAGGCGCGAATTCGCAAAGCTCGACACAAAGCTCAGATGGCCCGGGAACCGAGACAAGCTCCGGTGGTCGAAATCCCTATGAAGCAGACGACCAAGGTGGTTATGGCTCCGTGGGTGGTGGCATGGGCGGTCGCTCAGGAGGCGCACCTGACGCCCCGGCTGTCTATGAGGCACCTGAGGACATTCCCTCGGGCAATGACGATGACATCGTTGCTCGCCAGCTTCGCGAGGCCGCGATGCGGGAACCTGATCCCGACATTCGTGAAGCACTATGGAACGAATACCGAAAGTACAAAGGTATTGAGATACCCGAAGAATGATTAATCGTCTTACGAACCTGCTGACTCTGCTGGTATTACTCAGCGGTTGTGTTACCGAGACGGTAAAAACAACAGCAGTGCCAACACTCAGCACCTACGAGACCTCACTCCCCAGCGATGAGGTGCTGGATGTTGCGGTGGTGGTTTTTGATCCGGGCATTGCGGACGTAGACCCCGAGGAAGGTATCTATCCCGAAATTAGGCGCGCCGAGGCGACGTTTATGGCGCGCGAACTCGCTCTCGTGTTGGATGATCAAGGCGTTTGGGGAGCTAGTCGGGTTGTGCCCTCTTCCGAGCACATCACCGATGTCCTGGTGACGGGGGCAATAGAGCAGTCGGATGGAGAGGCACTCTCCCTTGCGATTAGGGCAGTAGATGCTCAGGGACGTATTTGGCTCGACAAAAAGTACGCCGGAACGACCAGTCGATATGCCTATCAGCAGACCCAGCGAGTTAAGAAGGATCCATTTCTCGCTGTTTACAGAGATATCGCGAACGACTTAATTGCGGTCTTCAAATCGTTAGCGCGCAGTGATCGGCTGGCTATCAGGCATGTATCCAAGCTGAAGTTTGCCCAGAGCTTTGCGCCCGAGGCCTTCGAAGGCTATCTCAGCGACGTTGAG
This sequence comes from Pseudomonadota bacterium, assembly GCA_002862405.1. GTDB lineage: Bacteria > Pseudomonadota > Gammaproteobacteria > Pseudomonadales > Halieaceae > Luminiphilus. The sequence continues at coordinate 11,525 of PKCZ01000123.1, forward strand.
GGCACACTGACGCGCGCGGTACGCCTACCGGCAGAGAGCGACCCCATGATGGCCCGTATCGGTGCCATTCAGCAGCGCAACCACATCTTCGTCGATACGCTACAAGGCCACTACGATAACTTCTCTGGCTCAATGGATGGCCCCTACAACGAATGGCGTCGCCTGAGTTATGAGGAAACGGTCGCACTGCGTGAGCTTGAGAACGAAGCACAGACCCAGTTAATCATGGGTGGGATTTCGTTGCTGGCCGGTATCGCGGCAGCCACTTCCGACGATCGCAATGTGAGAACCGCGGGCGCCGTTGGAATTTACGCGGGCGGTGGTCTGATCAAGAGCGGCCTCGAGCGCAGGGCCGAAGCCAATATTCACTCTCTGGCACTCGAGGAGTTGGGGCAGTCATTGGAGGCTGAAATCACGCCACAAGTCATCGAGTTGGAAGACAGAACTATCCAGCTTTCAGGTACGATTGAGGATCAATACGGTCAGTGGCGTGAGATTCTGAGCGATATCTACGCCGCCGAAATTGCTGAGCTTCCAGCCGATATAAGCCAGCCCTCTCCATAAACGAGTCTTGCCGATAGATGACAGACGATAGCAAAGACGCTTTGCGCGCAGCGTCCTTTGAACCGAGAGCCGCTACTCAAAGCACTCAAGAGATTTCCGATGCGCCCCGCCCCGTAGGCACATTGATAGCGCTGGCAATAGGTGCGGTGTTGCTTGGGTTTGTAGTCTTCATTTTGCCTCAGTTTGCGGCCGCACCTGATACCCCGTCTTCAGGTGCACCGAGCACCATTTCGGAAGTCACGCAGACAGCCCCTGCATCATCGACCAGTGCAACGCAGGAGAATGCCTCGGAACGAAGCCCCTTTGCGGAAGCGCAACTGGCCAAAGTAAGGCGCTCAGCGCAAGAAGTACTGCAATCATTGCTGGAGACAGAGTCTCGACTCGAGTCGCGCGGTGTTGATCAATGGGCCGCTGATGACTTTTTATCCGCTAGTGCCGTCGCTTTAGAAGGTGATTCCTTATACCGAGCACAAGATTTTGAAGCGGCCGAAGCTCTTTATCAGCAGGCACTTGATTCTTTGAACGGACTCGAAGCAAGGCTAAGCGACGAAATAGATAGAAGGCTGGCGTTGCTACTCAATGCGATCGAGTCAGGCGATGAAGCCACAGCAGGCACTATCGCACCCTTGCTTCAACAAATGGCGCCTGATAGCGATGCGGTGTTCGATGCTGTCGAACGCGTACCCCTCATGCCCGCCATTACAGAGTTCGAAACAGCCGCGAAGGCAAGCTTCGAGCAAGGTCGTTTGAGTACTGCGGTATCTCAAGTCGATGAGGCTTTGGGGCTCGACCCCGCACACCAGCGTTTGGCAAAGGTAGCTAGACAGTACAAGTCGGCACTAACCCAGCAGCGTTTTGAAGATGCCATGACGAAAGGTTTTGCGTTATTGGGTAACAATGATTTCACCGGTGCACGGGCTTTTTTTCAGTCGGCGCGAAATATCCTTCCCACCGCAAATGGTCCAAGGGCGGCGCTGGCACAGCTCGAGGAGGCAGAGACCCTGTCGCGCCTCAATGACTTGCTGAGTCAGGCCGCTGATCTTGCGGCAAAGGAGCAATGGGCGAAGGCAGTCGGGGTTTTAGAGGCGGCGCTTGCTGTTGATGCCAGCCTTGTTGAAGCGTCAGATGGCCTTGATCAGGCCCGCCCCTTGGCCGAGCTCTTCGCGAAACTCGATACGGTCGTCGAAAAGCAAGAGCGGCTGGTCGATCCCGTTGTACTGAGTGAGGCGCAACTCTCTCTGTCAGAGGCTGAGGCCGCACTGGCAGCAAATGCCCAAACAGCGCCTGTACTCAAAGGCAAAGTGGCGGCGGTGCGATCGGCAGTGGCTACGGCCAGTACACCGCTACCCGTAGTCATCACCTCCGATGGTCTGACGGAGATAACCATCAAGCGTGTTGCCCGTTTGGGCACCGTCTCATCAAGAACAGTCTCGCTTCGGCCCGGCCAATATCAATTTCTGGGTAGCCGCGACGGTTACCGAGACGTGTTGGTCACTGCCAGTATCAACGCCACATCCGATAATCGTATTGACGTCCGATGCGAGGAGGCGATCATTCGCTAATGTCAAACGAGCGCAACCAACCCGAGTCCTTGTCACCCACTGCATTTGAACCTCGCAGTGAAACGACGGTGGCGACAACTCGACGCATAACGCCATCCGCCACATTGCTGGTCTTAGCGGGCTTGGTCATCGCGTATGTCCTGTTCTTCTTGCTTACGGCTCGATCGGTATCAGTTACTGTGGAGTCAGAAACGACACCTACTATCGATATCTCGGGACTGCATTTACCCTTCGGTGAGCGTTTCCTGATGAGACCCGGTACCTATGAGCTCAATGTCACCGCAGAGGGATATCAGACCTACATCGGGTCTTTACGCGTAGACGATGCCGAGGTGCAGACACGGGCGCTGGTGTTAACTCCTTTACCCGGGACATTGGTTATCGAGTCCATACCGCCATCAGCGACTGTGTCATTGAGCGGGACCGCGGTCGGTATCACGCCCTTGACCATCGATGAGGTGGACGCGGGCGAGGTAACCGTGAGCTTGGTGGTCGAGCGTTATCTCCCTTACGAGACCACCATTGAGGTGACGGGCAGAGCCCAAACACAACGGTTCTCTGCCAGCCTGACTCCGGGATGGGCTAGAGTGTCAGTCGAGACGGTCCCTGCCGAGGTCTCGGTAAGCATTGATCAGCAGAGCGTTGATCGGTCAGCGGTCACGTCCAGCGAACAAGTTCTTGAAGTCATGCAAGGAGCGCGTGAAATCACCATCAGTGCGCCGGGCTATATCGACCAAGTAGTCGAGCTAAATGCTGTCGCTAATACCGATATCGACCTCGGTATTATCGAACTCACACCGGCGGCGGGGATACTTCGTTTAACTTCTGTCCCTGCGGGTGCTGTTGTGACCCGCGATGGTCGCTTTATTGGCGCCACCCCAACTGACATCACCATGGAACCCGCTACACGACATCGTATCGAGCTAAGACGTGCAGGCTACTTACCCGAATCATTTAGCCTCTCACTGGAAAAGGGTGCTAGCGTCGACCGACAAGTCGTTTTGTCGCCAGCACTTGGCGAAGTCGATATTCAGGTGATGCCCCGCAACGCCACCATTCAGGTCAATGGCGATGACCGCGGTAAGGGAAGCCAGATACTGGCACTACCCGGTGTCGAGCAAGTGATCACCATCAGAGCGCCTGGGTATGCAAGTGTGGAGCGACGGGTAACGCCGCGCGCAGGACTGAAACAGCGGATTAGTGTGGCGCTGCTCACTGAAGAAGAGGCGAGAAAGGCCGCCATCAAGTCTGAGATCACCAGCTCGGTGGGTCAGACATTGGTCTTAATCGATCCTCAGGTGAGTCCAGTCAATAAGTTCATTATGGGCGCTCCTAGACGCGATGCGGGACGAGGTGCCAACGAAGTCGAGCGACCTGTGCGCCTGACGCGTGCCTTTTACATGGCAACCACTGAAGTTACGAATGCCCAGTTTCGTCAATTCACACAGAACCATGAGTCAGGACAGGCGGGAGGTAAGAGCCTAAACCGCGAACACCAACCCGCCGTGCAGCTCTCTTGGCAGCAGGCCGCCAGCTTCTGCAATTGGCTTAGCGCGCGCGAGGGGTTGCCGCCCTTTTACACCGAGCGCGATGGCATCATCACGGGATTCGACAGTGCTTCTACCGGATACCGTCTTCCGACTGAGGCTGAGTGGGCATTTGCTACCCGCGTGCAAGGGGAAGACATTTGGCGATTTGCCTGGGGCGAAGCCTGGCCACCCGAGGATGGAAGCGCCAACCTCGCCGACGCCTCTTCCGCGCTGGTCACAGGGCGTATCCTGAATGGTTACACTGACAAAGTTGTGGTTAGCGCCGAGGTCGGGAAGTTTCCGCCCAACCCCAGAGGCCTATACGATATGGGTGGTAACGTCGCTGAGTGGGTGAATGACGTTTACCGGATACCTGTGCCGAATGAGGCGATCGAAGAAGATCCGCTCGGGGACCCTCAGGGCGATAACTACACTATCAAGGGTGCCAGTTGGAGTTTGAGCCGTTTGCGAGAACTTAGACTGACCTACCGTGATTATGGTGAGCGCGGGCGTGATGACGTTGGATTTAGGGTGGCAAGGTATGCAGAGTAAATTTTGGGTTGGCGTGTTGTCATTTGCAGGTCTCGCACTCGTTGCCTTCGCACAGGATGAAGGTGTCGAGGCTACTTCAAATAAGACTGGCATAACCCAAGTCGCGCCCGGCTCTGGTGGCGCCGGTGCGGTTAGCGAAGATGATACAGGCACCGCGGCAGCAGCTATGGAGGGCATTGCAGACGCTGTTATCGATAGCGTTGATGGCGCCCAAACTGAGGCAGCTGACCTGAACTCAGAAGAAACGGCCTCGTCGGCAACAGCGGATGACAACTACACTCCCACTGAGCGGATTAGCGAAGATCGATCCGTGTCTTTTCCGGTCGATATTTAAGGTTAATGCGCATGTCTAAACCGAGAATCCCGTCAGAGTTTGCATTCCAAGTCCTAGCTCTACTTGCCGCCGTCATCGTCGTGCACGCCTTTTATGTGGGATTAATCCGACCCTCTGCCGACGCTCAGTTGGCGGCACAAGCCGCACTGCAAGCATCAGGAGCCGCCTTCGTACCAGAGCGATCACTCTACGTTGTCATTCGTGATTTTGAGCAGGAGGCCTGTTTCATCCTGATGATCTGGGCACTGGCGATCATGGGTCTTAAAGCGTGGACGACGCGACAGGAAGCGACCATGCTCGAGCGCAACCTCATTCAGGTCACCGAAGGCACGACGCTCCTTCCCCAAGATGCAAGAAATTACGCTCGCGGCATCGAAGCACTCCCGGAAACAGAGCAGGAACTGCTGTTACCACGCACACTGCTCAATGCTCTCAGCCGCTTCTCGACGACAGCGAGCATCCCTGCCGTCTCCGAGGCGGTGCGCGAGCAATGCGACATTGAAGCAGACAAGCTCGACTCCGAATTATCGATGGTTCGTTACATAAGCTGGGCCATCCCGTCGATCGGGTTTATTGGTACTGTGCGCGGCATCGGTGACGCGCTGGGGCAGGCCTACAAGGCGGTTGAAGGCGATATTTCAGGTGTGACGGTAAGTCTCGGCGTTGCCTTTAACAGCACCTTCGTGGCGCTGGTCTTATCCATTGTCATCATGTTTGCGCTGCACCAATTGCAGCTATCTCAGGAGCGACTGGTGCTGAGCACGCAGCGTTATGTGGATAAGAAGCTCATTCGACATCTGGCGGCGCCTAAATGAGTCGCGCCTTTCTTGATCTGACGGATGCCAACCTGACACTCAGTGCCGGTCAGCAAGTCATTCGATCTCCGGGTATCGTCCTATCTCAGGCAGATGACTTCCTGTTCGGCGATGCTGCCTTCGCGCAACTAAAACGCAGACCCTTGGACGTGCGGACGGACATGCTCAGTCAGCTTGCTACCACGCCACTCGGCAACACATTTGGCAACGCGCGTCACACGGCCGATTTAGTCTATGAACACCTCAAAGGCCTGTTCGAATCGGGTGATGGGGTAAATAGCCTGTGCCTTATCGCACCTGGAAACCTTGAGCAGCCCCAACTGGAGTTGCTTCTAGGTATCTTGGGTGCGCTGGGTGTAAACCCAAGTGCAGTGGTCGACAGAGCGCTTCTAGCACACCCTGCAGAGCTGGGCTCGGGCCTCAACTTAAACTTGCAATGGCGACAACTCCTTGTGAGCGAGGTCACGGTTGACGCCAATCTATGTCAGGTCGACAAGATCACAGCTGTACCAGGCCTTGGCTATCTCGATTTACTGGAACTGTGCCTTGAAGAGTGCGCTGATGCCTGCGTCGATCAAACACGCTTCGATCCACGGCGCAGTGCTGAGTCCGAGCAAACCCTGCTCGATGCTCTCCCCGGCGTGCTTGCAGCACTAAAAGATCGCCCCGAGGTCTCGGTCGAACTCGGAACAACATCATTCAAAGTCTCGAGAAGTCGTCTTGAGAAAGCAGGACAAAAAATCGCGTCGGCTATCAGTGCGAAAACAGGAGCCCTGAGCATCGACGAATCACTATCGGTCTTTCCGGGCATCGCATTCGATGCGGTTGCCTCTATCGATTCCCTGACAGCTGCAGCAGAGGATCTATTACTCGATCACTCAGATGATCAGCCGCTGACCCGCATTTCCAAACGACGGACGGCAAACGCTGTAACACCAGTTGATGAATCAGTCGACACAACGGAGAATACCGACGCCATGATCGCGTCTGCATTGAGTGATAAGGTCAGCAAGGCGCCAGCTCCCGCAACCGCTGGGCAAGACGATCAACCCACCCACATCCTCGTCGACGCTGTGGCACATCGCATAAGTGACACAGACGAGCAGGGTCTTGGCTTTGGCGTCATAAAGCGCGACGGTGTTGCCTGTATTGACGAGGCACTGCGCGACCTAGTCAATGTACTGTCGGTCTCCGGTTCACATGATCGACTCACGGTAGGCAGTCGGTTGTATCGTAACGACGGCAAAGAAGCCGTAATCATTATCGTTGAGTCGTAATCCATGCCGCGTCGGAAACGACAGACCAATACATTTAACCTCAGCTTTCTGGACATCATGTCCTGTGGGTTCGGTGCTGTTGTTCTCGTATTCCTGATTATCGATCACTCCATCGAGATTCAAATTCAGTCGGTAAACGCGGAGGTGCTGTCGGAGGTCGACCTGCTTGAGGAGGACATTCGAGAAGGCGAAGAGGGTCTAGTGCGGTTACGCAATGCAATTAGTAGCACCGATCTCGAAATTGTTGAAGCGCAGGGACGCGCCCGAGTTGTCACCGAGGAGCTTGATCGGCTGGAGGCGTTAATCGCCTCACTGGAAGAATCGGATGTCAGTGAAACCACCGACCTTGAGGCGCTAAAGGCTGAGATCAACTCACTGGAGGAGCGCATACAGCAATTGCGCGAGGCAGCTGAGGCAGACGGTGGCCGGAGCGCGCGTGAGTTTCAAGGCGAGGGTAATCGTCAGTACCTGACCGGTCTCAAGCTCGGCGGCAACCGGATCGCGATCATGATCGATGCATCAGCCAGTATGTTGGCGCCAGAGGTCGTTAACGTCATCCGCTTGCGAAATCAGTCAAGCGATCGACAGCGCGCCGCTCGAAAATGGGTTCAGGCCCTAGATACCGTCGATTGGCTAACGGCACAACTGCCCACGGGATCGCGCTACCAGATCATTCTGTTCAATACCGAAGCCCGATTTGCCCTACCGGCGACGCAGGGCAGATGGCTTGAAGTCGCCAACAGTGATCAGATCGAGCGAGTGATCACTTCAGTCCGCGAGACCTTGCCGTCAGGCGGCACCTCGCTTTACAACGCCTTTGAATTTCTCAATGAGCTCGATAGCGAGCCCGATAACATTTTCATTATCACCGATGGTCTTCCCACTCAGGGAAAAGATACGCCGAGAAAAAATACGGTTTCGGGTCCGGCCCGACTGAAACACTACCGCGATGCTGTCGATAAGTTACCGGACAACGTTCCAGTCAACGTGGTGCTTTCACCCATGGAAGGTGACCCGATGGCGGCGTCCGAGTTTTGGAAGTTGGCGCAGAATACAGGCGGGAGCTTCATGGCGCCCGCGGAGGATTGGCCGTAATGCCCAAGCGTCGACCCGCACCTGAGATTTCACTGTCGTTTTTGGACGTCATTTGCTGTGGCTTTGGCGCTGTCATCTTGCTCCTGATGATCACCAAAACGGTGGAGCCACAGGTCCTTGAGGAGTCCACCGTGACCGCAGAGGGGCGCGTCGCTGAGCTGACCGAACAGCTCTTTGAAATTAGAGGCGAAACAACAGTGCTCAACAGAGACCTGGCAGCAAAGCGCGAGCAGATATCTGCATTTGAAGAACAGATTGCCATTCTGCAGGGCTCGCTGGCGTCATCGAAGTCGCGTTATGACTCGCTGCAAACAACCCGCAATTCGAACAGCATCGTTGCTGAGCAACTCGCTATTGCACGACAGGAGTTAAGCGACGAAGAGGAGCGACTGCTTGGACGCGATGCGGAGAGGAAAAATCAACTGATTGGCGGTATTCCCGTCGACAGCGAGTACATCATCTTCATCATCGACACCTCGGGCTCTATGTTTTCTTACGCCTGGCAACGGATGCTCGGTGAAATGGAGGCCACTCTCAACATCTACCCCAACGTGAAGGGTATCCAGGTCATGAACGACATGGGGAACTACCTATTCTCGCGATACGCCGGTCAGTGGATACCTGACACGCCCGCGCGCCGACAGCTGATTCTGCGTAATCTCGCGAACTGGAATGCGTTTTCTAACTCGTCGCCGGTCGAAGGCATTACGCAGGCTGTCAGATCGTTTTATGACCGAGACAAGAAAATTTCCATCTACGTCTTTGGCGATGAATTTACCGGCAGATCCATTGAAGAAGTCGTGCTTACCGTCGATCGGCTGAACGCAGAAGCAGGCACCGGGGAGCGGCGTGTGCGCATCCATGCAGTGGGCTTCCCCGTACAGTTTATTAGGCCGCCCGAGTTGCAGGACACGGGCATTCGTTTTGCTACACTCATGAGAGAACTGACGCATCGGAATGGTGGGACGTTTGTTGGACTCAATGACTTTAGGCCGTAAGGCGCAGCGTCTACTGATGCTCATTATTCTCCTCGTACTGGCGGCATGTACCAGTCGAGAGGTCATTGTGGAAGGAACGTTCCCGACGCCCTTGGTGGATCCCGTGCCTGTATCGGTAGGTGTTCTGTTCACCCAGGAATTCAAAGAGCACGAGCTCGTCGATGATGCCACGGGTCGTGGTGAGGTCAGCTGGCGGGTCAGCACAGGCACAGCACAAGTTGAGTTCTGGTCTACTCTCTTCCCGGCGTTCTTCCAGAATGTGGTGTTCATTGAGAGCTACGCAGATCTGCAGGCCTACGATGTCGACGCTGTTCTCATTCCACAAGTGGCCGACGTGCAGTACGCCATCCCCTTATACACTAACGTTAAAGTCTACGAGATCTGGATGCGCTACAACCTGGCGCTGGCTGAGCCCGAGCAAATTATCGATGAAGAAAATGCCACCATCTCTCTAGAAAATATGCAACCCTTTGCCGAGTGGCCACTGACATCTTACGGAAAAACGCCCACCGCCTTCATGCAGTCAGACATCGATGCCGTCAACTTGGCTGCAGTCATGGCCCTCCGCGATGCAGGTGCCAATTTTATTACCAGCTTCCTGCGTGTACCGGGCGTGATGGATTGGATTAAAAATCCCGAGGAGGCTCAATGAAGCGCGCACTGCTCTATGTCCTGATGCTTGGTGGCCTACTGGGCGGTTGTGTGACTGCAAATGTCGATGAAATGACATTCGATGCGCCTGTCGCAGGTATGGGGGAAGGCAGCATTGTTGTTCTCGGTCGGCGTCATGCGCCTGACTACGACACCGAACCCGATTTTATCGACTGCATTGGCAATCACATCAGCCGCGGTAGCGAGAGCATCAGCGTGATCCCCGAGCGACAATTTGTTGATACCCTGTACCCATGGTTTGAGCCGCGGACTGCGCCCCTCAGTATTGAGAGCGTTGGCCGACTAATGATGCTCCCCAGCGTAGCGAATAAGCTGGAGGACCTTGACCTCAATTACATGATATGGATCGACGGCCGAACCCAAGACACCAACAGCAGTGGCTCCATGACCTGCGGTGTTGGTCCAACCGGTGCCGGATGCTTTGGTTTCGGTACCTGGGGCACCGAGTCCGAATACGAAGCCACGATATGGAACTTTGATGATGGGGCCGAGGTCGGAAAGATGAGTGCCTTAACCAGTGGGCAAAGCTACATGCCAGCCGTTGTTGTTCCCATTCCGATCATTGCGCCCGTTCAGGATACCGCCTGCGACAGTCTGGGCACCCAGCTACTGCGGTATCTGTCTGCCGGGTCCTAAGCCATGAAACGACTTGTAGCCTCGCTCTGCTTCACCGCCCTGATCGCAGGCTGCGCAGGTTCATCAACGGTAACCGTCGGTGGACGACCTGTCAGCATTCCGACCGATGCTGCTGAAGAGCATGAGAAGCTGATTGAGAATATCGGCATCTACGACGACCCCGAGTTGCAGGCCTACATTGACGAAATCGGTGCGCGATTAGTGGCTAACTCCAGCATGCCTAATCAGGAATTCACCTTTACCTTACTGGACTCGCCTGACATCAATGCGTTCGCGCTGCCCGGCGGTCTTATCTATATCAACCGAGGCCTGCTTGCCTACCTCGATAGCGAGGCAGAGCTTGCTGGCGTCATTGCACACGAGATCGGGCATATCACTGAGCGGCATCACTCTCGCCGGCGAACTCAGACCATTACCAATCAGGTAGCAGCGGTATCGGCATTAATCCTAACCGGATCGGGCGATCTGTATGACGCGACCAGCATGTACGGCGCAGAGCTTATTTCAGGCTTCGGCCGTGATATGGAACTCGAAGCGGACGCAGCGGGCGCTGAATTCATGCATAAAAGCGGATACGACGCTGATGCCTTGCTATCGGTCATCGGTGTTCTCAAAGATCAGGAGCGCTACCGCAAAGCGGTTGCTAAGGCCTCAGGTAAACCCTCCGGCACCTATCACGGGCTGTACGCCAGCCATCCTAGAAATGACTTGCGACTGCAGACGGTTATCAAGACAGCCAACAGCTTAGATCTCGACACGATGCCCGAGAACCCAGAGTTACCTGGCCGGTTCAGGCGCGAGACCGAAGGAATGGTGGTCGGTGCGAGCGCCGAGGCGCAAAGTGACCCCCTGCGTTATTATCACAACAAACTGGATTTTACGTTTGAGCACCCCGAGAACTGGGTCGTCACGGCAACGACGCGGGAAATTGTGGCGAAAGCCCCTGATTCGGATGCGACTCTCAAAATCAAAATCGCCAAGGTAGACGCTGATAAAAGCCCCGATGACGCACTTCCCGAGCTGGCTTCTGGCGAGGTCAGTGGACAGGAGTCGATTGAAAACGAAGGCCTGAAGGGAGCGACCGGACTGGCAAGTGCTGGCGGGGTTCAGAAGCGCTTAGGTATTGTTGATCACCGATTCCGCTTTTTATTTGAGGGCGAAGCCAGCGACTTCGGTACTGCCGATGCCGGATTTAAAACCATCATCACTTCCTTTCGACCCCTCTTTGCGAGAGAGAAAAAGCGAGGCGAAAGCCACGTCTTGAACTACGTGCAAGTACCCAGGGGTGCCACCTTTGGATCGCTGAGCTCGGGCGTTCGGGTACCCGATGCAGAAAATCAATTGCGGTTGATCAATGGCTACTACCCCAGTGGCGAGCCACGCACCGGAGATTGGCTAAAAGTTCTTCGATAGGCCTACTGCTGTCATCCCATATTTCATGACATCATGGCGTGGCGATACAGGGAGGTCTCATGCGCCCCATAACAATAATGGTTGCTCTTGCATTGCTGTCACTGACGCAGAGCATCCAAGCAGAAACAGTGGTTTACACGGCCAAGCTCATTCGAACCATGGAACCCGCACTACCCGAGGCCACCGCCGTAGCGGTGGAAGACGGAAAAGTCTTAGCCGTTGGCTCCTTGGATAGCCTGAGCCCGTTGATTGCTGCGCGCGGTGCTCGGATCGACCGACAGTTCGAAGGCAAGGTCATGACACCGGGCTTCATTGATCCTCATGTCCATCCTACTCTGCCTGCGGTTTTGACACAGTTCCCCTTTCTTGCACCCGATGACTGGTACCTACCCACCGGTGATTTCCTCGGAGCGACAACGCCCGAGGGCTACCGAAGTGCACTGCAAAATCTGGTCGCGCAACATGAAGATGCGTCAGTACCGTTTGTCGCTTTTGGCTATCACCCGCTGTGGCACGGCGAGGTGTGGCGGGATGATCTCAACGACTGGTTTGGCGATACACCGGTTATGCTTTGGCACCGCTCGTTTCATGAGCTTATTGGCAATGATGCGGCCTGGGAACTCCTGGGCGTTACCAAGGATGATGCGGATGCCATTCCTCATGGAGCCAGTTGGGAACGAGGACACTTCTATGAACTGGGCCTGAGAGCAGTATTCCCGCGCATGGGATTTCTCTTTGAGCCCGCCCGCTACATGAAGGGCATGCAGAACTTCCTCTCCATGATGCACGAATCAGGGGTGACGACTGCTGCGGATATGGGCACCGGTATTTTTGGTAACCCCGTTGCTGAAATTCAGGCTGTAAAAGCCGCAGTGGCCGGTGACCCTGTCGGTGTTCGAGTGCTTCTCACACCCATCATTACCCATTTCATCACACGGCAAAAATCCGCGGAGCGAGCGCTTGCTGAAGTCCGCGAATGGCAAACCATGAACGATGATCAAGTGACGGTGGGTAATCACTTCAAACTCATGATTGATGGTGCGATCTTTTCGGGCCTCTCCCAGATGGGGTCACCTGGCTACCTCGACGGCCACACGGGTGTATGGATGGTCGATGTCCCCACACTCGAGACATTCGCTAAAACGTTTTGGGACGCTGGCTTTCAGATTCATGCCCACAGTAATGGCGATGCCGCCACGGCACGCTTCATTGATCTTCTGGACTACCTGTTGCGCGAGAGTCCTCGTGCTGATCACCGCATGACGCTGGAGCACTTTGCCTACAGTACGGAAGATCAAAACCGAAAACTTGCAGCCCTCGGCGCGGCTGTCTCTGCAAACCCTTACTACCATTACATTCTGTCCGAGATGTACAGCGGCGATTGGCTCGGCCCTGATCGGGGACCCCAAATGGTGCGACTCGGCTCCTTGGAATCAAAAGGTGTTCCCGTTGGACTCCACTCTGACAGCCCAATGGCACCACTCTCACCGCTGACGCTGATGTGGACTGCCGTCGCACGAGAAAATATATCGGGTGAAAAAACCGGACAAGCTGAAGTTATGAGTCGATACGGTGCGCTGAAAGCCGTTACCATTGATGCGGCATGGATCTTGAGGCTCGAGGACTCCATCGGCTCAATACGAGCGGGAAAGGCGGCAGACTTTACTGTGCTGGCGGCTGATCCTCTGACCGTGCCGCTGGAACAGTTACGGTCAATTGAGGTCATCGGCACCGTCTTTGCCGGTACCGCATACCAAAACTAATAACCGAGGATAAGCTTATGAGCGCTCTGGCAGCTCCTTTCACATTTGCCAATGGATCGACCATTAAGAACCGCTACATGCTCGCCGCCCTGACCAATCTGCAGAGTGGTGCTGACGGAGTACTCAGTGATGATGAGTACCACTGGCTTACCCGCAGAGCCGAGGGAGGGTTTGGGCTAACCATGACCTGCGCAACCTCAGTACAGCACCGAGGCGTGGGCTTCCCAGGACAGTTAGGCGCACACGAAGATTTACACCTAAAAGGTCTCGCGCGGCTTGCAGAGGGGATTAAAGTGCACGGCAGCCATGCGGTGGTCCAACTCCACCACGGCGGCATGCGTGCCATGGGTAGCTACTGCGACGATGTACCAATGTGCCCCTCTGACGATGAGTCGACGGGCTCAAAAGCCATGACCATCGAAGAAGTCGAAGGCTTTATCGAGGACTGTATTGCTGCCGCCGTTCGTAGTCAGCGAGCAGGGTTCGATGGCGTTCAGCTCCACGGTGCACACGGCTACCTGCTCGCACAGTTTCTAAGCCCCCAGTTCAATCGTCGCGATGACGCGTACGGTGGCTCTCCCGAAAAGCGCGCAAAAGTTCTGTTCGACATCATTGCTGGGATCAACCAGGCCTGTGGTCGTGAGTTCAGCCTGGGTGTCCGCTTATCACCCGAGCGCTTTGGCCAGCGGACAGAGGAAATACGCGACCTCGCATCGGAGCTGCTCGTCGATCCTCGCCTGGATTATCTTGATATGTCGCTCTGGGACGTTTTCAAAGACGCACAAGATGAAGCCTTTGCAGGACAGTCGCTGCTCAAAGTGTTCACCGACTTACCTCGCAAAGGGGTCGCACTGGGTGCAGCCGGTAAGCTTTATTCGGCAAAGGCGTGTGAGCAAGCCATAGAAAGTGGTTTGGACTTTGTCCTCGTCGGCCGCGCGGCGGTTATCCATGCTGATTTCCCAAAACAAGCACTGACAAATGCGGATTTCGAAATGCATGCCTTGCCGGTCACGAGAGAGCACTTGGCGGCTCAGGGCCTTGGACCTAAGTTCATCGATTACATGGCGACTTGGGATGGGTTTGTGGCCGCCTAAGCGGCCTTGTACTTAGCCAAACTGGGTGTCAGCAACAAACGGATTGGTTGCACGCTCCCGCCCAAACGTTGAATCCGGCCCGTGTCCAGGAACGAACTGCACGTTATCTCCCAGCGGAAAAAGCTTTTCCCTTATCGAGTGAATAAGTTCGTCGTGGTTGCCTTTTGGAAAGTCGGTGCGACCAATAGAGCCCGCAAAAATAACATCGCCCACCCACGCCAATCGCTGGGCTCCGTCAAAAAAGACCACATGTCCCGGGGTGTGGCCCGGGCAATGGATAACCGCGAGCTCAAGGGCGCCGACTGTTACGGTGTCACCGTCAACAAGCCAACGGTCAGGCTCAAAAGCTTCAGCCATGGGAAAGCCTGACATTTCGCACCACTTGGGCAGATTATCGATCCAAAACCGATCACCCTCCTCCGGGCCTTCGATGGGTACCTGCCACTCTTTACGCAAGACATCCGCTGCGGCGCAATGGTCCATGTGTCCGTGAGTGAGCAAAATCTTCTCCACCTTAGCACCCATCTTTTCAATAGCAGCTTTGATGCGATCGGTATCACCGCCCGGGTCGACCACCGCGGCCAGCCCCGTGGTCTCGCACTTTATGATCGAGCAGTTCTGTTGGTAAGGCGTAACCGGGACGACGGTAACCGACAGGCTCATGATGCAGTCCTCTGTGTCTCACCATCACCCTCAATATCCGCGTCCGGGTCATTGAACACCACTTCATCAAGTTGCCCTTCGTGGTAGGCGACCACGGTCGATACCGTAGCGTCACCCGTGACGTTAACGGCGGTCCTAACCATATCCAGCAAACGATCGACCCCAAGAATAAGCGCAATCCCCTCGACCGGTAGTCCCGCCTGCGTCAATACGAGTGACAGCATAATCAAGCCTGCGCTGGGCACCGCGGCGGTCCCAATGGAGGCCAGCGTGGCAGTGAGGACAACCATCAGAAGCTGGCTGCTGGACAGGTCAATACCGTAGACCTGTGCAATGAAAACAGTGGCAACACCTTGCATGATAGCGGTGCCATCCATATTGATGGTTGCGCCTAGAGGCACAGAAAAACCAGCGACACTTTTATTCACGCCAAGGCGCTTCTCAACGGTTCGTAGCGTCACGGGCAAGGTGGCCCCCGACGATGAAGTAGAAAATGCAAAGGCCCAGACGCGGCGCATTTTTTGCCGCAACATTGCGGGAGAGAGCGGCGTAAGTGTTCGTAAAACCAGACCGTAAACCACCAATCCATGGAACAGGAGCACACCAAGCAGAGTAAAGAAGTATGCTGCCAAATCGAAAATGGTACTGAATCCCATGGTGGCAAAAAGCTTGGTCAGCAGCGCGAAAACACCATAAGGCGCAAGTTCAATCAACACACCCACCATTTTCATCACAACAACTTCCATATCCTGGAACCAGGCAATCAAACGCTGACCCGCCTCACCGGCACGTGTCAGTGCGAAGCCTACGAGTAAAGCGAACACGATCACCTGAAGCATGTTGCCTTCGGCCATGGCGGCGACAGGGTTAGTCGGGAAAATATTGATCAATGTTTCTTTGATGGGCGGCGCTTCTTTGGGCACAAAGTCTGAACTCGCAACGGCATTAACGCCTTCGCCAGGGCCAACAGCCAAGGCAATGGCCAAACCCAAGCTCACAGCGATACAGGTCGTGACGAGGTAAAGCCCCAAGGTCTTTCCTGCGATGGGTCCCATGCGACTACTGGCACCAAGGGCTGCCATACCACATATCAGAGACACGAGAACCAAAGGCACAACGAGCAACTTGAGCGATGCAATGAAAATCCGGCCGAGGACATCGAACAGGCCCATTATCATGCCGTTGTACAAAAACCCGTAAAGGCGACTGTCCGGACTGAGTGATCCCAAGACGACCTCTAGGACGGACCCAAGGCCAATCCCCAAAACCATTGC
>PKCZ01000168.1 GCA_002862405.1 Pseudomonadota bacterium
TGGTAAGCACCAATATGCTGGGTAATACCACCCGCCTCACCGACGGCGACACGTGAGCTACGAATGTAGTCAAGCAACGATGTCTTACCGTGATCGACGTGACCCATCACAGTAACCACAGGTGCTCGAAGTTTAGGAGTGCCCTCTTGGCTTGCGAGAGACTCCTCTAACTGCTCCTCAAGCTCATCATCACTCTTTAACTTGATGCGATGGCCGAGTTCCTCAACAACGAGACTCGCTGTGTCCTGATCAATCATCTGGTTAATGGTTGCCATGACACCGAGCTTCATGAGCTCTTTAATCACCACACCCGCTTTCACCGCCATCTGCTGCGCGAGATCACCCACGCTAATATTTTCTGGCAACTCGACGTCGTAAATAATCTTCTCGGTAGGCTGCTCAAAGGCATGTTGGTTCGGCTCATCGCCGCCACGTCGTCGCTTACTGCCGCGCGCACGCCCCATCCCTGATTCAGCTGCTTCAATATCGCTCAGCGACAGGTTATGGCCTCTCTGCTTCCCGCGACCACCCGACAGGTTCGAGCGATCCAAACGACCTCGGCTAGGCTTTCGCCGGTTGTCATCCGAATCACGCCCACTATCTTTCGACGGCGCTTCGTGTAAGCGCTTAGGTCGCTTTTCACCTTGTGTTGAAGCCGCTTTCTCGGCTGCCGCCGTCTTCTGAGCTGCGTCTTGCTCGGCCTTTTTTCGTTCCTCGTCCGCCTTTCGCGCGGCAACCGCCTCGTCCAACTTACGCTTACGATCCTCTTCCTCTGAACGTCGACGTGCGGCTGCACGCTGCCGAAGTACCTCTGGATCTAAATTACGCGGATCTTCCTCTGTCTCCTCAACAGCCTCAGTCGGCGGCGCAGCATCACCCTGTGCTTCCGCAGTTTCGGCTGCTTCAACAGTATCGGTGGCTTCAGCAGCCACTCCCGACGTATCCGCCTTTGCAACGGGATCAGCAGAAGCCGCTGGCTCCGCTGCTCCCTCGGCCGCAGGCGCCACCTCCGGAACTTCAGGCTCGGCTACCTCCTCCGCTTCGGGACGCTTAACGTAGGTCCGCTTCTTTCGGACCTCAACATTGACCATGCGCTTACCGGAGCTGCCACCCGTTTTGAGGGTGCTCACCGACTTGCGCTTCAAGGTAATTTTTCGAGGCGCCGCTTCTTCGCTACCGTGGCTTCGCTTCAAATGAGCAAGTAGGGTGCGCTTGTCATCGTCAGAGACGCCCTCGTCTGCCTTGTTGTGCGGAAGACCCGCATCCTTCATCTGCGAAAGCAGCTTATCGGGATCTGTTCCCACGGTCTTTGCTAACTGCTCTACCGTTACTTCAGCCATTTCGTCTCTCTCTAGTGTCGCTGTTGTTCGTCTGTCGTTTCGCTTAATCCGCTACTTACGCAGACTCCCCCTCTTCCGCGAACCATGGCTCGCGAGCAGTCATGATGAGCTCGGCAGCCCACTCTTCAGTCATACCTTCAATATCCATGAGCTCATCCACACTCTGCTCAGCAAGATCCTCCATGGTGATAACACTCATACTTGCCAATACGTAAGCAAGTTGCTTATCCATGCCTCGCATCTCAAGGAGGTCCTGCGCTGGCTCATTGGAGCCAAGCTCCTCTTCAGACGCGATCGCCATGGTTAGCAATGCATCCTTAGCTCTGGCGCGAAGCTCCTCTGCGATGTCCTCATCGAAGCCTTCGATACCAGCCATCTCTTCCAAAGGCACGTAAGCAACTTCCTCCACTGTGGTGAACCCTTCCTCGACCAGTACAGCAGCGACATCTTCATCGACGTCGAGAGCATTCATGAAGGTCTCCATGATCTCGCCGGCTTCGGCCTCCTGCTTCTCGATCGCCTCATCTGTGCTCATCACATTGATGGTCCAGCCGGTAAGATCTGAGGCCAAACGAACGTTCTGTCCTCCGCGCCCAATTGCTTGCGCTAGGTTATCTTCGGCCACCGCAACTTCCATGGTATTGCTGTCTTCATCAACAACGATGGATTCAACCTCGGCCGGTGACATGGCATTAATCACCAACTGCGCGGGGTTGTCGTCCCATAGGATGATATCAACGCGTTCAGTATCGAGTTCGTTGGATACCGCTTGTACCCGGGACCCTCGCATACCGACGCAGGCACCCACAGGATCGATACGCTGATCGCCGGTTTTCACAGCGATCTTTGCTCGAGAACCGGGATCTCGCGCCGCCGATCGAATTTGAATAACTCCTTCGGAGATCTCGGGCACTTCAATCTTAAAGAGCTCGATCAGCATCTCCTTGCAAGCGCGCGACAGAATTAACTGTGGGCCTCTTGACTCCTCATTGATCCCTAGCAGGATTGCGCGCACGCGGTCATTCATTCTGAATGTCTCTCGTCCGACCAGCTCTGAACGAGGCAGTAAGCCCTCTGCATTGTTACCAAGATCCAAGATAATGTTGTCGCGCGTGACCTTCTTCACTGTGCCTGCCAGAAGCTCACCCATGCGGTCCTTGTATTGATCCACAACCTGGGCACGCTCAGCCTCTCGGACACGCTGCACGATTACCTGCTTAGCAGTTTGCGCTGCGATACGGCCAAAGCCGACATTTTCGACGACCTCTTCATGCACATCACCCGGGCGAAGATTCCCATCAACTTCAATCGCCTCTTCAGTCGTAAATTGTGTGCCCAAGAGCGCAAGTTCCGTATCGGGCACGACCAACCACTTACGCTTGGTGACGTAGTCGCCAGAGTCGCGATCGATTGTCACTTCGATATCAGACTCCTCGTCGTATCGCTTCTTTGTCGCGGTGGCGAGCGCCAGTTCGATGGCTTCAAAGATAATGTCTTCGGATACGCCTTTCTCGTTAGAAACGGCTTCGGCGACCATCAAGATTTCTTTGTTCATTCGCTATGTCTCACTCTCTTCATCGAGGACCGAATCGCCCTCTTTTAAACTCTCATTCATTGCACTGACCGTCGCTGGACGAGCGCGTTCAATCCACTCAGGTGTGGGTACAACGCGTGCTCTGTCGACCCTGCTTAACGGCAATAAATACTCGTGCTTGTCGACGCGTACCACAATGTCGTCGCCATCGAACCCAAAAAACCAACCTCGAAACTTTCGACGACCCTCGAAAGGTAATCGAAGCTTCACTTCAATCGGCTGCTCCTCGTAAGCCGCAAACTGCTCCTTTTTGAAGAGCAAGCGATCGATACCGGGTGAAGACACCTCTAAGGTGTATTCGCCTACAAAAGGATCCTCGACGTCCAAAACACCGCTGATGTGTCGACTGACCGATGCGCAATCATCAACTGTGACGCCATCACCTTTGTCGATGTACACCCGCAATGTAGGACGACGGTTGGGGCTCAATAGCTCCAATCCCCATAGCTCATACCCCAACATACCGACTGTCGGTTCAAGCATGTTGAGCAGCTGGCTCTCTTTACCACCCATCGTATTCATCGCCGTCCTCGGCAAATTTCAGATACAAAAAAGGCCCGAACAAGGGGCCTAAAATGCAGCGCCAACAAACGCGCTATGTTGGTAGCGGGGGCCGGATTTGAACCGACGACCTTCGGGTTATGAGCCCGACGAGCTACCAGGCTGCTCCACCCCGCATCAAGTCTTAACAATGCCCCTTGCATCGACGCCTGTATCATCGAAGGCATTCACACGAAACTCTGGGTCTGCAACCAAGGGTCCCGCGACTGAGGGGCGAGAGTCTAGGGAGTCAGGGGTGCCGCGTCAAGGGAGAAACGCACAAAAAAGGGGCGTCTGCGATGAATGCCGGGGCCCTGCGAAAACCCAGTTCTGTCGGCGTGTAGCGCCAAGGTATCGAGCAATTACCCGTAGGCTTGACGAGCGTAACTCAGTCAATATACCAGTCGCAGCAGGCAACCACATCGCCAACTGATTTGGCGGCTCGGACCGCATCAACAATGGCGAACTCAAGTGCCTTCGCTCCTGCGATGCCAATGCTATTCAGCTGGGCGTCAGCGGTCGTTTCAACCTCAGACCAGGGCATAGAGACCGCAAACACCGTATCACCATCGAACTGCGTGTGAATGGGCCGAATTGCCCGTGCCATCCCGTCATGTGCCATTTCGGCTACTTTTTTTAATTGAGCTTTACTTAAATTTGCGTTGGTGGCAATGAGACCCAAGGTGGTGTTGGTCCCAGCAACCGGTACTTTTGCAGTGTTGCCAAGTGCTACATCAATGGCTGAGTCATACTGACCAACATCGTTTGCCCGGATGCCGGCGACGACAGTATTGCTAAGGGTATCGACTATCTCACCCACCGCGTTGACTGCCACAAGTGCTGAAACAATAACGCCATTATCCAAGTCGATACGCGCGCTACCCAAGCCTCCCTTGGTTGCCCGGGCGGGGCCCAACAGCTTGCCAACTGTCGCACCCATACCGGCGCCGACATTACCAGATGTAATAGGCGAATCATTCGCCTGTTGAGCAGCCTCGTAACCCCAATTAACCCCTGGTCTTACGCTCGATGACCCTACGTTCAAATCAAACAAGACAGCCGCGGGCACGATGGGGACAACTGTCTCTTCGGAAACGGGCAATCCAACACCTTCCTCCTCGAGCGCCGCCATAACACCTGACGCGGCATCCAAGCCATAGGCGCTGCCCCCAGTCAGGACGATGGCATGAACCTTTTCAACCAAATTACCGGCTTCCAATAAATCGGTCTCACGTGTTCCCGGCGCCGCTCCTTGAACAGAAACAGCCGCTCTCGCGCCATTGCCGGCAAAGCGCACGACGGTGACACCTGTCATATTCAATTCATCTGTGACATGCCCAGCGGTAATTCCGGCGATGGCGGTAAGGCTTGCGTTTTCCATCAGAAATAAAGGCACCTCAAATCGGACAAATAGACGCTCAAACAGTCACACAGATTGTCATAGAGCGTATCAAACTCCGCACAAAACGCAGGCGATTTTGTGCCTATAACTGCAAGGCTAACATGTGAGGGGTAATCGTCGATTAATGCGTCAAAAAGTACCGCTAAATCGAGACCGAATCTATTTCGTTTGAGGCGCACAAGGCATACACTCCGCGCGTGTCTACAAGAATAATTTGCAAGAGGAGACATTCATGGCGGCTTTACCAGAACACGCCAAGGTCGTTGTCATCGGACAGGGCGGTATCGTCGGCGCATCGGTGGTTCATCACCTGATTGAAGAAGGCTGGGACGACATTGTAGGCCTTGAAAAGTCAGCGATTCCCACGGATATCGGCTCGACATCTCACGCGTCGGATTTTTGCTATATGACGTCTCATGACAAGCTGAATGTGTTCACTAGTAACTACAGCCGGGAATTCTACAAACAGCGCGGCAACTACATCCAAATTGGTGGGATGGAAGTCGCGCGCAAAGACGATGATGAGCGAATGCTTGAGCTTATTAGAAAAGTGGGCTCTGGGAAGGCCTTTGGCACCAATGCCTATATGATCTCTGCGGCCGAGGCGAAAGAAAAATTCCCACTTCTTGAGGAAGATCAAATTCAAGGCGCCATGTGGGACCCCGATGCTGGTCTCGTAACACCTCGCTCGCAGAAAGTAGCTGGCGATTTGGTGGATGAAGCTGTCGCGAGTGGGAAGCTCAAAGCCTTTGCGTATACCACGGCAAACAAGATTTTGGTCGAAGATGGCGTTGCCGTCGGTGTCGAAACACCCAAGGGCACAATCATGGCCGACTACATTGTGCTCTGTGCCGGAATCTGGGGATCACTAATCTCTGACACGGCCAACGTGAAGCTGCCCCTCATGCCGCTCGAGCACCCACTGTTGTTTTTCGGACCTTGGGAACACCTCGAGGGAACAGGTAAGGACATCGTTTATCCACTGATGCGCGACCAAGGGAACTCCGCCTATGTGCGAGATACCGGCGATCCCACCACACCTGAGGGCGGCCTTTTAGAGTGGGGCTACTATGAACCCTTCGAGCCGCGACTAGTTGAGGCTCGGGACATTGCCGAGCCCGATGAGGCACGCCTCTCACCCTCCATGCGAGACATGACGTTGGATCAGGTAATGGAAGCATTCGAGCGAGCGATTGAGCTGACTCCCGTGCTGGGTGAGCTCGGTTGGGAAGAGCGACGTTCATTCAATGGCCTTCTATCGGTCACGGTCGACAGTGGATCGATCATTGGTGAGTCCGTTGACCTAAAGAATCTGTGGTTATGTGAAGCGGTTTGGGTCAAGGACGGTCCCGGCGCTGGAAAACTGCTTGCTGAATGGATGACGCATGGCAGAACGAGCATGGATCCCCATAGCATCGACCCCGCCCGTCACTATCCGATTCAGAAAACCGATGATTATATCCGTGGCCGTTGCTACGAGTCAGCCCAGAAAATCTACACTCCTGCGGTGCACCCTCGCGAGCCTTTTGCCACATCACGGGGCATGCGGGTGAGCCCCTTTTACGAGCGCGAAGTCGCACTGGGTGGTTACTTTATGGAAGTTGCCGGTTGGGAGCGAGCGCACGGCTACGCAGCTAACGAAGAAACCTTGCTCGCAAAGTATCGCAACCAGGTACCTGTGAGAGAAGCTGAGTGGGATAGCCGTCACTTCTGGGAAGTTTCCAACGCCGAGCAACTCGCTATGAGCGAAGGTGTTGGCATGATCAATCTTTCGCACTTCGCCATTTTTGATGTTGAAGGCGCAGACGCGGAAGGCCTTATGGAATACCTCTCTGTGGCAAAGGTCGGTGCTGATACCGCCATTGGAAAGGGTGTTTACACACACTTCCTCGATCACGCAGGTGGTATCCGCTCTGATCTCACCATCATCAGACTCGCCGAGGATTGCTTCCGAGTGGTGTGCGGTGGTGACACGGGCCACCGTGACTACATTTGGATGCGTGACATGAGTGATCGCAAGGGCTTCGCTAATGTCACATTCCATGATCGCAGCGAGGAGCTGGCGACTTTGGGGCTCTGGGGCCCTGAGGCACGGGTGACGCTAGCCAAGTTAATGGATGACCCTGAAAGCATCTCCAACGAGTCTTTTCCATTCGCAACGACTAAGGAAATCACAGTCTGCGGTGTCAAGGTTTGGGCCTTCCGCATCAGCTACGTTGGCGAGCAGGGCTGGGAGCTCTACTTCCCGTTCTCGGATGGCCTCGCGATTTGGGATGCGTTGTTTAAGCTCAGGGTAACACCGGTTGGTATCGAGACCTACGCTAACAGCCGACGACTGGAAAAGAGCTTGCGTCTTCAGAATGCCGATCTTGAAATTGACTACAACCTATACGAAGCGGGTCTGGCTCGACCCAAGGTCAAGGCGGCAGACTTTCATGGTAAAGAGGCCTATGTGCAACAGCGCGAGCTTGATGAGCAAGCCGCCTACCTCTGCACATTTGTTCTGCAAGACACAACCGACAGTAACGGCGTCGTACGCTACCCTGTTGGCAACTGGCCCATTCTCGATCCAGCTTCAAAAGACGTCATCATCGATGCGCACGGTCGCCGGTCTTACACCACCAGCATGGCGTTCGGCCCGAGTCTTGGCGTGAATATTGCGATGGGTTATCTGCCTACAAATAAGGCAAAAGAGGGCGATACCGTACTCATCGAATACTTTGGTGAGCACTATGAGGCCAAGGTAATGAAAGTGGGTTACGGTGCGGTTTTGGACCCAACAAACGAGCGGCCAAAAAGCTAAAGTCTATGAACAGAAGCCTACGGGCTCCTTTTTTTAGCCGGATATCGTGGACCGATTTAAAACCTGCTCATCCGCAGTGTGATGGAATATTCACTGACAGATAAGCACTAGCTCTGGCGGTCGATTAAGAGCGCCGTCGCCGCCGTCGACCGTCAGTTTGCTCAACCACTCTCTTCAACGGCGGCTCCACTGCGGAAAACAAGTGTGGATAGGTGTCTGTCTTGTGAGGAAATGCCATGGCTGCGACGAAGTGGTCCTGGAAGTCAGATTCCGTTGCCGTTTCAATTCGCTCGGCACGGTTCACTGTCTGCTGGATAGCGCCACGGGCCTTGTGATCAAGGAGCGCTATGCGAGCGCCAACACCCGCCGCGTTACCCGCAGAGGACACATGATCAAGAGCGCAGTCGGGAATCAGTCCCAGCACCATGGCGTGTTCGACGCTAATGTGACTGCCAAAGGCACCTGCAAGACGGATTCGGTCGACGGCTGACACACCCATCTTATCCATGAGTAACTTTATACCCGCATAGAGCGCAGCCTTCGCTAGCTGAATCTGTCGCACATCATTCTGAGTCACAACGATATCGCGCTGGGTTTCATCCTCGGCAAAATGAAGCACATAGGACCAAGTTCTTCCGTGAGACCGGACGCGCGAACTGCGCTCAGCGAGCGCTCCATCGACGATGCCATCCTCAGAAATAACGCCTGCGAGGAACATCTCCGCGACGACCTCGATAATGCCCGAGCCACAGATGCCAGTGATTTTGAGTTCCTTGGTTGAATCCTCGAAACCCGCTTCCGTTGACCACAGCTCGGAGCCAATCACTCTGAATTTTGGCTCTAGCGTTTCACGATCGATTCGTACTCGTTCGATTGCCCCAGCCGTAGCCCGCTGTCCGGCGCTAATTTCACCGCCCTCAAAAGCCGGTCCCGTTGGGCTTGAGCACACGAGAAGTCGGTCTTTGTTGCCAAGCACAATCTCAGCATTGGTACCCACGTCAACGATAAGACTCATCGCGTTATCACTATCAGGACTCTCGGCGAGGATAACCCCTGCCGTATCGGCGCCCACATGTCCGGCAATGCAAGGTAGTACAAATAAACGTGCTTGGTTGTGGGTATCGAGACCAAGATCACGGGCTTTGAGCGTGACAGCCTCGTTGATGGTCAGAGCAAACGGCGCGCCCCCCAAATTGATTGGATTAATGCCCAAAACCAAATGATGCATGATGGGGTTGGCAACCAATGAAACCTCTAAAATATTGTCGGTCGGCTCACCCAGTTGATCGGTCAGCTCTGCAAAAAGCTTACTTAGCGCTGTTTGAATAGCGGAGCTCATCGCCTCAGCACCCTCCGGATGCATCATGATGTAACTGACGCGACTCATGAGGTCTTCACCGAATGGTATCTGCGGATTCATAACGCTGGCCGAAGACAACACATCGCCTGTGGCAAGATCACACAGGTGTGCTGCGACGGTCGTTGAGCCCACATCAACCGCCACACCCCGGGGCGCGTCGAATAGACCTGACCAGACACCAATAATCTGTGTTGATTCAAAAACGGCTACCGTGATACCTCGGTCACCCGTTGCCAGTGCCACCTGCAGCTTTACCAGCTCGCTAGTTTCAATGCGAAGGTCGGTCAAACCCCACTCGGACTCAAGCGAGGACATGAGCAGTTTCGCTTCGCCCCGCGCATCTTCCAGCGTGGACTCTGGCAGTGTCACGAAGTAGAGACGTGTGGCGGTATTGAGCTCGATATCCCGATGCTCGGCATCTTTGCGGATGATTTGACGGTGCACCTGACTCTCGGGCGGCACGTCAACAATCACGTCATCGAGCAACTCGGCGTGACAGCTCAAACGCCGCCCTTCCGGTAATGGGCCCTTACGCTCGTTAAATTTTATTTCTGTGGCAACCAGAGGCGAGAGATGCGCTGGGCTTGAGGTCATCCTGTGCTTTTGGAATGTACCCGACATACAGGAGATTTGGCATCTACCGCACAAGCCTCTACCGCCGCAGACCGAATCGATATCCACGCCCAAGGTGCGGGCAGCATCGAGCAATTGGGTATGCTTCGGGAATTCGCCGCGCTTACCCGATGGTAAAAAAAGAACTTTGACCTGCTCGCTAGACACGTATTACGCGTTAGCCTCGGCGACGCCCAGCACGACCACGACGGCCGCCAGCTCCCTCCGGGGCAGGCTCACGGTACGCCTTAATCCAGTTCGCGCAATCGGGGTCATGCCCCATCATGACGTCGCCACCTCGAACCGCTTGCATCACCTCGGCATGCAATGGACTGGTGATTGCCGAAGTCATACCTGCGCCCATTGCCATGGTCAAGAACGCTGCATTGATGCCATTTCGGTTGGGCAAACCAAAACTGACGTTGGAAGCGCCGCAGGTGGTGTTGACCTTAAGCTCCGTCCGCAGTCGCCGCACGAGCTCCATCACTTGCACACCCGCCTGATTGATAGCACCAATTGGCATCACCAACGGATCAACAACCACGTCCTCATGGGAAATTCCGTAGTCAGCGGCGCGCTGAACAATTTTTTTCGCCACCTCAAAACGCACATGGGGATCTTCAGAGATGCCTGTCTCGTCGTTTGAAATGGCAACAACAGCTGCGCCGTGTTTGGCGACCAAGGGAAGCACACGCTCGAGAACTTCATCTTCACCCGTGACCGAGTTAACCAAAGCTTTGCCCTGGTAGACCGCGAGACCCGACTCGAGAGCCTCAACAATCGAGGAGTCGATGCTCAGTGGTACGTCCGTCACTGACTGAACTAACTGTATTGCTTCAGCGAGGATGCGAGGCTCATCCGCCAGCGGAATACCTGCATTCACATCCAGCATCTGGGCGCCTGCCGCGACCTGAGCCAATGCATCAGCCTCCACGCGACTGTAGTCCCCGTTCTTCATCTCCTCGGCGAGAATTTTTCGCCCAGTCGGGTTTATGCGCTCACCAATGACGACGAATGGTTGATCAAAACCGATGTGAACTTCTTTGGTGGCCGAGCTGATAATAGTGGTGGTCATGAGTGTCTCCTGCACGACCCAAATCGTCATTGTCGTGCACTTTTTATTGTAAAACCATGTGCTCCTATACTTACCGCTCGACCGAATACGATGGTTGAATTTAGGCGCGTTTTTTTAACGCCTCATAGAGTCGGATGCAAGTTAATTCGCGTCCTTGAAACCTTTATTTGCAACCATGGCCTTGAGCGCCTCGTCACTGACCTCCGCTTCGAGGATTTTCCCTATTTGTTCGGCCAATTCTCGCGGAGAAAGATCTGACTCTATGGATGTTGTTATCCGGCGCCATTCCTCGAGATAAGCATCACTGCCGCCCTTGCCTGCTCGCATTGCAGCGCGATCTATCGCCGCTTGAAACCGATGCTCCAGAAGGTATTTCCCGCGCTCTCGCCCGCGCTTTATCTGAACCTGGGAAGGAATATCTCTCCATAAGACATCGATTCTTTGCACGTTGTTAATCTTCCTTTTTGATCGGTTGGAGATTGGGGTGAATTGGGATTAACGGCCTCTCAATCTGTTTTACGCAAGTCAAAGCACATTAGGTGATGACACGTATAAATTCTTCTTCAACTGTTTTAGCTAACAAGCCGTAACCCGTTGTAACCACTTTTAGAGGTAACTTTAGTCGCATAGCCGCCCGCTCTGCCCGGTCAAGAAGTTCACTACTATCGCCCTGGGCCAGATATACCACCTTACGGTAACGACCAAATAACATTTCCTCTAGTTCTGGGTGCTCGTCCAGCTTCATATCCTTAATCACCAACCGATCGAAATGACGTACGAGAAAATCTGTCAAATAAAAGGTCCCTGGCTCTGCTTCTGCGAGCGCCGCAAATACGGGACTGGTTGCATAGAACTCGTAGCAGTGGGCCCCCGGTAAGCGCTGGGCGTTAAACTGCTGCGCAACGCGATCGACGGCACCGCGGGAACCGCAGTCGGCATAGGCAATCAATATATTGGTGTACTCGGCGTGATGTTGGGCTAGCACCGACTCCAGCCGGTCGGCTATTCGCTCAGGACGATTGTGTAATGCCGCATCGAGGCACTTAATATCAAGTCTGGTCCAATGATTGGCTCTTTTAAGTGCTGCAAGCTCTTCTGCGAGGGCGCCACAACCAATGACTAGTAAGCGCCCCAAGTGTGATCAGACCTGAGCCAGTCGACGCGCTTCAACTAAGCGAACGGCAGTAGTCGCAGCCTCAGCCGCATCACGGCAGTAAGCGTCAGCACCTACGGCCTCGCCAAACTCCTCGTTAAGTGGCGCTCCACCCACCATCACAATGAAGTCATCCCGGATGCCCTGCTCTTTCAACGCATCAATCACAACCTTCATGTAAGGCATGGTTGTGGTCAGCAGTGCCGACATACCGAGGATGTCAGGCTTATGACGCTCAAGCGCCGCAATGTAATCCTCGACAGCATTATTGATGCCGATGTCGTAGACCTCAAAGCCCGCACCCTCGAGCATCATGGCAACGAGGTTCTTACCGATGTCGTGGATGTCCCCTTTCACGGTACCAATGACCATGGTGCCCACTGGCTTCGCACCCGTCTCCGCTAGCAAAGGCCGGAGAATAGCCATACCACCTTTCATGGCATTCGCAGCAAGCAACACTTCAGGCACGAACAAAATACCGTCCCGGAAGTCGATACCGACAATTGTCATACCATCGACCAGCGCCTTTCCAAGCACCTGCTCAGCGGTCCAGCCACGATCGAGGAGAATTTGCGTGGCTTCCTCGATTTCCTCTTTCAATCCGTCATACAGGTCGTCGTGCATCTGCAGCACAAGGTCCTCATCGGAGAGCTCTGAAAGGATGATGTCTTCTTCATCGGACATTACTGATGTCTCCGTGCAAATCGCCTAGTAGTCTCTATCGGCGAATGATGCTTTTTCACGCGCCATGAAATCCAGTAGCGCCTCATCAATGGCGGGATCCAGAGCCGGTGGCTCGTAGTCCTTCAACATTTGTTTCCACACGGCGTTCGCCCTCTGCGCTGCATCCAAGCTGCCTTCAGCTGACCACTGCTCAAAACTGTTGTTATCGGCAATGGTTGAACGATAGAACGCCGATTCAAAGTTGCTCAATGTGTGCGCAGAACCTAGGAAGTGCTTACCCGGACCCACCTCGTGGAATGCATCCATTGCCTGGGCGTTTTCGGAAAGATCCATACCCTCGAGCAAGACCGCGATCATATTCGCCTGATCGCAGTCCATAACAAATTTTTCGTACCCCACGGCGAGACCACCCTCGAGCCAGCCCGCGGTGTGCAGCATGAAGTTAACGCCCGCCAGAGCAGCCGTTTGAAGGGTATTAGCCGCCTCGTAAGCCGCTTGTGCATCGGGCAGTTTCGAGGCGCACAAGGCACCACCACTTCGATAAGGCACACCAAGTCGACGTGCGAGCGCCGCAGTGGCGTAGATAACCTGGCTGGGCTCTGGCGTACCAAACGTTGGTGCGCCTGTCGCCATCGATACTGCTGCCGCAAACGTTCCGAAAACAACCGGGCAACCGGGGCGAATGAGCTGTGTCAGCGCGATACCAGCCATCGCTTCCGCGAGAATCTGAGTACAGGTGCCAGCGACAGTCACAGGCGACATGGCACCTGCAAGAATAAAGGGCGACACCACACAGGCTTGGTTGTTTCTTGCATAGACTTTCAGCGATCCCAACATGGTCCCATCAAAGACCAAGGGCGAGTTCACGTTAATCAGGCTCGTAAATACGCAGTTCTGATCAACAAACTCATCACCGAATACAAGCTTCGCCATGTCAACTGAATCTTGTGCACGACGATAATGTGTTACCGAACCCATCAGAGGCTTGTCACTGTATTTGAAATGGCTGTAGACCATGTCGTAGTGACGCTTGTTAACCGGCAAGTCCACGGGCTCACATACGGTTCCGCCTGAGTGGTGAATGCCAGGCGCCATGTAGGCTAGCTTCACAAAGTTTCTGAAATCTTCGATCGTCGAATAGCGACGACCGTTATCCAAATCATGGGCAAACGGTGAGCCATAGGCTGGCACTAGTACCGTATTTTTCCCCCCGATCGTGACATTCCGCTCTGGGTTGCGCGCATACTGGACATACTCTGAGGGTGCCGTGGCTTGAATGATCTCTCGGCACATACCTCGCGGAAAACGCACGCGAGTTCCATCAACGCTGGCACCCGCCGTCTTGAAGAGCTCCAATACTGCGGGATCATCAAGAAAATCGATACCAACTTCCTCGAGCAATCGATCCGCATTGTCCTCTATGAGCTGAAGGCCTTCTTCACTCAGAATTTCAACGTAGGGAATCTTCCGCTGGATGAACGGTGCAATCACCGGTCCTGCGTTGGCTCTCGCCTCGCGACGACCTGCGCGACCGCCTCCTTTTCGTCGTCCTGCTCGCTCGCTCATACGACTTTCTCTCTTATTCGTTAAGGCCTCAAATCGGGCGTCATTTTAACGTCACAAATGGGGGGGAATACCAGAAAATGGTGCCATAACTTAGACTTTTTTTACCACTTTTTGGTAAGTATTTATGACCCTGTTTTGAGGGGTGACCGAGCGCTCTGATCAGCGAGTCGCGAGGATATTTCGACCCGTTGTCATGTCGATAACACTATCGCAACAGTTCATGAGGTAATGTTGTGGCATAACCCGGTGTTAAGGCGATTAATAAGCGAGTCTGCGGTGTCGACAAAACGTATTGCAGTGGTGGGTGCAGGTGTCAATGGCGTGTCCATCGCGACCGCCTGTGCGTCACTCGGCCACCAGGTGCAGCTGTTCGATGAAAGCACACCCTTTGACCAGACAAGTAGCGCATCCTCACGCATGCTTCACGGTGGCATTCGCTATATCGAGCAAGGCCACATTGGGCTGGTTCGCGAGGCATTGATCGAGCGTGATGGCTGGCTTCGCTTCGCCCCCAATGCAACCCGTGTTGAGCGATTTTATTTCCCTGTATACCAAGAGTCGAAGCGGGGGCGATGGCTACTATTCGCCGGCACGTTGATTTATCAGTGGCTGGCGGGACGCTTCTCTGTCGGACCCAGTCAGTTGCACAGCAGCGAAGATCTCAAACATGTCTTCCCAAGTCTAATACCTCAGGGCCTTTGCGGCGGCGCCAGTTACTGTGATGTCGTCATGGAATACGAGCCATTAATCCAACGCCTCGTTGATGAGGCAAGGAAACAAGGTGTGCGCATCGTCGAAAACACGCGCATCGAGCGCCTTTACAGCGAAGGCCGCATCGATACAGCAGATCAGACTCTCGAGTTCGACCGAGTAATCAACGCAGCGGGGCCATGGGCAGCAAAACTACTCGAAGCCTCAGATGTTGATTCCGGCTTTACGATCGACCACGTACGTGGCTCACACCTGATTGTACAGGCATCGTTTCGACATGCGTTGGTTCTGCAAGCGCCGGGTGAGCGACGAATCATTTTCGTCATCCCGCTCGATCCTGAACATGTGCTGCTCGGCACCACAGAACAAAAGCATGACATATCAGACCCGATCGTCTGCACTGATGCTGAAAGCGCTTATCTTCTGGAAATTCTAAATCAGCATCTATCTGAGCCACTTGTAGCAAGCGACATCGTGTCGTCATTTGCCGGTGTCAGACCCATTGTCCGTCCTCGTGATACCTCTCCCGGTGACATAAGTTCTGCTAGTAGAGACTCTGAGATCGAGATTTCTGATCGTCTGATCAGTGTATTTGGTGGTAAGTGGACGTCAGCACGCCACTTAGGGGGAAAAGTCGCTGCGCTTGTCTAACCATCGCACAGTCCTCAGCAAGGAAAAACCGACCAGTATTTAGTCACGTACGGTGGGTGTAAAAACAAAAACGCCCATGGCAGTTCTCTTATGATCACGGCACTCTACGCCAGCTTACTCGCGCTCTGGTTTGCCTTTCTGTCAATGCGCGTCATCGCATTACGAGGCAATCCCATATTTGTTTTTTTAATCCTCGGAGCCTCTCCAGAAAATATGCTTGAGCGTGCGGTTCGGGCTCACGGAAATCTCGCCGAATACACACCCATCATGCTGATCCTGCTTTACCTATTGGAAACCCTGCCTGCTACATCAGTAACCCGGACGGCGCTTCATATACTGGGAGGCGCCTTCCTTTTGGGTAGACTCATGCACGGCATCTGTTTTGGCTTCATGACATCGAGCGTGCCGCTACGAATTGGCGGAACTGCTCTGACACTCTTCCCGCTCATTGGCGCGGCAATTTTACTTCTTACATTGGTCATCTAGCCCCGACGCCGACTGGCGACTGTGTTATAACCTTGGGACCAAGCGATAATTTGGGGGATTTAGATACACAGTGACGCTTCTCATTGTCTATCTCATCATTGCAATCGGCGTCTCATTTCTGTGCTCCATTCTTGAGGCGGTGCTCTTGTCCATGACACCTACATTTGTGGAGCGACTGGCTCAGGACAGGCCCCGCGCTGGTTCGGTTGTGCAGAAAGTGCGAAAGCGCATGGATGAATCCCTCGCCAGCATTTTGATACTCAATACCTTTGCCCACACCATGGGTGCGGCCGGTGTGGGCGCTCAGGCACTTAACGTCTTCGGTCCCGAAATGGAGACCCTGGTCGCTGTGCTGCTCACGCTAGCGATTCTGTATTTCTCAGAGATCATCCCCAAAACAGTAGGCGCAATGTATTGGCGCGGTCTCGCCATCTCGGCTGCACATGCCATCGTGTGGTTGGTGCGTCTCACCTACCCACTCGTCTGGGTGTCCACTCGGCTAACCAAGATCATGGGCAGCAAGGAAATGAGTACAGTGACTCGCGAGGAAATTCTAGCGCTCGCCTCGCTAGGTCACCGCCACGGTGCTCTGATGTCACAGGAGAACGACTACCTTCAGAATATTCTGCGCATGCGATCGGTCACTACCGGCGATATTCTGACACCAAGAACGGTCGTACACGTGTTGGATGAAAACGCTACCGTGAACGACGCTTTGACCCTCGAGAAATCTCGTCGATTTTCCCGAATGCCGGTGTACATCGACTCTGTCGATACGGTCACGGGTCATGTGCTGCGCAGTGACTTGTATGAGGCTGAGCGTGCCGGCAAGGGTGATACCACCATCGCTGAATTACGACGCGACGTGGTCTTCGTCTCAGACAAATTGTCCGTGCATAAACTAATCAATCTCTTCATCGCTCACCAAATGCATCTCTTTGTGGTCGAGGATAAATACGGTCAAACCGCAGGAGTAGTGACCTTGGAAGACGCTCTGGAGACACTATTGGGCAAGGAAATTGTCGATGAGAGCGATTCCGTCGCCGACATGCAGGAACTGGCCAAAGAAAAACATCGCGAACGATTGGAAAGCGCCAGCTCTGATTGAAAAAACTGACGTCCACTCTGACTCTTATTGAGTAGCCTCCAGATCGCCAGACATCATCCAATAACGAACTATGTTTATTGAAGCGCGCCAATAATTGCGCCTATGAAAACCAATAAACATAGGAAAACAAAATGAAGAAGTTTATATGTTCGCTGCTTGTAGGGGGGTTACTGTCTTTTGCACCCATGTTCTCGATAGCTCAATCGCAAAGTGCAATGGAGGCTTATCTGTGCACGCTGAATGACGGTAAATCGATGTCGGATCTTATGGAGGTCGTTGAAGACTGGAACGACTGGTCAGATGACAAAGGTATCACGTCCTACACTGCTTGGGTTCTAAATCCCATCTTTATGAGTAACGCAGATCTTAACCGTCAAGCATTATGGATGGGTGTGGCTCCGAGCTTTAAGGAGTTGACCGCTACGATCGGCACTTGGTATTCCTCAGGTGGAGACTTGCTCCAAGATTTCAATAAGGTGTGGACCTGCAATACCCACATGGAAATGACGGCGATGGTGGTAAGACCGCCCTCAGGTGAACCTAGCGGCTCACCGGTTGCCAGCTTCTACGATTGCACTCTTAACGATGGAAGAGGGCCCGCTGATTTGATGGAAGCGACTAGCAAATGGAATGGGCATTTAGATGAAAATGGTATTCAGGAAGCCATGGTGTATCACTTCCCTGCACACGGGCATCCACAAGACGCGTCTTACGATATGAAGACGTCGGTCTGGAGAGCCGATCTCGCTAACTATGGCAACTCCGCAGATCACTTTGTCAATGGCGGTGGTCAGCAAGCGGCCGCAGCCTCATTGGGCCAAGCAATTAGCTGTGACAGTCCTAGGATGTATCAGGCCACGCTAGTTCGCCAAGCAAAAAACTAGGGGCTTGTGAACCAGTTTAGATGTACAAGTAGGATATTGCTGACGCAATCTGAGCAGTAGTTGAAGCTCGGAATCTGCGGTAATCAGCGATTCATAAAAAAGCCCCAGTAATGGGGCTTTCTCATTAGATGGTGCGGAAGGGGGGACTTGAACCCCCACAGCCATAGGCCACTACCCCCTCAAGATAGCGTGTCTACCAATTCCACCACTTCCGCAATCTGTATTGGCTTTAGTCGATCGGGAGATCGTCTGCGCCAGAATTTTTACTGGGCTCATCAGCAAGCGGTAGATCACCTGCAGGAGCCAAGGGTGCCGCTTCGATTGACTCTAGCGGAACCTCAAAACCAAGGTCGTCGGTGTCCGCAAACTGCTGGTCTGCAATCATTGCCAGGCCAAAGCTTGTCGCGAAGAATAACGCCGATAACCAACCGGTCGCAGAGGTCAGCACGTTACCACCACCTGACGAACCAAAGACCGTCTGTGATGCACCACCGCCAAACGATGCACCCATATCAGCGCCCTTGCCGCGTTGCAGCAAAATAAGGCCGATGATCGCAAGCGCTACTAGCAGGTGAACAACCAAAATAACTTGATTCACGTGTCTCTCCGAAATTGACGTTTTTACACCGAACAACGTCATTACCAAGGGTGCGCGAGTCTACCCAAGTGCCGCGCGAGGGGCAAGGTTAATCTTGTTATGCGGCCTGTCGAATAGCGTCCGCAACTTCGTCGGCGAGCGCGTCAATGGCGACTGTATCATCCCCCTCAACCATTACTCGGATGACAGGCTCGGTTCCCGATGGGCGCAGAAGTAAACGCCCCCTCCCCTTGAGCTCAGATTCAACGCGGCGGCAAGCTTCAGCAATCGTGGGGTATGCCGACAAATCAAAGCCCTTTGTAATGTGCACATTGACCAACACCTGCGGTAAAGGATTGAAGCCGGAGGCAAGCGCTTCAAGACTTTTTCCTGAGGCCCTGACCGCCGCCAGTACTTGTAAGGCGGCAATGACACCATCACCGGTTGTACTCAAGTCTCCGCAGATAATATGGCCGGATGACTCGCCGCCCAAGCTCCAACCCTCAGCAACCATCAGCTCTTTCACGTAGCGGTCGCCCACCTTGGCGCGTGCCAAGCGAAGGCCGTCCGCCTCGAGCGCTAATTCCAGCCCCATATTGGTCATGAGCGTACCGACGATTCCAGCGTCAGAACCGCCTTTGGCAAGGCGATGCATGGCCAAGACATAAAGGACATCGTCGCCCGTCAACAATTCGCCCTTTGCATTAACCATTTGCAAGCGGTCGCCGTCACCGTCAAAGGCAATACCGATATCCGCAACCTCTTCGAGCACCTTTGCCTGCAATGCAGCGGGCTCCGTGGAGCCCACGCCATCGTTAATGTTGTAGCCATCGGGTGTAGCGCCAATAACAACCGTGGTAGCGCCCAGCTCTTCAAACACGGCAGGCGCAATGTGATAGGTGGCACCATGGGCGCAATCAATGACGAGTTTCATGCCCTTCAGACTGAGTTCATCAGGAAAGGTTGACTTACAGTATTCGACGTAGCGACCGGCCGCATCGACAATGCGGCTCGCTTTACCAAGCTGCTCTGAGTCGACGGTCTCCATGGGGCTGTCGATCATGGCCTCAATCTGGAGCTCCAGCTCATCCGAGAGCTTACTTCCCTGGCCGTTAAAAAATTTGATGCCGTTATCGAAGTACGGGTTATGAGAGGCGCTGATCACTATGCCCGCATCTGCTTTTTGTGTTCGCGTCAGAAGGGCGATCCCGGGGGTCGGCAGTGGACCCAGCAGCTTCACGTTCGCACCCGCTGCTACCAGTCCCGCCTGCAATGCTGACTCGAGCATGTAGCCCGATACCCGCGTGTCTTTACCAATGACCACCGTTGGCTTGGTGCCGTCTTCACTGGCGAAGACCTTGCCCGTCGCCCATCCCAGTTTCAGCATGAAATCAGGTGTCACCGGCGCGTCGCCAACACGACCTCGAATACCATCGGTACCAAAATATTTTCGACTCACAACTCCCCCTCAGTCGCCTGCCAAACAGCCAGTGCATCTGCTGTTTCGGCCACGTCGTGTACGCGAATTACGGACACTCCCCTGGCGGCGGCCATTACAGCGAGTACAGCACTGGGAACCACACGCTCGGAGGCGGGACGCCCAGTGATTGCGCCGATCATAGACTTTCGCGAGACACCAACCAAGATCGGAAGATCAAATGAAGCAAATTCCTCGAGTCTTCTTAACATTTCATAGTTTTGCGCGACGGTTTTGCCAAAGCCAAAACCGGGATCAAGCATAATTTGATCCCTGCCAATACCTGCCTCGCGGCAGGCTTCGATCCGATGCGCGAGAAACGCCTTCACATCGGTGACTACGTCCGCGTACTCCGTATGCGCTTGCATGCGATCTGGCTCATCAGACATGTGCATCAAGGAAACCGGCAATTGCGAAGCCACGGCCGCGGCCATAGCACCTTCACGCGAGAACGCCCGGACATCGTTGAGTAAACCTGCGCCCGCCTGCGCCGCCTCGCGCATGACCTCAGGCGTACTGGTATCGATCGATAAAATGATATCGAGTCGAGGGGCAATTAGCTGAACAGCGCCCATGACTCTATCGAGCTCTTCCTGTAATGACACAGTCGCGGCTCCCGGCCGAGTAGACTCTCCTCCGATGTCAAGGATCGTTGCCCCATTGGCAACCATCTGCGCAGCTCGCTCCAGCAGGCGATCGTGAAGAAGCCCCTCATTAGCGAGCAGTTGGCCACCGTCAGAAAACGAATCGGGCGTCACATTGAGGACGCCCATTATTTGAGGTGTATCCAGCGATAAGACTCGCTGGCCACACTGGAGAGTCACCGACACGTTTCTCAGTGAGTAACGGGATCGCCCATGGCATCGTCATTCGGAGATGACGCCTCTGGATCTGAGGGTGAATCAGATGGACCATCGGACCAATCAGAGGGAGGGTTTGGCTTACGGCCTTCCATGATCGCGTCGATCTGCTCGGAGTCGATGGTTTCGTACTGCATCAAAGCCTCAGCCATCATGTCCATCTTGCTGCGATGCTCCTCGAGCAAGTCGCGCGCTTTCTCGTAGCACTTATCGATGATGGCACGAACCTCTTTATCGATCGCCAGCGCTGTTTCATCTGACATGGCTTTCGAGGGTTGTGCCGCTGTTCGACCTAGGAATACTTCCTCACCACCCTCGTCGTACATCAGAGGACCCATGGCATCAGAAAGACCCCATTTGGTAACCATATTGCGAGCAATTTCGGTCGCACGCTGAATATCGTTGGATGCGCCTGTGGTAATACCTTCTTTACCCAAGGTCATCTCTTCCGCCACACGGCCACCAAACAAGCTGGTGATCTGGCTCACAATATGACGCCGGCTATGGCTGTACCGATCTTCTTCGGGGAGGAACATGGTGACGCCCAGCGCGCGTCCTCGCGGAATAATCGACACTTTATATACCGGGTCGTGTTCTGGCATGAGGCGTCCAACAATCGCGTGTCCAGCCTCGTGATAAGCCGTATTGAGCTTCTCTTTCTCGGACATGACCATGGAACGGCGCTCGGCACCCATCATGATCTTGTCCTTGGCCAGTTCAAACTGTTGCATGCCAACCGTGCGCACGCCCGCTCGCGCTGCAAAAAGCGCTGCCTCGTTGACGAGGTTTGCCAAGTCCGCACCAGAGAAGCCGGGCGTACCCCGCGCAATTTTTGATGCTTCCACATTTTCTGCGAGCGGCACCTTGCGCATATGCACCTTGAGGATCTGTTCTCTACCTCGAATATCGGGCAGTCCTACAGTGACCTGACGATCGAAACGGCCCGGACGAAGCAGCGCTGGATCCAGTACATCAGGACGGTTGGTCGCAGCAATAACAATGACACCATCGTTTCCACCGAAACCATCCATCTCAACCAGCAACTGGTTTAATGTCTGCTCACGCTCATCGTGACCGCCGCCAAGCCCCGCACCACGATGACGACCGACCGCATCGATCTCATCGATGAAAATGATGCATGGAGACTGCTTTTTCGCCTGATCAAACATGTCGCGAACGCGCGATGCGCCAACGCCGACAAACATCTCGACGAAATCCGATCCTGATATGGAGAAGAACGGCACTTTAGCCTCGCCAGCAATCGCTTTCGCAAGCAGGGTTTTACCTGTACCGGGCTGTCCCACCATAAGGACGCCGCGCGGTATACGTCCGCCCAACTTCTGGAAGCGACTGGGGTCACGCAAGAACTCAACAAGCTCCTGCACGTCCTCCTTGGCTTCATCGACGCCTGCGACGTCTGCAAACGTTGTCGTAATCTGGTCTTCACCGAGCAGCTTTGCCTTGCTCTTACCGAAGCTCATCGGGCCACCGCGGCCACCGCCGCCACCCTGCATCTGGCGCATAAAGAACATGAAAACCGCCAAAATAAGCAAAATAGGGAAGCTAGCAACCAATAACTGCGTCCAAACCGACTGTTGCTCAGGCTGCTTACCCTCGACCACCACATCGTGGGCAAGGAGGTCGTCCATTAATTTTGGATCTTCGACCATAGGTCGTATGGTCTCAAAGCTGGAGCCATCGGTTCGCTCTGCCGAGATCGTCAAGCCGTCAACAACCACCTTTGAGAGACGGTTGTTTTGAACCTCTTGAATGAAGGCCGAGTAACCCAGCTGCTCTTTCTGGCCCTGGGTATTGAAGTTGTTGAATACCGACAGCAGCACCGCCGCTATCGCTAGCCACAACAACATATTCTTCGCCATATTGTTCAAATCACCATCCTCCGGACTGATCTTGACGCCTATCGGCCCACCAGTATAGCGGGGTATTCGCAAAGCGCGCACTTAAATGACATGGAGACGCCAAGGTACTATTTCAATGATTTACGGGAAATTTCTGCAACTGGGTCTAACCCTTGAACCCTTTAGCAACCACATAAACCTCTTTTGAACGTGGTCGGGAGGCAGCTGGCTTTCGGCTATTCACCGACTGAAAGTTGCCGCGAACCGATTTCAACCAGTCATCAAAGCCTTCCCCGTGAAAGACTTTTGCCACGAAGACACCGCCCTTTGGGAGCATCTGCACAGCGAGATCGAGCGCAAGCTCAACCAAATACATGGCTTTGGGCTGATCGACATCGATAATGCCACTCATATTCGGAGCCATATCGGACAGCACAACCGCAGGCTGGTCAGTGCCAATCACCGCCTGAATCTCATCGAGGACCGACTGCTCGGTGAAGTCACCCTGAATGAAGTCAACGCCGGCAATTGCATCCATAGGTAAGATATCGCTGGCGATGACCCGTCCCTTGTGGCCCACCAGCTGAGCAGCTACCTGTGACCAACCACCGGGTGCACTGCCCAGATCAACGACTGCTATGCCGGGTTTGATGAAGCGGTCCTTCTCATTGAGCTCTAGGAGTTTGTAGCAGGCTCTTGAGCGATAACCATCAGCTTGTGCGCGCTGCACGTAAACATCGTCTCGATGTTCCTTCAGCCAGGCTTTGCTTGACCCACGCTTCTTCGCCATTTTTGGGGACTCCTGAAACAATGCCCGCTAGAATAGCAAGCCGTCATCAACAAACTGCAGCTAGTGAGAGCCACACCTTGGAAAACCGACTACAAAAACACTACCGCGCCATTGCGCACAAACTTCACCCCATTGTAACCGTGGGCGGACAGGGTTTGACCAGTGGCATTGAAACCGAGCTCGATCGGGCACTGACCGACCATGAACTGGTCAAGATCAAAGTCAGCGTCGGAGACCGTGAAGCGCGTGACGCTGTGATCGAGCAATTAGTCATCTCATGCGGAGCGGAACTGGTTCAGAAAATTGGTCACACGGCTACGCTACTGCGTCATTCTGAATACGCTGATCCAAGAAAGTCGAATCTGCAAAGACCTCTCTGATGTCCAACATCCTGGAATTCCCCAGTCGCGAAAAACAGGCCTACGCCTATCTAACGGATCAACTCGGTTCATTGTTGCGTGATAAGGGTGCAGATGATGTTCTTATAGCCTATGCCACCGAGCTTTTGACAAAGGTCTATGGCGACCTTCAGGGGGAATCAGACTTTTCGTTTAGCATCAGCCTGCCCAACAGTTTGGATGTCGATGAGGTGCAGCAGCTGCAAGAGGAAATTGGCTCGGGCGTGGAGGCGCTGCGTCAACACCACCACTCGATCATGATTCGCATGGCCGCGCAGCTATTGCTGACCGAATTAGAATTATTCCAGCGAAGCCGGGATTAGCTACTTCTAGCTGAGTAGTGCTCCAGCTAGCTGATAAACCCCAAAGGCAGCCAGCCAGGCGAGGATGAGGTAGCCGGCCATGAGCGCCACGGCAAAACGCGCGGACTTCGCCTCTCTTGCAAGTAGCGCAACGGTAGATACGCACTGAAGTGCGATCGTGAAGAACACCACCAACGCAGCCCCAGAGGCGACCGTAAGTCCCGATGCCGTAATCTGATCAGCGAGCGGAACAGGGTCCTCATCGGCGGCCTAGATACTAAAGATAGTGCCCAAAGTCCCTACGAACACCTCTCGGGCGAGGAAGGAGGCTATGATCGCAACGCCGTGCCGCCAGTCTAAGCCAAGAGGTGAAAAAACGGGCTCGATAAAACGCCCGATAGACGCAAGCCAGGAGCTAGACAGGTCTTGTCCGCCGTTGGGGAAATAGCCAAGAATCCAGACCACGACCGTTACAGTGAAAATAATGCGGCCCGCCTTTTGCACGAAATGCCCGACACGATTGAGCGCTGTCTTAACAATCGTTCGAGTGACAGGGAATCGGTAAGCCGGTAACTCGAGGATAAAGGGCCGACCGGTGCGATCGTCATTACTCATCCGGCCAACAAGCGCTGCAACCGTCAGCGCTGTAGTGATGCCAAAAAAGTAGATGCCTGACATCACCAGACCTTGCCAACCTATGAGCCCACCCAGTGCTGTGTCGTTGGGAATCAAAATAGCGATAAGAAGTGCATAGACGGGCAGCCTCGCCGAGCAGGGCATGAGTGGAATCGCCACGTAGGTCAGCAACCGCTCCTGTATCGATGATACAGTGCGCGCCGAGTAAATAGCAGGAATCGCGCAAGCAACACCAGATAAAAGTGGCACAAAGCTTTTTCCCGACAAGCCGAATACGCCGAGCGGGCGATGACAGATGAGCGCCGCACGAGCGAGATAACCCGAGTCCTCGAGCGCACCGATAATTAGCGTCAAGATGAAGACGAGAGGCACAAAGACGAGGAATGCGCCCAGCCCGCCAAAGATAGCGTCGTTCACAAAATCGGCAATAACACCTTCTGGCATCACGGACGCCACTGTGGATCCCATGGCGATTACCAACGCCTCAACACCGTCCATCAGCGGAGCCGCCCATGTGAAGATCGCCTGAAAAAATAGGGTCATGATGATGACGAAGGCCAATCCACCCGAGACGGCCCCGAGAAGCCATTGATCCAATCGAGCTTGACGACGAACTAGAAGATCTCCCGCGGGGGCAAAACGTTCACCTATTTGCTGAGCCGTGCCTGTGATTAATGCCTCTGGTGTGTCCGCCCAGGGCGCAACGCCGAGTCCTGCTTGTTGTATTGCCCTCTCTGCCTTTGCAACACCAGTGCCAGTGCGGGCACTGACGGGGTATACCGGAACACCCAAAGTAGCGCTTAAGCCGGATACGTCGAGCTCGAGCGCATTGCTTTCGATGAGATCCATCATATTGAGAAAGACGACAAACGCCTTGCCGGCAACGGCTGCATCACGCGCCACCTGAAGACAATACGTAAGACCCTTCTCGAGCCGAGTTGCATCCAACACCATGGCTACCAGCGCGTCCTGAGGCTCTTGCAACGCAGCGCGCAAACTGGCGATCGCAACCTGCTCCTCAGCCGATACTGGATTCAGCGATAAGGTTCCCGGGAAATCCCACAGTGTCACCTCGGGGTTCGAGCTCAAACACCCTTTACTGACATCAAAGGTAATCCCGGGGTAGTTGGCAACCATATGCTTAAGACCCGTAAGCCGATTGAATAAAGCGCTTTTTCCCGAGTTGGGCGCGCCAACTAGGAGTACATCCGTCGTAGACCCGCCTCTTTGGCAATCCTGACAAAGTTTGCGGTTCGCTTGTCTAGGCTATAGGTAGCACCACCCACCGCGTCCATGCGCGGGGCGCCAAAACCCGGCTGCATTACGCAACTAACGCGCTGACCTTCTCGAAAGCCAATGTCGATCAGACGCTGAACTGCATCGTCGGCGGTATCACTGCGAATAGACACTATGTCCCTGGAGTCACCAACTGCGAGCTCCCAAAGCGAAAGGGATGGCATTGATTTAGAGAACATCAGTGTTTAGG
Organism: Pseudomonadota bacterium; assembly: GCA_002862405.1. Lineage (GTDB taxonomy): Bacteria > Pseudomonadota > Gammaproteobacteria > Pseudomonadales > Halieaceae > Luminiphilus. Next base: position 26,355 of record PKCZ01000168.1, read on the forward strand.
GGTCGGATATCGTCAGGACTAGACGTGGCGAACCTTATCGATCTCGTAGTAGATGTCGCCGCCGGGGGCCTTAACGACGACCTCATCACCCTCTGACTTACCAACCAAAGCACGAGCGATGGGTGAGCTGACAGAAATCATTTTCTGTTTCACGTCTGCCTCATCCTCGCCAACAATCTGGTAAGAGACTTCGGTATCGTTATCGACATTGATCAAGTCGACAGTGGTACCAAAAAGAACGCGGCCGGTGTGGGCGAGAGTTGTGATATCGATGACCTGCGAGTTCGACAACTTGTACTCGAGCTCCTTAATTCGTCCCTCGGCAAAACTCTGCTGTTCCCGCGCAGCGTGATACTCGGCATTCTCCTTGAGATCACCGTGCTCTCTCGCCTCTGCAATCGCCGCGACGATTCTGGGCCGGTCGACTTTTTTCAGACGCTCCAGCTCTTGTCGGAGGGCCGCTTCACCAGCGACTGTCATTGGAACTTTATTCATTTGCCAAACTCACATGGAGATCCTGCAGCCTGCGAACCTGCCCATCAGGCTCTTGTTCCATCGACATACAAATGGCTTCGGCCGCTGCTAGCGTTGTAGTGTAGAACACCTGATGCTGCTCGGCACTCGATCTAATTGAGGCCGAATCCAAAATGGCCGTGCGACCCTCTGTCGTATTGATAATCAGTGAGGCCTCGTCGTTCTTGATCAAATCGACAATGTGCGGACGCCCTTCCGCTACTTTGTTAACAGAGCGGACGTCGAGACCCGCCTGCTGAAGCGCCTTTGCCGTGCCTT
>PKCZ01000020.1 GCA_002862405.1 Pseudomonadota bacterium
AGCGCAGATGACTCATCAGACGCAAGCCAGACAATGCCGGATGCAACGTCGGTGGGTGTCGGGTACTTGTACTCTAGTCCACCGTCCGATGTTCGGGTCGTAATCATCAGGTCGCGGAACTCTTTACCCGTGCTACCTGGCTCGACGCCCTGAAGTTCATCCATTCGCGCAAATACGCTTTCAATGCGCTCTGACTCGATGGGGCCAGGGAAGAGAGTATTGACTCGAATACCTTGCTTCTCGCCCAGCTCGAGCGCTAAGCCCTTGCCCAGTGCATTTAGCCCCGACTTCGGTACCACGTAAGGAATACGGCCGTAGTAATGAGTTCTTGAGAAGATGGTCGATACGTTGATGATGCTGCCACCGGCGGACATATGCGGAGCCGCGGCACGCGCCATATTCCAAGGCGCACCCAAAAGATTCATCGCCGAATCGAACATTGTTTGGTCGGAATCAGCTGCGCGTTGCTCTGCCTCGGTAAACGGGATGTCGCGAAGCGTGAACTTAGGACCTGCAGCACCGGCGTTATTGACCAACACATCGATTGGACCGAAGGCGGCAACTGTTTTTGCCACAATCTGTCGGCAGACCTCTGGATCCGCGCAATCACCCGTCGCGCTGACCATGAAGGTTTCTTCGAATCCTTCATCGACTAAGTCGCCCATGAAGTCATCAAGTTTGCCCTGATCACGACCTGTCAGCATGACCCGCGCGCCCTCGCGCAATAACTGCCGAGTGATATAGCTACCAATGGAGCCGGCGGCACCGGTCAGGATGATGCATTTGTTTTCGAGTCGACGCCCAGCGATGGACTGCGTTAGCAGATCCTGGGGAATATCGCTCATATCATTCATCGGAGTGCTCCTGCTGATCCTGTTTCTACTTTCGTGAGTGTCTCGCCACGCTCCATTGCGTCGCGGATAGCCCAAGCGCGGTACAACTCGTCCCGTGACTTGAGATTGGTTCGTGGTAACGCGTGCATGGCAACGTAATTAGCGCCTGTATGCCGGTTTTCCCACATAGCTTGGTGTGCCTCTGGCACGTCTTCCATGGGGATGATTGTCGGAGGGAGAATATTGATGTGTCCCGCGGCAATACGCTCCTGCATCTCGGCAAATTCGCGCGATGTGTTGAGGTGGGTACCGCGAATCTCAGCGGTTGGCATCAAGATTCGACGCTGGCGCATCCATACTTGAGGTGCATAGAAGCTGAAGCGTGAGCCCTTGAGGTCCTCCGAGTAGACGATCTTACCGACATTGGGTTTAACCAGGGATGTAGCAAGTGCAAGTCCGTCGCGTCCTGCGCGCTCAAAAACGACGTCAGGTAGGCCGCGCTTGTCGAGCGTGTTGCGCAACAGGGGAGCGATTGCAGAGCCAATAGGCTTGAGTGTTCGGTCCGAGAAGGCCCGCACAGATTCCTTGAATGCCGCTGATTCTGTGAAGGGATTTGGCATCTGCTGGAAGGGTCCAGGTGGATCGAACTCATCACCGAGGCGACGCTCGATTTCCTCGATACTGACCACACCTTTCATCTGTGCGCCAAAGCCAAGGGAAGTAACAAACTCGCGCTGAGAGACCGTATCAACGAGAACAGCTACCTGCGCACCGCGCTGACAACCGACCTCGATGGCTTCGATAGCAACTGGGTCGACGATTCCGTCCTCGGCACCAGGGCCGTACACGACGAGCAATGACTGACCCGCTCGCAATCCGGCTTTTGAGAATTGCGCAGCTGGAGTAGAAGCCCCAGCTTTACCCATAAAGGTGAAGCGATAACCGGACGACGCACCGTAGAAGGTAAGTACGCCGTCTTCACCGAGTAGCTGGAATGACCGTGGGAAGGCGGTTTCGCCGGCGTGAGAAACCGAGTAGTCGATTTGACCGCCAACTTTCTTCTCAGCCTCGGCAACGAATGCCTCACCGGCGGCTTCCCATGCGGCCCACTCGCTGGGGTCATCAGGAACTGCGGTGAAAATATCAGCCCATCGATCGTCTTTTCGGTTGATGGCATGGCCGCCAACCGCCTCGACACGCTCGCCACGGCTGTCACTAGAGACCATACCCAACGCGGCACAACTCGAGGAAAGTGCGCTTCGCAGGCAGTCATAGCCGGTACCCGTTGAAGCACCTTCGACAAACAGGCGCTTTCCTGGCTCGATAGCGAGTGTGTTGTAAAGCGCACGATGAATCGTACCCATTGTCAGGCCGTAAGAACCGGCTTCTTCAATGCTCAAGCCTGGCAGTTTCGCATGTAACTGCGGTCCTTGGACCGTTAGGAACTGTGCATGACTACCGTCGTTTCGCTCGTATCCCTGGATGCGGAAATCCGCCGCCATAGGATCCAAGCCCTGATCAGGCGCCATTAATTCGCTCTGACCCGAGTAGATACTCACAATATCGCCCACGGACAGACGGCCTTCACGGACAAGGTCCTGACCTAACTGCGCCACCATGCCGACACCACCTGAACCAGTGACCTGCACATCTGCATCACGCGCATCGAAAGGAGAGACAGGGATACCTGTGATTGCCCAGATATCATTGAAGTTCATCTCAGACGCGAGAATGTAGACCAGCGCCTCGTTAGGACCCGGTGTGGGAGTAGGGAAGACCAGCTCTTTTTCCGCAACCACAGGATCACCGTGCAGCGGCCTGCCGTCCTCGTGTGATCGCATCACACCGTAACCAAGTTGGTACTCGGGTATGGGAGTGATGCCAGGGAAGAAGCTAGCGCCCATGGGAAGTAACTTGCCATCTTCGATGAGCGCTACACGCTCCTCTGCCGAGGCGTCAGGGTGTACAGCCTTGGGTTTGGGTGGCAGCGGTGCACTGCGCTTTTCCAGGAATGCTGATATGCCATCGGGGCCGCATTCAGGATCACAAACACCTTGTGCAAATAACTCGGCCTCACGGCGCAGACCCGCTGCCTGGCCATCGCGGGCACCGGTAAGCATCGCATCAATGATGAAGTCCACTGGCTTGTTACGGCCACTCGCGCGAATCTGTTTGAGCGCTGAAGCAACACCCGGGTGATTCAACAGTGATTCGTCAATCCCGACGGACTGCTCTCGCTGGTCTTTCAGCTTTTTACGCCGTGCCATAGACGTTTTCAGCGCGTCGCCACCGGCAAAATGGTCTCGTAGGGCAGCCATGGCTGCTTCGACGGTGGAGAGGCCTTCCGTGGTCACAATGTCGTCGATGAGGCCAATCTCGAGGGCGGTATCGGCATCAATAGTACGGCCATCGAGCATCATTCGCAGGGCCTGAGCTGCACCATCCATACCGTGTGCGTCATAGAGCTTACGTGTCAGACGCTGTGTACCACCGTAACCGGGGAGGAGGTTCAGGTTGATCTCTGGTTGGCCGAATTCAGCGTGCTTGGCTGCAATAACGTGTGAACAGGCAAGCACCAATTCGTTACCGCCACCCAGCGCGGGTCCGTTTACGGCCGCAATAATGGGAATATCGAGGTTCTCGAGTGTTGCGAAGGCCGTCTGAGCCGCATTTGGCAGTGTTTGGGCGGACTCTAAGTCGCCTTTCTCACCAATCTTGAGTAACTCTTTGACGTCCGCACCCGCAACGAAGGTATTCCGAGCACCTGTCACAACCATGGCGGATAGATCGTCCTGGTGAGCGAGCTGTGTCAGTGCCGTGTGAAGCTCGTCTAGCGTTCGCTCACTCAATGCGTTCACGGGAGGACTGCTAATCACAACTAAGGCCACCAAGTGACCTGGTGCGACTTCATGAGTTTCGACACGCAGATAACGCCATGTCTGTACGACGCGTCTCGCCTCAGTCAAACGGCCGAAATCCTTCCAGTGGGCGACGGCTGTCCGGATCTCCTCAACGGATTCTGGGTTTTTGAGTGTGGAGATATCGCCCAGCGGTTGATCAAGCAGGATGGAGCGAAGCGTTCGGCGCATGTATTTGCCAGAGCGTGTTTCCGGAAACGCGGATACAACAAGGAAGTCGGACGGCACGGCGGTAGCGCCTTTTTCCGACCGGACCAGAGACTGCAGTCGCGCTAAATCATCATCGGAGAGCTTTCGACCCGCAGCTGCCACCAAAAATGCGACCGGCGTCTCGCCTTTTTCATCGTGCGGTGCACCCACAACCACAACGTTACCCACGGGGGAGTCCTCGCGGAGCGTCTTGTCGCGCAAGATAGCGCCTTCGATTTCTTCGGTACCGATTCGGTGGCCTGATACGTTGATCACATCGTCAGAACGACCGTGCAGAGTGAATGCGCCGTCATCGTGCTGTCGCGCATAGTCTCCCTGGGTGTAGGTCAGTTCACCATCCCAGCGGTTGAAGTAGACCTCACTGAAACGGTCAATGTCCCCGCGCCAGCTATTTTCAAACAGATTGTCTGCATCGCCCCAGAGCGTTCGTGCCAGGTAAGGGTAGGACTGCGTGATGACCAGCTCGCCTTTCTCGCCCGATTCTGCGGTGCGCCACGCCGTTACGGTGCCGTCATCCGCCGTAGTTTCAGCTACGCGTACTTCGGCTTGAACCCAGGGAAGAGGCCATGTCTTCGCATCGGCAGCGAGGGGCTTGTAGCCGCCCCAGGGGCAACTGAATACGATGCCGCCGTGCTCGGTTGCCCAGTATGAGTTGATGTAGTGCTTGCAAATGTTGTCCATTGCAAATTGCTGAACAGCTGGCGACACCGGCTCTGCACAGAAGGTACCGGCGCGCAGCGTGGACATGTCAAAGTCGGCCATTTCCCGAGCACTTGCAGGGTCTGTCATGACCGCTTTGAGGAATGTTGAACCCGCTTTGAAGAGGGTGACCTTGTAGCGCTCGATAATCGAAGAGAATCGGCCGGCATGAGGGAAGAGAGGAGAGCCCTCGGCAATAACGGTCGTCATACCTTGTACCAAGGGTGCCGCAATCAAATAACTCTGGCCGGTAATCCAGCCTGGATCACCAATGACGTAAAGTGTGTCATCTTCGGTAGCGTTAAAGACGGTGCGCATGGTGTGGCTCACGCCACTCAGCCAGCTGCCGTGTGTGTGTACTACACCCTTGGGTTTGCCCGTTGATCCGGACGTGTAAATGATGAATAAAGGGAAATTCGAGTCAACGCTCTCAACAGGCAGGACTGCATTGAGCTTGGCCCACAATGCGGCTGGCTCCTCTGAGATGAGGGTTTCGAAATCTGTGACGCCGAGGTGTTTTGCAATCGTCGCTTTTGCAGAGGCAACCAGGTCGTTCGACCAGCTATCTCGTGCATGCTCGACCACTTCCTGACCGGTGTACTCGACGACAATCACGTTCTCTACGTTGTGTTTGGCGTCCGCGAGTTGTCGGGCCACTGCCGTACGCAACTCCGCTGTTAACTCTGGTGCAATCGCGTTCTGGCTCGCCAGTGAAGCGCCGAGTTCGCGCATGACGTCGGATCTTTCGAGGGTTATTTCGCCGGCCAGCGCGCTATTAACGTCGCTGTACAGCGTGTCCGCCAAATCACCGAGGTCATACGTTTCCAATACCGCTTTTAGTGTGGCGAGTGCTGTCTCTCTCGGGATATAGTTATCGAGAGCTGGATCAGCGTAGGTTCCCTTGTATCCGACCACTTCGGCGTTTCGATAGCCGCCGTCAGCGGTGATGACAAGTTTTGCCCCGGCATCGTGAATGCGGTCTGACAGAGTTTTTGCCGAGAAACCACCGAAGACCGGTGTATAGACCACACCCATCCGCTGCGCTGCCAGCATGTAAAAAATCTGTTCAGGGATGTTGGGTAGGTTAAAGGCAATCCGATCGCCCTTGTTCAAGCCCAAGTCTCGCAGTACCTGCATGCGCGCAATGATTTCTTCAAAGACTTTGCGATAGCTGAAATGCTGCTCGGTAACCGGACCGCCTCGTCCGCTGTTTTTTGAAGGATCCCATCGGTCACCCTCAAAAATGATGGCTGTCTTATCAGCTCTACCCAATAGCAGATGACGATCGACAAGGTTGAAACAGGCATTTGTTTGACCACCGGTAAACCACTTGTAGTAGGGCGCAGCCGACTCGTCTAAAACGGACTGCCAAGGCGTCCAGCAGTCAGCCTCTATGCCAGTGGCTTCACCACGGGAGCTCCAGCCTAACCAGTCGTTTCCGTCCTCGCGGGCAAGCCACGCGCCGCAGGACGGATGCTGCCAATGGATCTCGCGTGCTGCGACGTCGGCATGAAATTCATCCGCCGAGCCTGCGATGTGATTTCTAAGCGCATCCTCAGTTGACTGAGACGCAAGTACGCCCCAGGTACGGTCATCGCTCATGGTGTTCTCCCTCTCGAAAAATCGCCTGCGGAGGGGGCTGGATAAGATGGCGCAAATACGGTTGTCCGTATGTCCGCACTCGCAATCTCCATCAAGCTCCGGCGCACCGGTTCTCCCCACCGCTTGATTACGCTGAAGATACGGTCGACAAGATCGCGCAGATCACCGAATTTGGTAATTTGTCACAGGGGGAATAGCAGGTATTTACTTAGCTAATAGTCAGCGCTTTTGCAAACACTGCCTCATCCACATTGCCGCCGGAAACGATCACGACAAGATCATCAGATGAGGGCAGATTGTCTGCGAATAAAGCGGCCGCTAGTGCAACCGCACCCCCTGGCTCAATGACCAATTTTAGTGTATCGAAAGCGTAGCGCATGGCGCGAAATGTTTGATCGTCGCTGACAGCAAATCCTCCACCTGCCAGTGCTTTAAGGATCGGGAAGGTAATTTCACCCGGTGTCGGGGTCACGATGGCATCGCAGATGGAGCCTTGCTCGGTTTCGTTTGCAACCCGCTCTCCCAGAGACAATGAGCGAGCAGTGTCATCGAATCCCTCGGGCTCAGCCGTGTACAGGGTGACTCCGGGATTCGTCGCTGCCATGGCGGTCGCTATGCCTGCACTCAAACCCCCACCCCCGCAGCAGCATAGGATGGCAGAGACTGAGAGTTTCCGCTCCGCCATTTGTTCGGAGAGCTCCAGACCTACGGTGCCCTGACCGGCGATGACCGCGGGATCATCGTAGGGTTTCACGAGCGTTAAACCGTGTCTTCGCGCCAGGTCTGCTCCGATGTCCTCGCGACTTTCGACGCCTCGCTCATAGTGAACGACGTCAGCGCCGTAAGCACGTGTATTGGCGACTTTGTTAGCGGGTGCGTCATGAGGCATGACGATTGTGGCGCGGGTCTTAAACAGCTTTGCGGCGAGCGCGATTCCTTGAGCATGGTTGCCCGACGAGTATGCGATGACACCTCGATCCAGCGCTTCACTCGACAGCGCACTGATGGCGCTACAGGCGCCACGGAACTTAAAGCTGCCGGTGACTTGCAAGGGTTCCGCTTTTAGCCAAAGACGCCGACCGGCAATCGCATCGAGACGAGGCGAGTTCAACAATGGTGTTCGGGTAATGAGGTGCGCGATACGCTGATGAGCGCGCTCAATGTCTGTAAAATTTACTGTCAAAACAGCACCTCAAATTGATCCAGCCACCATGATATTTCGAAACAACACTAATACACAGGGTGGGGCGCGCGCAGTGTTGGAATTCGTACAACACGATGGGGGGCGAGAAGGAGCTGGTTTTCGTGGCCGCGCGGACTGCGTTGTCCGTGCGATCTGCTTGATTACCGGTGAGTCCTATAACCACGTTCGAGAAGACTTGTCCTATCTGCAGAAAAAGATGACAGGCGGTCTCTATCCATCGATTGCGGATGGTGTGATGACCCCGGTTCATTATCTCTACCTCACGGACAAAGGTTGGGAGCTTACGCTGACCAAAAACGCCTATCTTCCCGATATACCTAGGGATGGTCACTTCATAGCGGTCATACCCCGGCATGTGATGGCAATTCGACATGGCACGGTGTGGGATGCCTGGGACTCTCGCTTCAGCCGTAGAACAAAGAGCGGCTACCCTAGATTGTTAGGCTACTACTCGCCACCAGCCGCTTAGCGACACAGCCAAAACTGGATCAGGCATCGATCCATCGGATGATGTAATCCTCAAAGTTTTCCTCTGGCACCTCGGTTTCCGATACGACCCGGCCATGAATGCGGTTGGGGTCTTTGAATACTGTCGAGACATGTCCACTAATTAGCGGGTGCCATTCGGGCAAAGGTTTTGATTCTGCACGAAGGCGGTAGGCGCAACTCGATGGTAGCCACTTCATTTCGGTTGGGGTCATTTTGCTGACGTCCATGCAGTCCTGCACTCTGGAAAATCGATGAACGTAGTCTGAGCAACCGCCGGACTTCATATCCAGAAGTCGACAAGCGACTCGCGTATAGAAAACCTCATCAGTTTCGTCATCCTGCAACTTGTGCAGGCAACATTTACCGCACCCATCACATAATAATTCCCACTCCTCAGCATTCAGCTGCTCGAGCGGGATTGTATTCCAGTAAGCGGCGGTGCGATTCATGTTTTAGCTTTCTTTGGAAAGGTGGGCCAATGAGCCCGCGTTCTTTTCCCAGTTGCGACCGTCGAACGGCTTGTCGTAAATCACTTCTACGGTGTCCAAGTTCAGACAGCGCGCATTAACGCTGACACCGTCTGGGTTCGATCGTGGGACATAGAAGGATTTAACGCCACAGTGCTTGCAAAAGTAATGCTTCGCTTGGTGGCTACCAAAGGTGTATAGCGAGAGCGAATCTTCACCCTTGGTCAGATTGAATCGACTCTCGGGGACTAAGAGGTGCTGGTAGTGATTTATGTCGCAAATAGAGCAGTTACAAGTATGTGTATCGAGAATTTTGGGGGCTTCCACCGTCCATTGAACGCTACCGCAATGGCAGCCCCCGTGGTGCGTCACACGCTCCGCTGTCTTTGCTGCTTGTGTTTTCTCCGTTCGCATTCGGATCTGCTCGATGAGTCCTGAGGTATCCCATCGGCCGCCCCCGTTGCTCTGAACATTGGCGTAATGGTCATCAACCATTGTGGCAACGGGGAGGTGCAGCCCAAGCTGCTGAGCTACATCTAGAGCAAAACCTAAGTCCTTGCGCATCCAGTCAATGGCAAATCCGAAGTCATATTTGCGTTGAGCCATGGTCTCGGCTCGATTATTCATTTGCCACGACTGAGCGGCACCGCCCCGAATGGCTCGCGTTACTTCATCGATATCCAGACCTGCACATTCTGCGAAGTGAAACGCCTCGGATAGACCGCCCAGTATTCCAGCAATGCAAAGCTGATTTACCATCTTGGTGACTTGGCCACTGCCCACATCGCCCATTCGCTGTGTGTGTTTCGCGTAAGCTGCTATCACGGGTTCCATCACCTCAAAGGCTGAAGCCTCACCGCCCGCCATGACAGTCAGCACGCCATTTTCTGCCCCCGCTTGACCGCCGGACACGGGGGCGTCAATAAACGCGATACCCAGGTCATTGCAGGCGGCGTGCAACTCCTCCGCCAGCGCTTTGGATGTGGTGGTGTGGTCCACCAGCAGGGTGCCGGCTGTCATGGTGGACAAAACACCTTCAGCTTCGACCGTAACCGACCTTACATCGCTATCATTGCCAACGCAGAGGAACACAATTTGGGCATCTACAGCCGCTTCGGCAGGGGTGGGTGCAGAAAGGCCGTCGTACTCGTCCGCCCAGGCAAAAGCCTTGGTCTCGGTGCGGTTATAGACGCAGACGTCTAAGCCGCTCCGCTTAAGATGGCCTGCCATTGGGTAGCCCATGGCGCCCAGTCCGATAAATGCGACCTTGCTAATACTCGACATGTGAGGTGTCCTACTGCAATTATTTTGACGTGATTACTAGCGAAAAGAGTTCACCATGAAAAACAAATTAACGCGATGGTTGGCCACGATATCGACCACACTTTTTGCCGGCATGACCTTTACGGGAATGGTTTTTACGGGAATGGTCATGGCACAGGCGTTAGGTCCTGGGGCTAGGCCCGTAGGAGCGGACTGGTCACGAAGCCCCGTCATGTCTGTCAATGGCATGGCCGCTACCGCACAGCCCCTGGCATCTAACATTGCAATTGATGTACTTCAGGCCGGCGGTTCGGCGGTGGACGCAGCGGTAGCGGCGAACGCGGCCTTGGGGCTAATGGAGCCGACTGGCAACGGTATCGGTGGCGATCTTTTCGCGATTGTGTGGGATCCGAAAACCAAGCAGCTGTATGGCTATAACGGGTCTGGGCGCGCGCCAATGGGTCGCTCTCTCAATGAGCTCAGAGGGGCCATCGCGGCGATGAAAGACCAAGGCAAAATTCCCGAGGATTATGTGGGTATCCCATCCCACGGCTCGCTGTCGGTTACCGTACCGGGCGCTGTGGATGGGTGGTTTGCACTGCATGAACGATGGGGTCGTCTGCCAATGAGCGACGTTTTGGCAGCGCCGATCGATTACGCGCGCAACGGTTTTCCACTCAGTCCAGTAATCGCGGCGGGGTTTGAAGGTAACCGGAAACGGTTTCAATCGGTGGCTGCCATGATTGAAGAGCAGGCAAACGCGACAAAAACCTACTTTCCCGGCAACGTGGCACCCAAGGCGGGTGACATTTTCAGAAATCCGGATTTGGCGCGAACATTCACGGCACTCGCAACCGAGGGTCGCAGCGCCTTTTATGAGGGATCAGTGGCACAAGCAATGGCTGATTACTTCAAAGCGATTGGCGCTGACCTGACACTCGATGACTTGAAAGCTCATAGAGGCGAATGGGTAGAGCCTCGTGGTGTTGATTATCACGGTTATACCCTTTACGAGTTGCCACCCAACGGCCAGGGTTTCGCTGCGTTGATGATGCTCAACATTCTCAAGCAAATCGATTTACGCGAGTTCGAGCGGGGATCCGCCGATATTTTCCATTACATGGTCGAAGCAAAGCGCCTTGCTTTTGAAAGTATGGCGGGCACATTCGCCGACCCCGACTTTGCCGAGATGCCGATCGACGAGCTTCTCAGCGAGGACTACGCAAAGTTGCAGTTCGCTCGCATTCGGCCGGATACCGTAATCGAGCCCGACTATCTCGCCGTTCCACTTGAAGGCGAGGGTGATACTACCTACCTCACTGTTGTGGACGGTGACGGCATGATGGTCTCTCTCATTCAGTCTAACTACCGCGGCATGGGTAGTGGGCTGGTTCCCACGGGTCTCGGCTTCATGTTGCAGGACCGCGGGGAGCTATTTTCACTGGAGGACGGCCACCCCAACATCTACGCACCGGGTAAGCGGCCATTTCACACTATCATTCCCGCGTTTCTGATGAAGGGTGATCAACCGTTTATGAGTTATGGCCTGATGGGCGGCGGTATGCAGCCTCAAGGTCATGTTCAGGTCCTGGTTAATATCGCCGACTTTGGCATGAATCTTCAGGAAGCGGGCGATGCAGCGCGTTTCTTACACGATGGAGGATCAAGCCCTGACGAGGGGTTGGCTACGGACTACGGGACCTTATTTGTCGAGCCAGGCGTCCCAAGTGAAACGGTCGACGCACTGCGTGTGCGGGGGCATAAGGTCAAAGTTGACGACACAGCAGGTAAGTTTGGCGGATATCAAGCGATTAGCCGCGACCCTAAAACGGGTGTGCTGACAGGTGCTACCGAAATGCGTAAGGACGGCACGGTTGTCGGTTACTGACCAGAAATCCCTTGCTGTTATTGTCGGTGGTGGTGCGATCGCGAGGGCGCTCGCCGAGAAGTTAGCGGCCGATCCCAAGCTGTCTGTTTGTGTACTCAGCCGCTCTGAGTTGGTTGAGTCCGATGTAACGACCTTTGAAACAGACTACAGCGACGCATCGCTTGCCCATATTGCCGCCGAGATAGAAGCGACAGGACTGTCTTTGTCACGCCTCGTTGTGACCAACGGCCTGCTCTCTAACGAATTGATCCGTCCGGAGAGGAAGGTGAGCGACCTGAGCGAGGAGGCCTTTGGCGCAATCATGTCGGTTAATGCACTACTTCCCATGCGCTCGCTCGCTGCCTTTTGGCCGTTGATCCGCACATCTGAGGCTCCGCGAATTGCCGTGCTGTCAGCACGCGTCGGAAGTCTAGGGGATAACGAGCTTGGAGGCTGGTACAGCTATCGTGCAAGCAAGGCGGCACTAAATATGATGATGAAATGTGCCGCTATCGAGGTCCGAAGATTAAATAAACAGGCAAAGTTGGTTGCTTATCACCCTGGGACCGTGGATTCGCCATTGTCGAAGCCTTTTCAGCGCTCGGTACCTGAGGGGAAGTTGTTCACACCAGCATTTTCAGCGGCACAACTCATTGATATTCTCGATCGCTCGGAGCCAGATGGGGAACTCGCCTACCTTGACTGGGCCGGGGAAAAGATTCCCTGGTAATACATGTCTGCGGACATCGAGGCGAGAGGGGTGGGACCCTAGCTTAGGAACTCTGCTCTAGAAGCGGGGTCCGACTTAAAAACGCCGCCCAATGATGTGGTCCGTGTAGTGGAGTTGCCATCCTTCACACCGCGGGCCTTAACGCAATAGTGAACTGCGGTCATGGTTACAGCGACGTCCTCGGTACCGAGTAACGTCTGAAGTGCCACCAGAACTTGCTGTGTCAGCCGCTCCTGAACCTGCGGTCGTTGCGCGAAAAATCCCACTAGGCGATTGATTTTCGACAAGCCAATGACTTTTTCCTTTGGGATATAAGCGACTTTGGCGAAACCATCGATGGTGACGAAGTGGTGTTCGCAAGTACTGGTCAGATCGATATGATCGACACACACCATCTCTTCCACATTCATCTTGTTGTCAATGACCGTAATTTTTGGGAACTGACTGTAGTCGAGGCCGGAAAAAATCTCGTCCACATACATTTTGGCGATGCGATGAGGCGTTTCTTCCAAACTGTCGTCCCTGAGGTCAAGTCCCAGGGTTTCCATCACAGTCGTAAAGGCGTCGCGAATGCGATCGTAGCGCTGATCCCGCGAAAGGTGGTTGGCCACCATGGGTGTTTCAAGGCCGCGATCGAGCAATGCACCGCGTACAGCCATCGCCTCGTCGGAAATCGCGCTCGGAAGTGAGGTAGTTTTTGCGGTACTTTGAACTTGATGCATCGTCAGTTGTCCTTATTAAAGGTGTAGACTTGGTACGGCAGTGTTTTGGTCGCGGATGTCATCGTCAGAGGGCGATGATCAAAATCTCCGCATTTGTAGATGTTTTGCATAGGTACAAGGGTATGTTGAACCGTTTTTCTTTGATGTTTGCGCTGGTTTTCTTCGCTTCAAGTTCAGCTTGGGCGGATAAAAACGAAGTGGCTATTGAGGCGTTTCGCGAGGCAGGTGCAGGTTCTTATATTGATGCGTCCTACGGATACGCCGTGTTTCCCAGTATTGGAAAAATCGGCTTGCTGGTGGGCGGCGCTCAAGGTAAGGGTATGGTCTACCAGGAAGGCAAGCCTATAGGAAAGGCAACCATGACGCAGGTGAGCCTTGGCTTCCAGTTTGGTGGTCAGGTTTACAAGCAAATCATCTTTTTCGAAGATGCGCGATCGATGCGTGAGTTCACCTCGGGTAATTTTGAATTCAGCGGGCAGGCTGCAGCCATCGCTCTGAATTCGGGCGCCAGTGCTGAGCTTAGTACGGGTGGTGGTGGTCGCACGTCAGTGACTGCCGCAAACGGCGACATAACCGAGGTCGATGGCTCAGGCTTCTACAAGGGCATGGCCGTTTTCACCCTGTCTCAGGGAGGCTTTATGGTCGAAGTATCACTGGGTGGGCAGAAGTTCAGTTACGAACCGCTCTAAGGTTAGATGGCGACTTCCTCAAACGTAACATCGACAGTCGCCAATCGTTCAACCAAAAAGTCACCTAACCCGGAGGCGGGCGTCCAGATCCCGCCTTCCACGCCCAAGTCATCAAAAGCGAGACTCAGCCCTGCTTGCGCAAGCATTCTTGACGTCGCTCCGTAGCCCGGATCACGTATACCCTTCACTAGAATCCTAACGTCCTTGGAAGCATCTTCTGGGTGGTGGGCTTGGACGAAGAATTCAAAAAATCCGTTCTCGCGCTCACTTAAAGAAGGGCCTTCGCCCGGCTGAGGAAGACGCTTGGCGATTAAACGGCGAAGTGGACCGATAGCGAGGGCCATCATGCCCAGTATGCTGCCGCCAGCGAGCAACAGCGCGGCACGACGGCTGGGCACGAGCATGGCCTCGTTGTAAGAAAAATCAGCGCCATAAATTAGGCTTGCCAAAGCGTTTGAGCGGCGAACCACTTTTGAATTAATGGCCGCCATGACGAAAGGTCCGGTCCAGCTTTGAAAGCTGTCGTCCCACTGAGCGCCCCGTTGATCAGGCCCATCTTGCCCTGGCTCAAGCTCTGCGGGGTACAGCGCATAGGGGTCGTTCAGTGCTTTCCGGGCAACTGGATCGCTGATGCCTTGCTCCATCGCAAGCAGCATGCTCGCGACAGTTCCGCCGCTGACAGCGCCTTTGGACTGACCCATTCGGCCGCTTACGGAGCTGGCGTAGAGACCGTGTTTCTCCATCATGGTTTTCTGAGCGACGTAGACGCCCAGGTCCGACGGGATACTGTCAAAGCCGCAGCAGTGAATCATTCGAGCGCCTGACTCCTCCGCAGCATCGCTGACACGCTCAAAGACCGAAGCCATCCACTGCGGCTCGCCGGTTAAATCACAGTAGTGCGTACCCTCGGCAGCACAGGCCTCGAGCAATGTTGTGCCGTATCGCGCATAGGGACCCACGGTGCTGATAATGACCCGGCTTTGGGCGGCAAGACGCGTCATGTCCTCTCTGCTGTCGCTGTCGGCAACGAGGGTAGGGAGGTCGGGTGCAGCTAGCCGCCGCTTGACCGCATCGAGTTTGTTTTGTGATCTGCCTGCGATAGCCCATGTAGCGTCGCCATGTGTCTCATGGAAATACTGCGCTACCAAAGCGCCGGTAAAACCGGTGGCGCCGTAGACAACGATATCGAATTCTCTTCGTGTTTCTGAATCCATGTCCCCCCCAAAAAGGCTGCTGCTAGATCTTTGTCGCATTCTAGCAGTGTGATGAAAAATGCACCTTGAAAATCGCGTCTGTTGTCGCCTATGTGGTATTCTCTCGGGCCTGCTAGTACCACTATACGGGGGTTTTAGATGGCGGTAATGTCAGCGTTGACGCCTACAAAATTGCGTGTTGCGTCCGCCGCGAAACGCATGACGGGTCCAGCGGTAGTCATAGCAATTACCGCGATTATCGTCACCAGCTTGTACCGCAACAAGCCGGAACCCGAAGTTGGTGAAGCGGCGATTAATCGAATTGGCGTCTATGTTGAGCGCGCCACCCGAACAGGTGCGCGAGCCGAGGTCACTGTTTACGGCGAGGTCAGACCTCGTGTCCAAATCGATGTGATCAGTGAGGTGTCCGGACGAGTGACCCGCGTATCTCCCCGGTTTATCGAAGGTGGCAGTATTGGTGCAGGTGGTGCGCTGTTGACCATCGAAGACCGAGATTATGTTCTCGCTGTCTCTGAGGCACGAGCTCGCTTAGCGGCCCGTCGTCTTGAGCTCGAGCAGGCGCTTGCCGATGCCGACGTTGCCAAAAAGCAGCTCGCAGGGGAGGCTAATCCCTCTGATTTGGCGCTCAAGAAACCTCAAATAGCGCAGGCCCGTGCTGGTTTACAGGCTGCTGAGCTCTCGCTTGCGCGTGCTGAATCTGATCTGTCACGAACACAAATTTCGCTTCCGTTTGACGTACGCATCACTGAAACCATGGTCGATGAGGGTCAATACGTTGGGGCAGGTAGAACGGTGGCTTCGGTCTTTTCGACGGATGTTGCAGAAGTGCGCCTACCCTTGACGGGTGCTGATATTGCAGCACTTGGGGTCCCTATTGGTTACGAGGCGGACGAGGGCGCGGGTTTACGGGTTCAACTGTCGACTGACATCGCGGGTGCCACTCGAGAGTGGACTGGTCGTCTGGTGCGGCTCGACGCGTCGCTTGATCCCCGAACGCGCTCCACCTTCGGTACGGTTGAAGTAGCCAACCCGTTCGACGTTGCTGATGGCGATATGCCCATGGCCCCCGGGCTGTTCGTTGCAGCCGACATCGAGGGGCGGACGCTTGCTGATGTGCTGGCGATTCCCGCCGCGGGCTTACGTGCGGGTGGGCGGGTATTTATTATGAACGATGACGACCTGCTCGAGGTTCGCAGCGTCATCGTGGCACATGCGACGGCAAGCGTTGCTTACCTGAGCAGTGGCGTTGAGGAAGGCGATCGCATCATCGTCTCGCCCATACGCAATCCCGTAGCCGGTATGGCTCTATCGGCGATTGAAGAGACAGCCGAGCCCGTTCAGTTGAGCGCGGGATAAGTCATGGGAGGGTTAATCTCATGGTGGGTTCGTAACGCAGTTGCTGCCAACCTGCTGATGGTCTTCATCATTGTGTCTGGCCTGATCGCCTGGACAACGATCGAGAAAGAAGTACAACCCATCGTCAAGCTTCCCCTCGTACAGGTGTCGTTGACGTGGCCGGGCGCATCGCCAAAAGAGATTGAGCTACAGGTTGTGCAGCGGGTTGAGGCTGCCGTCAAGAATATTGATAACCTGCGTCGCTATAACTCGGATTCCCGCGAAGGCTTCGGCAGTGTTCGTTTGGAAGCGCAGCCGCGCGCCGATCTCACTCAATTCAAAGAAGATGTTCGCGATGCGCTAGATGGTATTACGTCATTCCCGCGCGATCTCGAGCCGCCTCGCATTAGAACCATCGAATGGACGGAGGCCATCCATTACCTGACGATTCGCGGCGATGTAGGTGAGCGAGCGCTTGGGCGGTTGGCCGAAGAGCTGAGAGATGAATTGATCTCGCTGAGTCACGTGAGCGATGTCGAGATAGGCGGCACTCGAGAAGAAGAGGTCACCATCGAGGTGTCAGAGGAGGCACTGCAACGCTATCAACTCAGCTTTTCTGAATTGGCGACGGCCATACGAGCTTCATCAATCAACCTGTCGTCAGGTGAGCTTCGAACAGCAACAGGCAACATCCAGCTTCGTGCTGAAAATCTCGCTGATACGCAAACGGATTTTGAAAGCATTATCGTGCGCGAACTGCCATCGGGCGCTCAGCTACGACTGGGCGATGTTGCTCGCGTCATTGACGGCTTTGAAGACTTTGAAGTGAGTGCCTCTGCCGATGGTGTACCGGCCGTGATGCTGCAAATTGAGCCTTCAGATCGCCTGTTTATCACCAAGACATCCGAGCAGGTCAACGCCTGGATTGACGCCAAGCAGGCGGATTTACCGCAAGGTGTGGAGTTGTTTAGTCTCGCTGATATGGCAGACGCCTACGACTCGCGCATGTCACTGATCTTCGATGCGGCATGGATGGGCTTGGCGCTTGTTTTACTGATACTGCTGTTGACGCTCAGGTTTACAGTTGCGCTCTGGGTCACCGTGGGTATTGCCATCTCATTTGTCGGTGCCTTCATTTTTCTTCCCGTTGTCGATGTCTCCATCAACTTCTTGTCGACCTTCGCGTTCCTGCTGGTGTTGGGCATTGTCGTTGACGATGCCATTGTCGTCGGTGAGAGCATCCACCACCACAGAGAGGATCTCGGGCTTGAGGCTCAAGAAGCCGCTATTGTCGGTGCGTCAGCCGTTGCCAGACCGGTCATCTTCGCTGTGTTGACGACTGTGGTTGCATTTGCCCCCTGGGCATTTTTATCGGGCCCTCAAAGTGAGTTCTTGCGTCATCTGTCTGCTGTTATTGCTTTCGCATTGGCATTCTCGTTAATTGAGGCGTTTTGTATTTTGCCTGCGCATTTGCGGCATTTGCCTGCGCGTAACGATGAGACGCGTGGTTTTGCCCTTCAGCGCCGTATCGCCGATGGCATCGTGACCTTTGCTGAGAAAACGTATGCGCCGCTGTTAGCTAAAGCGCTAGAGCTGCGGTATACGCTTAGCGCCGTATTCCTTGCTGGTTTTGTCGTTGCTCTGACGCTCGCGAGTACTGGCTGGGTGAGATTTTATTTCTTCCCACAACTCGAGAGTGAGACCTTGGTCGTCAACGTTGGGTTGCCAACGGGTGTTCCATTCTCTCGCACCGAGGCCGTAATGAACCAGCTAGACCGGACCAGCGATGGCTTAAAGGCCCAATACCCGGTGATTGGCGCGTTCACCTTTGCCTACGACAATCAACTCGAGCAGTACGTGCAGTTGCCGCCACCTGGCGAGAGCAATATCAGTATGCGTGAGGTCGCAGAGACCTATCTCGAAACCATGGGCGATATTCCCGATGCGGAAAATATCAACGTGCAGTACACAGCCAATCAGGGCGAGGCCGTGCTTACGTTTGTGTTCGCGCATTCGAACGAGGAGCGACTCAAGCAGGCCGCGGCTGAACTGAGAAACTACATAATAACGTTTGAGGATGTCTTTTTTGTTCGCGATAACCAACGTGGCGAGATCGATGAGCTTAATATCCGCCTGAAACCGGGCGCACAAACGTTGGGGGTCACGCTCTCCGACGTGTCGCGTCAGGTTCGCCAATCCTATTACGGTGAAGAGGTTCAACGCCTGCCGCGCCAGTACGGTGATGTGCGCGTCATGTTGCGTTATCCGCAGGATGCGCGCGAGACCTTAACGTCGCTTCGCGACCTCAATGTGCGAACCAATGAAGGGCGTCTCATCCCCTTGGCAACCGTGGCTGACATCGAGGTGCGTAAGGCTTCACAGCGGATTGTTCGCAGGGACGGCCAACGCATCTTTGAGGTGTTCGCTCGGGTAAATGTGGACTCGATGGGTGACATCAACGACATGGTTCAGGATGAGTTCATTCCTGAGCTTCAGCAGCGTTATCCCGCATTGCAAGTCATCAAAGGCGGGTGGGAAGAGCAGCAAGCTGAATTTATGACGGAAGTCACCCGTCTTTTCACCATTGCCATGTTGACCATCTACGCGCTGTTAGCGGTGGCCTTCAGATCATACACCTTGCCAGCGATCATCATGTCAGCGATTCCTTTTGCATACATGGGTGCTATTTTTGGTCACCAGCTGATTGACATTCCCCTCGATATGTTCTCGTTCTTCGGTATGGGAGCGGCCGCGGGGGTCGTCGTGAATGATAATTTGGTCCTGATTGATTACATCTTGAAGCGCGAAGAGAAGGGTGATGATCGCTTCACGGCTATTATCAACGCGGCGAAAAATCGTTTCAGACCGATTCTGCTAACCACGCTCACGACCTTTGTTGGACTCATGCCGATAATTGCAGAGACGTCTCAGGCGGCCGCGTTCCTCAAGCCGTCAGTCATCTCGCTGGCGTTCGGTGTGTTCTTCGCCTTCTTCGTCAGTTTGTTCTTGGTGCCCGCGCTGTACCTGATTGGCGATGACTGGCGAAAGACGAGAGCGTGGTTAGCGCGATTTTTCCCGAGATTCTCCAAGGAAGGAGCAGCGTAAGCGCAGTCATCTGCGCCTACGCATAACCCTCGCCTACACGCCCTCGGCAAAGAGTCTGACCGTTTAGCGAACGTCTTTCATGAGACGCCTAACCAGAGGTGATACCAGTAATACAGCGATACCCACGCCAACGCCGTACATAAGGAGCTCAGTAAACAACGCGTTGAATCCGCTGTTGTCGAGTCTCCCGTCTTCACCGCTAATACTTGAGAAGAAAATGGCGAGTTCCGACGCTAAATAGGAACCGTAAGCGCTGGCTAAGAACCATGCGCCCATCATTACGCCGACGTAGCGGGCAATCGACAGTTTTGTAACGGCAGAGAGTCCAATGGGGCTTAAGCAGAGCTCGGCCGACGTGTGAAGGAAATATGCTAGCACAAGCCACCAGGCTGACACCAAGCCTGCCGAGTCTTGATTGTTGAGCCCAATAAGCAGTGCACCAAATCCAAGACCCACTTGAACAATGCCTAGGCCAAACTTTGCAGGTGTCGAGGGTTCAATATTATTCGACAGCAGAGCCGGCCACATCAGCGCAAAGAGAGGCGACAGTAGAATAATGAAGATGGCATTGGCGGAGCCGAATTGCGCTGCGGTCAATTCCATACCAAACAGCGTCAGGTCCGTTGCTCTGTCGGCAAACAAGGTCATCGATCCGCCCGATTGCTCAAACATCGACCAGAACACAGTGCTGATGACGATGAGAAAGAAGAGGGCGATCATTTTTCCGCGCTCTTCTGAGTCGCACTGTGTCGCAACTAGCCAGACGAACCACGCTAAGAAAAGTGCGGCTACGGCTGGCAACATGAACCCAACGCCATTGGGTTGTTGCAATACTATCCAGATGACAAAAACGGATAAGACGCTGTAGACGCTGATCGTGTTCTCTATATTGAGTAGACCAAGCGATGCACTAGCAGGTTGCTTTAAAACGGC
This sequence comes from Pseudomonadota bacterium, assembly GCA_002862405.1. Lineage (GTDB taxonomy): Bacteria > Pseudomonadota > Gammaproteobacteria > Pseudomonadales > Halieaceae > Luminiphilus. Next base: position 20,281 of record PKCZ01000020.1, read on the forward strand.
GGGATCCGCCGGGTCGCCGTGACCTTCTAACCAGTCCTGGCCAAGCGAAAAAATAATTAAGCCAATGAGCATGCCAATGCCGGCAGCGCCAAACCCGTAGGCCCAGCCATAGGCACTGGCTAACCAACCACAAAGCAGAGACGCGCTGGCGGCGCCGATATTGATGCCCATGTAGAAAATGGTGAAGCCGCCATCTCGACGCTGGTCATTCTCGCCGTAAAGTCGACCGACCACGGTGGAAATGTTGGGTTTTAGTAAGCCAACACCCACCACAATCAGCGCCAGCGCAAAGTAGAATACGGTAATGGCCTGATCGTCCCTGACTACCTCTCCCGCGATACCTTGCGTGGCCGGTATGCCCTCAAACGCCATGGCGCAATGACCTAAAACCAGCAGGACTCCACCCAACTTGACCGCTTTTGTTTGACCAAGGTAACGGTCCGACACAATGCCGCCCAGCAAAGGCATGGCGTAAACAAGCGCTGCGTAAGCTCCGAGTATCCGGAGTGCCTCACCATCACTGAACAGGTGATGTTGAACTAGGAAAAGTACGAGAAGGTACTTCATGCCATAGAACGAAAACCGCTCCCACATCTCAGTGGCGAAGCAAACGAATAAACCGCGTGGGTGTCCGAACCACTCAGGGCCTGCCGGCATTGCCTGTGTCGTCATGGTATTCCTTGTTGTTAACTAACGGTTGAACGGACCCTGTTTCAGGCTGCTGCTGATATGGCCCGCTCCTGTGTGGCTCCCAGTAGCGCACACATCATGTCATCAGGATCGCGGATTCGCTTCACTTGTGCAAATAGTGCGGCGGCCTGGGGGTAGCTGTATTGAAGATAGACCAGCCATTGTTTCAATGGATTGACCGAATACTTGCGGTCGTAGCGCGCCTCATTGGCTTCAAAGAACTGGATGAGTAGTTCTGCAATTTCCGGCCAGCTCATGGGGTTAATGGGAACGCTCTCCGCATGAGCCTTAATGGCTCGACCAAGGTCAGGTCGACATAGTGCTCCTCTCGCCAACATGAATGCTTCGCAGCCACTTTGCTCGCGACAGCGGTCGAGATCACTGGGCGTCCAGATCTCACCGTTCGCGATAATGGGAATACCTCGGTGGTTAGAGATAGTGCTGAGCTGCGACCAATGCGCAGGGGGACGGTAGGCCTGTACTTTTGTTCTCGCATGGACCGTTAACTCGTTAATACCACTCTTGATCGCATAGTCGGAGATATCAGCGAACCGGGAATTGTCATCAAACCCCAGTCTCACCTTTGCGGTAACGGGCGTGTCTACAGGTGTTGCGTCTCTTACGGCCTTGCAAACATTAAAAATGAGCTCGGGGGTTTTCAACAAGGTTGCACCGCCCCGAGATTTATTGACTGTTTTCGCGGGACAGCCAAAGTTGAGGTCGATGCCTGGCGCGCCCAGCTTGGCAACTATTTTAGCGTTTGCGGCCATCAAAGCAGGATCTGACCCGAGCAACTGAACGTAAACCGGAGTACCAGAGGCTGTTCTCCCCTCATTTTTGAGTTCGGGACAGAGCCGACGGAAGACTTTTGGAGGGAGCACCGTACTAGAAACACGAACAAACTCGGTGACACAACGCTCGTAGCCACCGATTCCTGTCAGCATCTCGCGCATGATCGATTCCATCACTCCTTCCATCGGAGCGAGTAGCAGTCGTGGCGTTTGGTCTGACGATTTGTTCATAAAATCTTTGAAAGTAAGGTAACTCGTAGCGTAAATCTTACAGATGACGCGATCGTTCTACGTTTGTAGACTGTCGGTTTGGTCGCAATATTAGCCGTTTGTTACAGGGCAAGTCACAATGAATCCCAATTATCTTGATTTCGAGCAGCCTATCGCAGAGCTTGAGATGAAAATCGAGGAACTAAAATCAGTCGTTGACGATTCCGAGATTAATATCAGCGATGAGATAGATCGCCTCAAGTCAAAGAGTCACAAGCTGACACAATCGATTTATTCCGATTTGAGTCCCTGGGATATTGTACGCGTTGCTCGTCACCCGCTGCGGCCTTATTCGCTCGATTACATTCCGTTGGTGTTCGATGACTTTGATGAGCTGCATGGAGACCGGCATTTTGGCGACGACAAGGCCATTGTCGGTGGTGTCGCACGCCTAAACGATCGCCCTGTTATGGTCATTGGTCAGGAGAAGGGTAGAGCGGTGAAAGATAAGGTATACCGAAACTTTGGTATGCCGAAACCCGAGGGTTATCGCAAAGCATTGCGCCTGATGGAGATGGCCGAGCGGTTTAAAATGCCTGTGGTGACGCTGATTGATACCCCCGGAGCCTACCCGGGCATTGACTCGGAAGAGCGCGGTATCTCTGAGGCGATTGCTCAGAATCTTGCCGTTATGTCGCGTCTGAGAACCCCTATTGTGTGTGTGGTGATCGGTGAGGGATCGTCCGGTGGTGCCCTGGGCATTGGCGTGGGAGATCACTTGGCGATGCTTCAGTTCTCAACCTACTTCGTTATTTCGCCCGAGGGTTGCGCAAATATCATTTGGAAGAGCAGTGAATTCGCGCCCCAAGCAGCCGAGGCGATGGGTGTGACGTCATCGACACTCGAGGAGCTCGGCATTGTCGATACGACCATCCCAGAACCTTTGGGCGGTGCACACCGTGATGTCGAAGAGATGGCGCGGCGCATCCGAGACCATGTGTCGGGTCAGCTAGACCGTTTATGTGCCAATGACATGGATGGCTTGGTTGAGTCTCGGTATGAGCGATTGATGGCCTACGGCAGCGCATGATTGCGTCATGGCGCTGCTTCCGGCACTGATCGCGCAACTCGACTCACTGCAAGCCGCCAGCAGAATCTTTGTTGGCCTTTCAGGTGGAGCCGACAGTCACAGCCTGCTCCATGCGTTGGTTGAACTCTCCCGGCGAGAAGCCTTGCCTCCCATTATTGCGCTACATATCAACCATGGACTTCATGAAGACGCCACTGACTGGGCTGCGCATTGCGCAGCTGTGGCTTCTAATCTCGGCGTTGCATTTCATGAGCGGGTTGTTTCTATCGATGCGGGAGCCTCCCCTGAGGCGCAAGCTCGGGATGCCAGATTCAGCGTATTTGAATCTTTCCTAGCTGCCGGAGACGTACTTTTGCTGGGTCATCACCTCGATGATCAGATTGAGACCGTGCTATTCCGCCTAATTCGGGGAGCAGGGCCCTCGGGGCTAGCTGGAATACCGGAAATGCGACCATTGGGCAGGGGCTTGCTCATGAGACCGTTGCTGGGAATAACCCGAGACCAGATTGAGAGCTATGCAGGCTCCCATGAGCTCGCTCATTTGCATGATGGGAGTAACGACGACACGCGCTACGATCGTAATTTCCTACGACACGAGGTCTTGCCGCTCATCGAGTCTCGATGGCCTGGTTATCGCTCCGGGTTTGCCCGTTCCGCGACACTCAGCGGTGAGCTCGCCGCATTGGTCCATTTCGACCACCTAACCGAGTACACCCGGTATGGCGGACCCTATTTGCCCATGGGTGTTCACGATGCCAAAACCTTGCATCGCGCGCTGCACGGATGGTTAAAAGAACTAAATGCCCCGCTGCCTGACTTCGTGGCATTAGAGGAGTTCGCTCGTCAGTGCATGCATGCGCAGGGAGACAAGCTGCCTGAATTGAGAGTGGGGGGCTATGTTTTGCAGCGATGGCGTCAGGGTATTCATCTGTATCCTGTAGACATTGATCGTGACTTCGATATTTCGTCTCAGGTCGGTGGCGCGCTCGCAGGCAGATGGGGCTCTATTACATGGCAAGTAGCCGATATGGGGTTACCTGCGGGTGTTTCGATCCGGGTCAGATCACCTCGTTACGGAGAGGCCGTGTCGCTTGGGCAGCGGCCCCGGCGCTCCGTAGCGCAATGGCTCCAAGAGGCTGGCGTCCCGCCCTACTTGCGAGAGTGTTATCCGCTAGTACACGTCGGTGATGAGATCATCGCCATTCCTGATGTCGGGCTGGTCTCAGACTGCTCAAATTTGAGCCTCTGTAAAGGAGGATTAGTACCGGTCTGGACGCCTCCAAAAATAGCTGTTCTAAATTGAGCGAGTGAAGACTCTTTGGTAAGCTGAACGCCCATCGGAGCTATGCTGTCGGCAACCGTTTGTTCGCCGCCCCACAGTTCCTCTTGCTTTGGTGGAGTTCATGACGCGATACGTTTTTGTTACCGGCGGTGTTGTTTCCTCATTAGGAAAAGGAATAGCGGCGGCATCGCTCGCCGCTGTGCTCGAGGCGCGCGGCCTCAAAGTCACACTTCTGAAATTAGACCCCTATATCAACGTTGATCCTGGGACGATGAGTCCGTTCCAGCACGGTGAGGTTTTTGTCACCGATGACGGTGCGGAGACAGATTTGGATCTTGGTCACTACGAGCGTTTCACCCGCGCTACGATGTCTAAGCGCAATAACTTCACCACCGGTCAGGTTTACGACGAGGTTTTAAGAAAAGAGCGCCGTGGCGACTATTTAGGTGGAACTGTTCAGGTCATTCCTCACATCACAGATGAGATCAAACGACGTGTGATTGCGGGTGCTGAGGGAGCCGATGTGGCGGTTGTTGAGGTGGGAGGTACCGTTGGTGATATCGAGAGTCAACCGTTCCTGGAAGCGCTGAGGCAGTTGAAGCTTGAGGCGGGTGCATCGTGTGCATTGCTCATGCACCTCACCTTGGTGCCCTACATTCCGACTGCGGGTGAAATTAAAACTAAGCCAACTCAGCACTCGGTCAAGGAACTGCGCTCCATAGGTCTTCAAGCAGATGTATTGTTGTGCCGATGCTCTGTCGATATCGACGACAGCGCCCGCAAAAAGATCTCGCTCTTCACCAACGTCGAAGAGCGGGCAGTGATTCCTGTGCTGGATGCTGATTCGATTTACAAGATTCCAAAAAATCTGCACGAGAAGGGCCTCGACGACTACATTCTCGAGCGGTTTGGTATGTCGCCCAGTGATGCTGACTTCACCGAATGGGATGATGTTGTCGCCAGAGAGTTCGCCGAGCGACGCGCTCGGGTGAAAGTAGGAATGGTGGGTAAATACACCGATCTCATTGATGCGTACAAGTCGCTCAATGAGGCCCTCGGGCATGCGGGTTTGCACACCAATACGCACGTTGATATCGAATACATCGATGCGGAGGACCTCGAAACGCAGGGAACCGATATTTTGACAACGCTGGACGCTATTTTGGTACCTGGTGGCTTTGGCGACCGCGGCATTGAAGGCAAAATTGCAGCAGTGAAGTATGCGAGGGAAAACAAGATTCCTTACCTCGGTATTTGTCTCGGCATGCATATGGCAATGATTGAGTTTGCTCGGAACGTGTGTGGCCTCGAGGGCGCACATTCGACCGAAATGAAGATCGATACGCCATACCCCGTCATCGGCCTTATCACCGAATGGCAGACAGAGACGGGCGATATCGAAGTTCGTGATGAGCACTCGGATATGGGCGGCACGATGCGCTTGGGATCACAGCC
>PKCZ01000022.1 GCA_002862405.1 Pseudomonadota bacterium
GCTCGATCCGGCACTCAACGAAACAACGCGTCATGCCGATGTTATCTTGCCGCCAACCTCACCGTTAGAGCACGATAATTACGATTTTGCTTTTCACAATCTGGCCATTAGAAACACGGCTCGCTACACCCCTGCAGTCTTCGACAAGCCCGATGGTGCGCTTCACGACTGGGAGATTTTCGCAGAGTTAGGAGATCGACTGGCACACCGACTAGGCCTAGAGCCTATGCCCCGAGTACCACCTCACGAAGTGGTCGACGCGGCCCTTCAAGCAGGCCCCTATGGACGAGACTCGGAGTGGAATCTGAGCATCGAAAAACTGAAGGAATATCCATCCGGCATCGACTTTGGTCCGCTGGAGCCCTCTTGCCCTGAGCGTCTCCAGACAGCGGACAAGCGCATTCCACTGGCGATTCCAGAAGCGTTAGCGGATATCACTCGCCTACTGTCGGATGTGACGATAAATGAGGGCAGCTATCGATTGATTGGCCGTCGCAACGTGCGTGACAACAATTCGTGGATGCACAACCACCAGCGATTGGTGAAGGGAAAATCGAGGTGCAATCTACTTATGCACCCGGACGATGTGGCAAGAGAGGGATGGTCAGAAGGCATGCAGGTGACGATTAAAAGTCGCGTTGGCGCCATCACCGCAGAGCTATCATCCTCAACCGAAGTCATGCCCGGCGTTATCAGCTTGCCACATGGTTATGGCCACGGATTGCAGGGCACGCGCTCAGAGGTCGCGAACACACATGCGGGCGTTAGCTGTAACGACGTGACGGATGAGCAGTTCCTCGATCAGCTCTCAGGAAACGCAGCTATTAATGGGGTGCCTGTGGAGCTCTCTATCTAGTGACAGACACCTAGTGGCACACAAGGAATTACTGGCTGTGAGTAAACAACCTTTGGATTCCAACAGCGTCAACCAAGTCCGCTGGGTTGGAGAGGCAAGAATATCCACTCCTGCCTCTTTTCATTCGATCAGTTTTCTAGCTTCGGGGAGCCTTGTTTTTTTTGAGGCAGTAGAGCGCGTTTCACTGCACCATCAACACCGTGATTTCTCGTACTGAACAATCGATTGGCAACCCACGCCATCAGTTTTGCCTTGGTTTCTAATTTGCGCTGCTTCCACTCAGAACGCTGAGTCATAACGCTACCTCGATTAGCTCTGGTCTAGCCGCCTTAACTATTCGTGCAGGGAAACCTTTGAAATGAGGGATGCCTTGCTCCGCATCTAGGAACTCATCCTCGTCGGAGCATAGGACTGCATCACTCGACAAAAAAGCACCCGCTAACTGAGCTCTGCCCACAGTCTCTGGGTACCACCACCCATGGGGCACGCGCAGGTGCCCTTCTTTCATATTCGCCTTTATTGACAATTCAGCACTCACACTACCAACTGCAGTTTGCAGTTCGACCCAGTCACCTTCCGCGAGACCGTCGCGAGCCGCATCGTTAGGATGCATGAAAATCTTTGGCGTAGGGCAACGGTCGCGAAGCTCCTTAATGTTGCGCTGACCAGTCTGAAAAAATGGATCCTCCCGAACGCCATTAAAGGCGCGATAAGGGTATTGCTCGCAGGGCGCCGGCCCCTCTCTAAAATAAGGCAGTGGATCGAAACCGAGGTCCTCGAGGACTGAGGATGACAACTCAACCTTCCCCGAGGGTGTCGCGAAGCCTGTTTTTCGGTATTTCCGAAAATGTGGCGTCGGGATTTCCATGAAGCCTCGCGCCTCAAAATCCGAAAACGAACGACCTGATCTCGAGAGCCGATAATCCAGCACATCATCATGGGTCGCCCACGGAAAGTGTTCCTCCAAACCAAACCGAAACGCTAAATCTCGCCAAAATTGGTAAGTATTACTCGCCTGCTCGGGTGGCTCTGCAACCTTCTGTGAAAGTCCTAATCGGGTGGTCCAATTCCAGGTATCTGCAATGTGATTCCGCTCTGAGAATGCGTCTCCGGGCAACACGTAGTCCGCCATCATCGCCGTAGGAGTCATGAACAATTCGTGTGCGACAATCAAATCCTGATTCATCATGGCTTTGTGAATCTGATGTTGGTTCGGGTAGCTCATGAGCGCGTTATTGCCGAGAGCAAAAAACGCTTTTATTGGATACGGATCCTCGTACGCCATAGCACGAAACACCTCGCTAGGATTTGCCATATGGCAGCCCATTACTAGGTCTGCATACGGGTAGCCCCATACGCGCTCAGTGGGCTCCTTGAGCATTTCGGCCACACGATAGGTGTAAGCAGGGTGCTTTTCATAACCGAGTTGTTTTTTCTTTTGCTCATGAGAGAGAACATCGTGCATTGCGAGCTCTGTCTCTGGAATCATATCGGGATTGAATCCGCCTAACGTCTCGCCGCCAACGACATCTAAATTTCCCGTAACAGCACGCAAAATTGAATGTAGACGTATCGCCGACGTAGACGAGATTTGCATATCGGTTATAGGTGTCCACGGAATGATAGCGCCGTCTGCTGTCGCATACATCCGAGCAGCCTCGGCAATTAACGCAGCATCAACGCCTGTGATCTCAGAAACTCGATCGAGTGGATACTCATCGACTCGCGCTTTGAGGGCTTCAAAGCCAGTACACCAATTTTCGACGAATTTCCTATCATAAAGGCCTTCGTCAAAAATGACTTTCAACCAACCTAGGCACATTGCTGCATCGGTGCCTGATCGCAGGCTTAAGTGTAAATCCGCCACCTCAGCCTGCTCAGATACGCGCGGATCGAGAACGATCACTTTAGCGCCACGCTCACGCGCCGCCTCAATCATATTGTAAATGGGCGTCCAAGAATGCTTTTTCGGATTATGGCCAAAGAGCACAATGCAATTGGTGTTAGCAAAGTCCCCCATGGGAAACCAACCATAGGTGAGCCGGTTCACCGCCGCTGTATTACCCGCACACAGGGCAACACCGCTTATCCAATTTGGTGCGCCAATGAGATTCATGAAACGGCGATCAGCTGATTGTGTAGTTTGAGTATTCCAACCGGAAGTGGATACCGCAAAACCCTCAGGACCGTACTGATCGATTACCGTTTTAAGCTTCGCGGCAATTTCGTCCATCGCCTGTTCGTAGGATATTTCTTCCCAGCGGTTATCACCCCTCTCGCCCATCCGTTTAAGAGGCACTCTCAAACGGTCATCAGCATTGTGAATGCTCGGCGCTGCAACACCTTTGAAACAAATATTTTTAGCCAGGAGCGGATTGTCATGCGCAATAACTCGAGTCACTTTCCCACCTGTCGCCTCGGTCCTGACCTGACAGCCGATATCGCAAATAGAGCAAATTGAATAACCCATCTTGGTGCTCATAAACTTCTCCTAAAACAACCTGCGCGAAAATTTTCTCTGTCCTTCGATATCACAAACTCTCACAAAATTGATGTCCTAACCACTCAAATTCACGCTGACAAAACATAAGGAATGGATGTGATATCGGAAAAGACTCTCGAGGTACTAAGCATCGGTTTGCGACCACTGTCGGTAAAGAGGATATCGTCACTGGCTGGGCATAACTGCTCCTCTTAGGTCTCGACAGCGGCCCTATTGGTTAAGTAGCCTTATCAAGCACGTTAAAAAAAACACAAGGAAAAAGTGAATCATGTTTAGTCACATCATGCTGGGCGCCTCGGACATCGAAGCCTCCAAAAAGTTCTACGACGCGATCTTGGGTGCATTGGGCTACGGACCTGGCGTCATGGACCCCAAAGGACGTGTGTTCTACATCACAGATACAGGTATTTTTGCGATCTCAACGCCCATCGACGGCAACCCTGCCACCGCGGCCAACGGTGGTACCATTGGATTTGCATCGCCGAGTGTTGAAGCCTCTGAGGCTTGGCATGAAGCCGGCTTGGCCAACGGCGGCACGGATTGTGAAGACCCACCCGGTGTTCGCGATGGAGATATGGGACCGATCCACCTCGCTTATCTCCGAGATCCCTCTGGCAATAAGATCTGCACGTTGCTTAGAGTGTAATCATGCGGCTGCTGGCGGCACTTCCGTTGCTGTGGGTGGGACTCGTGCATGCGGGACCCACCTCGCTTGGCCTAAATTATGACGTAAAAGCAGATGTGGCAGAGACCTGTGCTGCTTGTCATGGCCTGCGTTATCTCGATTTAGCTCAGGGCTATGACACGCCAGCGGAGTGGTCTCATTTGATCGCCAGTATGATCAAGCTTCCGCCAGAGCGCGACCGGGCAATTAGCCAATACCTCGCCGAAAACTATCGGCACAAGCCTGAAAAAGCACCGGTACTGGTACAAGGCGACACGGACATCACTATCGAGGAGTGGGTTACACCGACCCTAGGTCAGCGCACGCGAGATCCAGTGGAATCACCCGACGGAGCTATCTGGTGGACCGGTATGTGGGCCTCTCTCGTTGGACGACTCGATCCAAGTACGGGTGCCATGCAGGAGTATCAACTACCCAGCTCGGCACGCCCGCATTCCATTGTTCCCGACGCAGATGGTTTCATCTGGTACACGGGAAACAGTAACGGGACGATAGGCAGACTAAATCCTGCCGACGGGTCCATAAAGGAATTCCCGACCCGCGCCCGTGACCCTCACACCGCAGTATTTCATCCCAATGGGAATCTGTATTTCACAAGTCAACATTCCAATATGTTGGGTAGGCTCAATCCCAAGACTGGCAAGCTGAAAGAAATCGAGACGCGCAAAAAGCCTTACGGCATCAAGGTAGGCAAATCGGGTGATCTCTTCATCGCCTACAACGGCACCAACGCTATTGGCCGAATGCATCCGGACACCCTGTCGGTTCTTTACTACGATATCCCAGACACAGCTACGCGGATTCGACGCCTCGACATCGACAGTGATCAGAACGTGTGGTTCGTCAACTCGAGTCTGGGCAAAGTCGGGAGACTCGATGTGGACACGGGTGAGGTGACTCAGTGGAATTCACCCAGTGGACCCACCTCTCATCCCTATTCAATGACCGTCATCAACGACATTGTCTGGTACAACGAGAGTGGTATGCGGCCAGACGCCCTTGTACGTTTCGATCCTGCCACAGAACAATTTCAAAGCTGGGCAGTGCCCTCCGGTATCGGCATTATTCGTCACACGTGGGAGACACAAGAGGGCGACCTCTTGATACACCAGAGCAGCTCGAATCGGGTCGGAAGAGTTCGCATTGCCGACTGATTCGGAGCAGGAGGCGCGAGACCGACTGCTACTCACGGTCAACAGTATTCCGCGAGGACGCGTCTCTTCGTTTGGGAGAATTGCTGAGGCCGCGGGCTTCCCGAGAAGGGCTCGCTGGGTGGGGCGAGTACTCTCACAACTACCTGCCGATACATCCATACCTTGGCATCGCGTGCTGGGACACAACGGCGACATCACCTGTCCGCGCAACGATATCGCCAGTGATCGCCTCACCAAGGAAGGCGTTGCCGTTCACGATCGTAAGGTCGATATGCGGAAGTATGTATGGCCCGGCTGAAGTAGCTCAATATCCGGCAAAGCAAATCTAGGGACTTACGCAGCAGCGCTAGCGGTCAGGGCAAATAACCAGCTTGCCAATGACCTCTCGCTGTTGAAGCATCCGAAACCCCTCGACCGATTGGGAAAGGGGCAGTTCGGCGTGGACGTGAGGCCTCGTTTTCTTCTCACGGACCCAATCCCAAATGATTTGGAGATTTTCGGCGCCCTTCTCAGGGAACTGGCGACCGTATTCACCTGCCCTTACGCCCATTACAGAGAAGCCCTTGATCAGCGGAATATTGGTCGGTACTGAGGCAATGCGCCCGCTGGTAAATCCGATGATCAATAGCCGACCATCGAAGTTGATGCAGCGCGTACTTTCGTCAAAGATATCTCCGCCCACCGGATCGTAGATCACATCGGCGCCCCGTCCACCCGTCAGCGCTTTGACCTGCTCGCGAAATCCGTGCTCCGTATTGATGACGTGGTCCGCACCGTAAGCTAGAACACGCTGAAGTTTTGCATCACTTCCACCCGTCGCAATGACCGTGGCACCCAATAACTTACCAATATCGACTGCGGCCATCCCGACACCACCACTCGCGCCATGAACCAGCAACGTCTCTCCCGCTTGCAAATTCCCCCGTCGCACTAAAGCCACATAGGCCGTCAAATAAGCCACTTGATAGGCGGCAGCCTCGGCAAAACTCAGGTGACTTGGCTTTTTCTGAAGACCTTCCGTGCTAACAACTGCAAACTCTGCAAAGCCGCCAAAGCGCATGCCTCCAACAACTGCCTCTCCAACAACAAAATTTTCAACGCCCTCGCCTATCGCCTCAATCTCGCCTGCGATGTCCATTCCCGGCGTGAAGGGCGGTTGCAGTTTGAGCTGATATTTACCTTGGCATAACAGAATATCGGGGAAATTGAGGCTGGTGGCACGAATCCGGATGCGAACCTCGCCATAGCCAGGTTCTGGTAAATCCACGTCCTCCACACGGATATCGGCAAAATCATCAGTTATCGAGGAGCAGACCAGTGCTTTCATGAGTTAAGTACGGGATAGACAATTGATGCGGGAGCAGCAACAAGTCTCGATGACGAGGGAACTAAGCATCTTCCCAAGACCGTAGCTTGCGGTATAACGTTGACGGCGCAACCTCCAGCAACACAGCGGCTCTTGTGATACTGCCTCCACTTGCAGCGATTGCGGACTGTATTGCTTCGCGCTCCACTAGCCAGAGAGGCTTCACCTTCGAGCGATGTCGACTTGTCAGCTCCTCGATTTCCCCCTCATCGTGGTTTCCAGACCTGCTTGGCTGGACCGCCTCATAATTATCTATCCACTCATGTGCTCGATCTTCCAGCATTCCAAAAATCAAAGAAAAGCTTTCTCGAATCTGATCAATAGCAAGATCCGCGTCTCTGATAGCGCGAATCACCTCTGATTGAGACTCCTTTTGGTCCTGCTTATTCAATTCTTCTTCCGCCATTGCGACTGCACCACATTTTCCTTCGAACATGTTAACTCAGGCGATCAGCAAAACAGAATTTTTAGCTCAGGATTGAGCGAACAAAGTGATTTTAATCGGCGCTCTGTGTTAGATAGACATGCACCCAAAAAAGAACCGCGGTCAGGAGCACCACTGCGCCGCTCTGATGGCCCGCCGCAATCGTGATATCGACGTGCGTCAAGACCGTGGATATGCCCAATACAATTTGAAAGCACACCGCGGTGAGCATCAGAACACTGGCCAGCTTCAGCCGCCGATCGGTCGTTGTCAGCAAGCCGCGTACTGCCGCAGTGATCAGCACAGCCCCGGTGAGGTAGGCCAACATACGGTGGTTAAAGTGGATAGTGGTCACCTGCTCAAACGCCGAGGTTACTCCGTCTCGGTATAGCGCCGGCGGTACAAAACTATCGCCCATCAATGGCCAGGTCGGAAACGACAACCCAGCATTGGTTCCAGCGACGAAGCCGCCACTGAGAATCATCAGATAAACGAGCCCAATAATGCCAAAGACACTGTTGAGCGCCCCATCTCTTTGTTGTCTCTCGGGCGAGAACAAGCCAATAATCAACCAGACAATGTAGGCGTAGATTGCGATCGCAAGACCTAAATGAGCTGTTAGCCGATACTGGGACACATCCGGACGATCAACTAAACCACTTTGAACCATGTACCAACCCATCAACCCCTGACATCCGCCGAGGAAGAGCAGTGCGAACAAGTGGGGCTTGAGTGACGCTCGCACCTTGCCCATCCACAGAAACACCACGAGGGGAACGAAGAACATTAGACCGATCAATCGACCCAGCATGCGATGCAGATATTCGAACCAAAAGATCTTCTTGAACTCCGGCAGCGTCATGCCCTGATTGACTAGCTGATATTCGGGATACAGTTTGTATTGATCAAAGAGGTAGACCCAATCCTCAGTGGATAAGGGCGGCATCACTCCCATGATGGGACGCCAATCGACCATGGATAGACCCGACTCTGTAAGGCGTGTAACACCCCCGAGTAAAATCATTCCGAAAATGGTCACGGCACAAACCGTCAGCCATCGGCCGATCAGTTTGTCATGGTGGTTGTGAACTGCTGTTGTCATTTTGCCCCCCTAAACAACGGCGCTAGTTTAACAAAATCGACAGGCAAATCGGGTACTGAAGTACACTCTCGTTTCTGTGAAGGAGTACCCATTATGACGCTCTTGCGTTTGAGTCATGCCGAGCTGCATTTCGGCACGCAAGTCATCCTCGACAACCTTGATCTCACTATCGCAAAGGGAGAGCGTCTGGGGTTGCTGGGCCGAAATGGTGTTGGAAAAACAACCTTGTTTCGGGTACTAACGGGCGAACAGCCGCTTGATGACGGAGAGCGATGGCTGGATCCCACGGTAAAGCTAGCCCGCTTAGAGCAAGAGCTGCCCACAGGGGGCGATGCGACGGTTTTTGATTGGGTGGCTGGCGGCCTCGATGAGGTCGGTGAGCTACTCGTGGCTTATGCGGAGCTGCTTGGCGCGGAGACGGAAGCCGACTTGGCTCGGATGGCGCGAATTCAGCAGGCGCTGGATACGCTTGACGGCTGGTCGCTTCAAAACAGAGTAGAGACAACATTGTCTCAACTGGGTCTCGACGGGCGGGCCAAACTGCAGGACCTATCAGGCGGGTGGCGTCGACGCGTTGCGCTGGCGCATGCGTTGGTCTCGGAACCTGATGTCTTACTCCTGGATGAGCCGACGAACCACCTGGACATCCCGACCATCATCTGGCTGGAGCAGCAGCTTCAAAATTTTAATGGAGCCATCGTGCTGATCACCCACGACCGGCGATTCCTTCAGGCGATTGCCAATAGGATCGGGGAGTTGGATCGGGGCCTGCTGACACTGTGGGAGGGTAGCTACCGAGACTTTTTGAAGTATCGAGCAGAACAGCTGGCTGCGGAGGCCACAGCTAACGCACTGTTTGATAAAAAACTTGCCCAAGAGGAAGCGTGGATCCGTCAGGGCATCAAGGCTCGAAGAACGCGTAACGAGGGGCGTGTTCGCCGCCTCAAAGCCATGCGCGAGGACCGAGCGGCTCGCCGAAGCCAAGTAGGTAAAGCAAGTATTTCACTGGAGAACGCGACACTCTCGGGAAAATTAGTCGCTGAAGTCAAAGACGCCTCTATCGCCTTCGATGAACGACCCATCATTACTGGGGTTAATACCATCATCCAACGCGGCGATCGCGTCGGCATTGTCGGTCGAAACGGCGCGGGGAAAACAACGCTTATCAAGATGTTACTCGGTGACATTGAGCCATCCACAGGGCAGGTGAAGACAGGCACAAAACTGCAGGTCGCTTATTCTGATCAGTTAAGGGGCCATTTGGATCCCAATGGAACGCTGATCGACAACATTTGTGGCGGTCAGGAGTTCATCGAAATTGACGGCAAGAAGCGTCACGCGATTGGCTATCTAGGCGACTTCCTTTTTTCACCAGACCGCGTGAGAGCGCCAACAAAAGTACTCTCCGGTGGAGAACGAAACAGAGCTATTTTGGCCAAGCTCTTTACTCAACCCGCCAACTTACTAGTGCTGGATGAGCCCACCAACGACCTCGATATCGAGACGCTTGAGCTTCTAGAAGAGGTGCTCCTAGAGTTTTCGGGGACAGTCATTCTCGTAAGTCACGACCGGGACTTTATGGATCGCGTTGTGACAAGCCTTCTAGTCATTGACGAGCATGGCAATGTAGAGGAGCAAGCAGGCAGTTTTTCTGACTGGGAGGCACGAGGCGGCACCCTACTCAGTATTGTTGATGAGGCCCGAAGCGTCACGAAAGCTGCAAAACAGAGCCATCAGCTCGATGACAAGAGCCATCGGTCAAAAGACAAGCCTTCAGTGAAGCCCGCACTACACAAGCGCAAGCTCAGTTACAAAGAACAGCACGAACTCGATGAGCTTCCTGACCTGATTGCGTCATTGGAGCAGCAGCAAGCTGAGCTCGAGAGCAAAACCGGTAGCGCTAACTTTTTTGAAGGTGACCCTATCGAGGTCGGCAAAACCCTCGAACAACTTACGCAAGTCGGTGAGTCGCTTGATAACGCACTGGAGCGGTTAGTCGAACTCGAGGGCTGACGTCATAGCACGGACGCCACGGCGTCCACGACAATATCCATATTGCGATCATTCAATGCCGCAACGTTAATACGTGAAGAATCCAACATATAGAGACCACGCTCTTTACGCAGACCCTTAGCTTGCTCAACCGATAAGCCGAGGAACGAGAACATGCCGTTTTCCTTGGCAATAAAGGAGAAATCCCGATCGGTCTTCGCCGACAGCTTGTCGGACAACTGTGTCCGCAGTGAGATCATGCGGCGGCAGATTTGACTGAGCTCTGCTTCCCACGACGCGCGCAGTTCGGGCGTACTTAATACGCGCCCGGCCAGCAAGGCGCCATGCGCAGGTGGCATGGAGTAGACACGACGAGCCGCACCCAGACCATGGCTCTGAGTCGCCGCTGCTGTTTGCGTATCTTTACCATAAAACAGGGCAGCCCCTGTTCTCTCACGATAGAGTCCTAGGTTCTTCGAACAGGAGGCAGCAACAATCAACTCCCCTAACCGAGTCGCTAACAAGCGCAAGCCTGCCACATCTTCGGCAAGGCCTTGCCCCATACCCTGATAAGCCAAATCCACGAGTACAGTAAAGCCCTGAGCGATCGCCATATCAGCAATCACCGACCACTGCTCGAGCGTCAGATCAGCGCCAGACGGGTTGTGACAGCATCCGTGCAAAAGAACCACGTCGCCAAGTTTGGCAACTTTCAGATCATCGACCATGCCCGAGAAATCAACACCGTGAGAGGCTGGGTCATAATAGCTGTATGTGGCGAATTTCAAGCCCACCGACCCCATAAGCGGAATGTGAACGGGCCATGTGGGATTACTGATCCAAACAGTGGCATCGGGCGATGCCGCCGCCAGCACCTCGGATGCAATTCTCAGCGCACCGCAACCGCCGGGCGTTTGGACCGCCGTGATATGCGACCCGTCACCCGAAAGGTCATCACCAAAGACCAGCCTCTTCATTCCTGTCAGATAAGCCATATCGCCAGCAGCGGGCAGATAGGCCTTCGTGACCTCCTCCGCCACGAGCGCTGTTTGTGCTTGTTTTACTGCCTCAAATACCGGGCAAATACCGTCCTCATCCATGTACACACCGACCGTCAAATCGATTTTGTCTGGATTTGGGTCTGCACGGCAGGCAGCGGCAAGTCCAAGAATCGGATCGGGAGGAAGTACGGAGAGTTGCTCTAACATCGGTGACTCTTTCAGTAAAAATATGAGGCCGGAGTATACGGCAAGGCCGAACTCCCTTGAATGCCTGATATTATTCGTCTTAACCTGAATGACCGATCACTTATGCCAGACAACGCAACCCCCACTAGTCGAGATACGCTGTTCGCTGAACTAGTGGCGGAGCCTTCGACCTTTAGCTTCAACGACGCGGTTGTTGATGTCTTTCCGGATATGATTCAGCGATCCGTGCCGGGCTACGGTACCGTGGTTCGAATGAGTGGGATTCTGAGTGAACAATACGCTCAGAAAGGAACTCATATTTATGACTTAGGGTGCTCCCTGGGCGAGTCCATTCGCTCTGTTGAGACTGCGCTCAATGGCCGCGACTGTCATCTCGTCGGTGTTGATAACTCGCCGGCGATGATCAGCAAAGCGCAAGAGATTGACTCGGGTGTTACATGGCACCTCGCGGATGTGACAACGCTTCCGCTCGAGCGGAGTAGCGTGGTTATCATGAACTTCACCCTTCAGTTCATACCCTTAGAAAAGCGATTGCCGTTGCTCAGCAAAATACGTAAGGCGATGGTACCGGGCGGACTCCTCATACTGTCCGAAAAGCTGACACTACCCAACCCTGATATGGATGCGCTGATGATCGATCTTCATCACGACTTCAAACGATCTCAGGGCTATACCGATCTCGAGATTGCTCGGAAGCGGGATGCCATTGAAAACGTACTGATTCCGGAGACGGCTGAGACACATACACAGCGGTTAAATGAGGCTGGGTTCTCACGCTCTAGCATCTGGTTCCAGTGCCTGAATTTCGCCTCTTTTATCGCCATCGCCTGATCGCAACCATCTGAAATGTTTGAGACACCGCCAGAGCTCATCGTTGATATTGAAGCCTTCAAGCGTCGATGGGAGGAGATTAGTCTTCGTGACTGGCTTCGGGAGATGCCCGATCAATTCTCTCGAGGCATGTCAGAAAAACGGTTCGGTGACCTTCCGCGCTGGCGAGCAGCCATCGCCGCTCTGCCCTCACTTGAAACGGAGGTCGTCAACCTCGATACCATTGCCATCACTGCATCCGGCACGGTGAATGCGGAAAAGCTCATGGAACTCGAAACCGCGCTGCGAGGCTTGCACCCCTGGCGAAAAGGGCCTTATTCACTTTTTGGCGTGAACATCGATACTGAATGGCGATCAGACTTCAAATGGGATCGACTGGCACACGCCATTGATTCGCTGGAGGGCCGGCGCGTATTGGACGTCGGTTGTGGGAGCGGTTATCACTGCTGGAGGATGAAAGGTGCTGGGGCTGCGGAGGTTATTGGCATTGATCCAACACCATTGTTCGTACTGCAATTCAAAGCAATACAGCGTTACCTGAACATCGATACCGTGCATGTGCTGCCGCTTGCGCTAGAACAGTTGCCGCCGAAACTGAAAGCCTTCGACACCACTTTTTCAATGGGCGTGCTTTACCATCGCCGATCACCGATCGACCACCTTACGGATCTGCGCGACACCCTGGTCTCGGGCGGCCAGCTGGTTTTAGAGACATTGGTGGTAGAGGGTGATGAGGACACCGTATTTGTCCCACCGGATCGTTACGCTCGCATGGGTAACGTATGGTTTTTACCGAGCCCTGCGGCTCTTATGAAGTGGATTAGCAAGGCAGGTTTTGTTGACGTGACACTGGTTGATGTAAATCAGACCACAGTAGCCGAACAGCGCTCGACCGACTGGATGACGTTTTATTCTCTGTCAAATTTTCTCGACAGCGCTGATCACAACAAGACGGTCGAGGGTCATCCGGCGCCCATGCGCGCCATTGTCACCGCACGCTTACCGTAGCCTCACTCGTCTGATGACACGCTTGACGACATATTGGGCGTCAATGGGAAGTTCGCAATTTTGCCAGAGTCCCCGCCTTCACTGACCTTGGCAGCACCCTGCTTTTCTACTTCATCAATGCGGATGATCGATTGCATTGGGATGTAGCTTCGCTTCACGCCTGAAAACTCGGACTTGAGCTTCTCCTCGCCCGGATCAACCAAAATCGCCGAGCGTTCGCCAAACAGCATCTCCTCAATTTCCACGAACCCCCACATATCGCTCTGATAGATATGCTTGGCGTAGACCTCAAAGATCTGTTTACCGTTGTGAAAAATGATTTTGTAGACCGGTTGGTTCGACATAGTGCTCATGTTGTTCCGATGTGGGCGCGCGATGCTACCACTTTTGCCAAAATTCGAAAGGCTTGTGGGGAGGCAAACTCCCTGTGTACGACGGTATAATAACGCGTTATTGATCTTTCGAGCACACGCAATTGAGCACAAAAACGCCTTCTAAAGTCTTTATCCAAACACATGGCTGTCAGATGAATGAGTACGACTCTGCGCGCATGGGCGACCTACTCAAAGAAAGCCATGGTATGGAGCGAACCGACAACGCCGAGGAAGCCGACGTGCTTCTCCTGAACACCTGCTCTATTCGGGAGAAAGCGCAAGAAAAAGTCTTTCATCAGTTGGGACGATGGAAAGCGATAAAAGCTGAGCGCCCAGAGGTGGTGATCGGCGTGGGTGGATGTGTTGCGAGCCAGGAGGGCGAGGCCATTAGCGACCGCGCACCCTATGTTGACCTCATCTTCGGCCCGCAAACACTCCATCGATTGCCCGAGATGCTCGAGACACGTAACGAGCGCGACAGCGCAGTCGTTGATATCTCGTTTCCCGAAATTGAGAAGTTCGATCGCCTACCACAACCGACCAGTGACAGCGCGACAGCCTTCGTCTCCATCATGGAAGGCTGCAGCAAGTACTGCACCTTTTGCGTAGTACCCTACACTCGCGGTGAAGAGGTCTCGCGGCCTGTCGATGACGTCATTGCCGAGATCGCTCACTTGGCAAACGAGGGTGTCAAAGAGGTCAACCTGCTTGGCCAGAACGTGAATGCTTACCGAGGCGAAAACCATTTGGGAGATATTGTCGATTTCGCCGAGCTATTGGGTTTGGTCAATTTAGTACCCGGCATCGAGCGCATTCGATACACCACATCGCACCCCGTCGAGTTCAGCGAT
Source organism: Pseudomonadota bacterium (assembly GCA_002862405.1). GTDB lineage: Bacteria > Pseudomonadota > Gammaproteobacteria > Pseudomonadales > Halieaceae > Luminiphilus. The sequence continues at coordinate 14,355 of PKCZ01000022.1, forward strand.
GCGCTCATCGAGTGCTATCGTGACATCCCAGCGTTGGTGGACCACCTCCACCTACCGGTGCAAAGTGGCTCTGATCGAATTTTGATGGCCATGAAGCGCGGCCACACGGCGATTGAATACAAAGCGAAGATCCGAGCCTTGCGAGCTATTCGCCCTAACATATCGCTTTCTTCTGACTTTATTATTGGATTCCCCGGTGAGAGCGAGCAGGACTTCCTTGCGACGATGAAGCTGATCGAAGAGGTCGGTTTCGATACGTCCTTTAGCTTTATTTACTCGGCTCGTCCGGGTACTCCGGCATCGGACCTTGCCGATGATACGCCCGAGGATGTTAAGAAAAAGCGCTTGCAGCTGCTTCAGACACGTATCAATCAACAGGCCATGGCGATTAGTCGTCGCATGGTGGGGACGACACAGCGAATCCTGGTTACAGGCGTTTCCAAGAAAGATCCTGGGCAATTGGCAGGTCGGACCGAGAACAACCGCGTTGTTAACTTCTCGTGCTTAGATCATGACCTTATCGGCGAGTTCGCAACAGTTGAGATCCTCGAGGCACTGCCTAACTCGCTCAGAGGCGCGCTTCTGAGTTGACATGGGCGCAAAGATGAGTATCTTCACCTGCCCACAACCATATGAGCGGCCAAACAGTCCTTGGACATTGACCCGACACCTCCCGAGCCTGACAGTCGGGAGGACATCACATCCTCTTCATTTTCCCTAGAACCTGAAGACGCGAAGCATGTTGCACTGCTTTGCGGGCATCTGAACGCCCATTTCAAGCTGATTGAGGACCGATTGCGGGTGTCGATCAGTAATAGAGGCAACAAAATCCGAGTGTCTGGCCCCGATGCGGCGCGAGAGTCGAGTGAGCGGCTGCTCAAAAAGCTTTACCGCGACGTAGCGCAGGGGATCCGATTGAGTCCAGAGACCATTCACCTACAACTTCAGCAAGCGGACCTTGAGCTTCTGAAGTCAGCACCGACTACCTCGGACGCCCCGATTGTCAAAGGTATTAAAACTAAGCGCGGCACCATCAAGCCTCGCGGTCACAGCCAGATCAACTACGTGAAAGATATTCAGCGTCACGATCTCAATTTTGGAATAGGTCCTGCAGGTACCGGAAAAACCTACCTCGCCGTGGCTTGTGCCGTTCAAGCGCTGCTGGAAGAAGACGTTAAGCGTATCCTCTTAGTACGCCCAGCGGTCGAGGCGGGTGAGCGGCTGGGCTTCCTACCGGGGGATTTGACACAAAAAGTGGACCCCTATTTGAGACCCCTGTATGACGCACTGTACGAGATGCTGGGATTCGAAACGGTCGCAAAATACATTGAGCGCAATGTCATTGAGGTGGCACCACTGGCGTTCATGCGCGGTCGTACGCTGAACAATGCCTTCATTATTCTCGATGAAGCGCAGAATACGACCCGCGAGCAGATGAAGATGTTCCTCACTCGCTTGGGCTTTGGATCGACTGCCGTCATCACCGGTGATGCCACGCAAATTGACCTCCCACGAGGCCAGCCCTCAGGGCTTGTGCACGCAACGCAGGTGCTTGACGGTGTCGACGGGGTGTCTTTCACCTGGTTCGGAAAGAAAGATGTTGTTCGCCACCCGTTAGTCCAACGTGTGGTTAACGCGTACGAGGAGCATGACGCGATCATGGCAAACTCGGAGGAGCGGCGATAATGGATGTCACCATTCATGTCGATCGCGACCAGGCTGACGCACCTGATGACGAGAGCTTCCGGATATGGGTGATGTCTGCGCTCAGCGGGGATCACTCAAATAGGCTCGTAGGTAATAGCGCGGAGCTGAGTATTCACCTGGTTAACAGTGACCAAATGACCGACTTCAATACGCGTTATCGCGATAAACACACTGATACCAACGTGCTCTCGTTCCCGGTGGATGCTGATCTGCAACATCGCACGGGTCTCTTGGGCGATCTCATTCTCTGTGATGAGGTCATTAATCGAGAGGCAGCGGAACAAGCCAAGCCGAGAGAGCATCACTGGGCGCACATCACAATTCATGGGGTGCTTCATTTACTGGGTTACGACCACATTAATGAGGACGAAGCCGAGATCATGGAAGCACTTGAAATACAAAAACTGAATGGTTTAGCCATTCCCAATCCCTACAACGCTTGAGACACTCAACATCAAATGAACACTCACGACTCAAGAAGTAACGATACCGACGACCGCTCTTGGCTTGACCGTCTGACTCAGATGGTGACTGGCACGCCCTACACGCGTGCTGATCTTGAGGGCCTCCTCGAGCTAGCAGCCGAGAACGAGGTCATCGATGAAGACGCCAAAACCATTATGGAAGGCGCACTGACCGTTGGAGAAATGCAAGCCCGAGATGTGATGATTCCTCGCGCTCAAATGGTCGTCATTCGCGCTGGCGCAACACTGGAAGAGGTACTGCCACAAATCATTCATACGGGACACTCGCGGTACCCCGTGGTTGGCGAGAGCACCGATGACGTACTCGGTATCTTACTGGCCAAAGACCTCCTGCCCTTCGTCCTCAATCCGGATGCAAACTTCGATATCTCCGCGCTTCTGCGCTCTGCGGTTATCGTCCCGGAAAGTAAGCGTCTCAATGTGCTTTTGAGAGAGTTCCGGCAGGCACGAAATCACATGGCCATTGTCATTGACGAGTACGGTGGTGTTGCGGGCCTGGTCACGATTGAAGACGTTCTCGAAGAAATCGTCGGTGAAATCGAAGATGAGACCGATACCGATGAAGAAATCCATATCCGCAGGTTGACTGAGGACAGCTACTTCGTACAAGCACTGACGCCAGTCGAAGACTTCAACGAAGCGTTCAATGTCGATTTCAGTGACGAAGAATTCGACACCATTGGGGGCTTAGTTCTGCAAGCGTTTGGTCGACTACCCACACGCAACGAAACGATCGACTTCGATGGATTCGAGTTCCGCGTGATTAATTCGGATCAACGCAAACTCAACAGTCTGCGTGTCACGGTCCTGCCAAAAGGCTAAGTCATGATCATGCAGAGTCTTGCTGGTCGCGCATTACTCTGCCTTCTGGCGGGTTCGATCTTCACTCTGGGGCTGGCGCCGTTCGATCTGAAGCTCTTATCCCTCGTCAGCATGGCCGTCTTTGCCTTTGCACTGACAGGTCAATCCTGGCGTCCGAGCCTGCTGCTTGGATGGTGCTTTGGTCTGGGTTTCTTTGGGGCCGGCGTCTCGTGGGTGTATGTCAGCATCAACGTCTATGGTCATGCACCACTCGTCCTAGCGCTCGCGCTAACGACGTTATTTTGCGCTGGACTAGCGCTTCTATTCGCCCTCCAAGCGGCTGTGTTCGCGCTACTTAGACCCACTCAACTCAGCTTACGCATCATCTTATTCGCTTGCCTCTGGGTGACGTTCGAATGGCTCCGAACCTGGCTACTAACAGGCTTCCCCTGGCTATTCGCCGGATATATTGCGCTGGATACCGTGATGGCGGGATGGGCTCCGGTGATCGGTGTTCTTGGGGTGTCATGGCTTACTGCGGTCACGGCGTCGGGAGTGGCAGAAATTATGGCTGATAAGTGTGCCTCGGGCGGAATCACGCTGGCGTCGTGGATCGTGTCGATCACCGGAGCGGGCTACTTGCTCAGTTCCGTTCAGTGGACAGAACCAACAGGCGAAGCTCGCAAGGTCGCGATCTACCAGCCCAATATTGCGCTAGAGGACACCTGGGATAGAAACACCGCTCCGATTCTCCTTAATGATTTTCTGGAACACGCTAAGGCCTATGCGCCCTCGGCTGATCTTGTGGTTTGGCCGGAAGGCGCCCTGCCTTTTTACTTCGATCAGGCCCCCGGTTACATGTCTGAACTGCGACGCATTGCGAGTAGTAATGACGGTACCATTGTCACCGGCATGCCCACTCGCTCAGGCAATCGACGCTTCAACAGCATTGTTTCTATTGACCAGGCTTCTCAAACGTACAATAAACAGAAATTGGTCCCCTTTGGCGAGTTTGTGCCACTTGAAGAGAGTCTGAGAGGCGTCATCGACTTCTTCGATCTACCTATGTCCAACTTCTCAAAAGGTGACGCGTCACAACTCCCACTCTCCAGCACCATGGGATCGCTAGCACCGTTTATTTGCTACGAGATTGTTTACCCTGACTTCGTTGCCAAGGGCTCGCGCTCATCCAACCTGTTAATCACTATTTCAAACGATGCATGGTTCGGATCTAGTCACGGACCGCATCAGCACTTTCAAATGGCTCGCTATCGCGCGTTGGAACTTCAAAAGCCGTTGGTACGGGGCGCGAATAACGGCATCACGGCAATCATCGATGAGCAGGGCGGCATTGTCGGTAAGCTCCCACAATTCGAGCGAGCGACGCTCGAAGATCAGGTGACACCACGTCGGGGGCTCACACCCTTTGCTCGGTTCGGTAGCGCACCCATTTTATTGATAAGTCTAATTTTTCCTTTATTTATCGGCACAAAAGCAAGGCGCCAGCAGGGCTGATACTGATAAACTGTTCGATGTTTTATTTCACAACCTAGACGTCGTAAACAATGAGCTCAGCCGAATACCACCCAGAGACCCTCGAAACGGAGATCCAGTCGTCGTGGCTCTCGAATAAGACATTTTCGGTTCAGGCTGATGCGACACAGGAGAAGTTTTACTGCCTGGCGATGTTCCCCTACCCAAGCGGTAAGCTGCACATGGGACACGTTCGCAACTACACCATCGCGGACGTCATCGCGCGCTATCAGCGAATGCTTGGTAAGAACGTTCTTCAACCCATGGGCTGGGATGCCTTCGGTTTGCCTGCAGAGAACGCTGCCATCCAGCAGAAAGCGGCACCCGCTACGTGGACAAAAGGCAACATAGCGGAGATGCGAAAGCAATTACAGCGTTTGGGGTTTGCCTATGACTGGGACCGTGAGCTCGCGACTTGCTCGCCAGACTACTATCGATGGGAACAATGGTTTTTTACCCGGCTCTATGAAAAAGGGCTGGTCTACAAAAAAATGGCAACCGTTAACTGGGACCCTGTAGATCAAACAGTACTCGCCAATGAACAGGTCATCGATGGACGAGGCTGGCGTTCCGGAGCGGAAGTAGAGCGTCGTGAGATACCACAGTGGTTCATTCGCATCACCGAATACGCCGATGAACTTCTTGACGACCTAGACAAGCTCTCGGGCTGGCCTGAGCCTGTAAAACTGATGCAGCGGAATTGGATAGGTAAAAGCTACGGCCTTGAATTGAGTTTTGAGCTCCCTGCCCCCATCGCTAAACGCGACAAAATTGAGGTATACACAACACGTCCGGATACACTCTACGGCGTTACGTATATCAGTCTCGCCGCCGAACACCCTATAAGCCTTGCCCTGGCAGAAGAAAATCGGGATCTTGCTGAATTTATCGATCGCTGCAAAAAATCTTCAGTCTCTGCGGCCGATATGGCACGCGCTGAGAAACTTGGGATGGATACAAAGTTACGCGCTGTTCATCCGTTGACGGGCGACATGGTGCCCGTGTGGGTAGCTAACTATGTCTTGATGGATTACGGATCAGGCGCAGTTATGGCCGTACCGGCGCATGATGAACGCGATTGGGAGTTCGCCCATCAATATGAACTGCCCATCGTCACTGTTATCAATAACTCAGATGGTCAGCCCGCCGATGTGTCAACTGCTGCCTATACCGAGCATGGAACGCTCGTAAATTCAGATACCTATGATGGCTTAGGATTCCAAGAAGCCTTTAATCAGATCGCGGCTTCTCTCGAGGAGAAAGGTCTCGGCAAGGTAACAACACAATACCGACTTAGGGACTGGGGCGTCTCGCGACAGCGTTATTGGGGTACACCGATACCCATGCTGAATCTTACCGATGGGGGGGAGCTCCCTATTCCGGCCGATCGACTTCCGTCGTTACTGCCAGAAGATGTTGTTATGGAAGGTGTGGCATCGCCCATTAAGACAGATCCGGATTGGCGGAAGTTCAGTCATAACGGCGAAGATTGCGAACGGGAGACCGATACCTTCGATACCTTCATGCAATCGTCCTGGTACTACGCTCGATTTACTTGCCCTGACTATGACAAAGGCATGCTCGATTCAGAAGCTGCTAACTACTGGCTCCCAGTCGACCAATATGTGGGCGGTATCGAACATGCCATCCTGCACTTGCTATACGCTCGCTTTTTTCACAAGTTGATGCGTGACGAGGGGCTGGTCGACTCGGATGAGCCGTTTGAACGTCTGTTGACTCAGGGCATGGTGCTCAAAGATGGGGCCAAAATGTCTAAGTCCAAGGACAATACCGTAGATCCTCAGGAACTGATTGACCACTATGGTGCGGATACCGTGCGTTTGTTCAGCATGTTTGCTGCGCCTCCAGAGCAGTCACTGGAGTGGTCAGATGCAGGTGTAGAGGGATCGCATCGATTTTTGAAGCGCCTGTGGCGACTGGTTCAAGATCGTGCCGTACACGAAGACGCTGTCGATGTGAAAACAGCGAATCTCAGCAAAGCTCAAAAGGACCTTCGGCGAAAAACGCACGAGACAATTGCCAAAGTCAGTGATGACTACGGTCGGCGGCAAACATTCAACACGGCAGTCGCAGCGGTTATGGAGCTTTGCAATGACGTAAGCCGTCACAGTGGCGAATCGGCAGAGGACGCGGCTGTGGTTGATGAGGCGTTAACGACAGCGGTATCGCTACTGAACCCCATCGTACCTCATATCAGCGAGACACTGTTCGACCAGCTTACAGGTGGCGAAATCCTTGAGGCTCCATGGCCTAAGCTCGATGAAGGCGCGCTCACCCGTGACGAAATCGACATTGTCGTTCAGGTGAATGGGAAGGTGCGAGCTAAGATCTCGGTGGCCGCCGATGCCTCGAAAGAAGCGATAGAGCAAACAGCACTCACGCACGATAACGTCCAACGCTTCACGGACGGCGTGACGGTGCGTAAAGTCATCGTCGTTCCCGGAAAATTGGTCAATGTGGTCGCTAATTAAACAGTGGCAGCGAGTGCTAGGCCTCACCGGACTGGTGTTGCTGGCTAGCACGCTGGTCAGTTGTGGGTTTGAGCTGAGAGGTCAGAGTGACCGAGCGGCCACACTAGGGCGATACCCAATCGCCGTTGTCAGTCAGGCTCCCAGCAGTGAGTTTGCCGCTCAGTTGCGCGGTGAGCTCCAGCGCCAAGGGGCAGCCTTGCTCCCCCTGACTGAGGCAGAGCTGATCCTCTATATTGATATTGAAACGTTTGAGCAACGCAACCTATCCCTGACTGCACGTGCGCGTGCAGCTGAACTCGAGCTGCAGGCCAGTGTGAACTTCTCGGTAAAACTCGACGGAAAGTGGCTTATCGATAACGAGCGCGTTGCCGTTGTCGACCAAATGCTCAATGACCCATTAAACGTTGTGGGTAAAACGGAGGAAATGCGACTGCTGCAGGAGGAGTTACGCACTGCTCTCGTGGAAGCGCTAACCCGTCGACTGGATTACGGCATTGCCGCCTACCATGCAAGTCAAACCTGAACAGCTAGAGCAACATCTAAAGCAGGGCATGCGGTCCTGCTACTTGGTCACCGGTGCCGAACCACTGATTGTCCAGGAATGTGCCGATGCGATCCGGCGCGCGGCACGTGCTGCAGGTTGTATTGACCGAGAGCGCTTTGATTCATCGGATAAAGAGAGCTGGCAGAACCTCGTTCAGAGCGCCAGCGCCATGTCACTTTTTGGCGACAGGAAACTGATCGAGATACAGGTTGAGAACGGTAAGCCGGGCGCAGAAGGCAGCAAGGCATTGCAGGAGTACCTGTCGATAGAGAGTGAGGACATACTGCTGATTGTGGCGGGCAAGATCGACAAGCAGTCGCAACGCGCCAAGTGGTGCACGGCGCTGGATCAGAGCGGTACGATTGTGACCGTTTGGCCGGTTCATCCACGCGACCTCCCATCCTGGATTCAGCAACGAATGAACCAGCGAGGCATAAAGTACGATCGTGAGGCGATTACGATGCTAGCCGAGCGCGTGGAGGGCAACCTGCTCGCTGCTGCGCAGGAGATTGAGAAGCTCTCCCTTCTGGCCAACGATAGACATATCACAACTGAGATCGTGTCCCAGTCCGTTGGTAACAGCGCACGCTACAACGCCTTCAACATGGTGGATACGGCCCTCGCCGGCGATGCTCGTGGCGCTCTGCGCGCGCTGCGTGGACTAAAAGCCGAGGGTAGCGCGGCGCCCGCAATTCTCTGGCCAGTATCAAAAGAGCTCAGACTCCTAATCGACGCCTCATCCGCTGTGAAGAAAGGCACACCGGCAGGCGCTGCACTTGATCGACTGGGTGTTTGGCGCAGTCGACTGAATTTGATGCAGCAGGCACTTAGCAGACACACGCCGGAAAGCCTTGATTACTGCCTGCACCTCAACTTTGCAGCGGATGGCAGTGCCAAAGGCTTTATGCCCGGAGACTGCTGGGATTATCTCGAGTCACTTGTTGTGGCGATTGCCTCGGGCGCGAAATCCGAGACAACCCGTCGGCGCGCGTAAAGCGCCAGCACCGCTAACACCCCCAGCGCTGACGCTACAGCAAAGGTCGTCACGAATCCTGCCCACTCTGCAAGTGCGCCATTGGTAGCGGCCCCCAGTGCAGGAGATGCCATCATAGTCATCGACCACAGGCTCATGACGCGCCCGTGGTAATTCGGATCAATGAGTAGCTGGGTCAGTGCCTGACATCCAGTACCCGCGATCGTCGTCGTAAAGGTAATAAGGCCCACTACAACAGCGAGACTTATCAGAGCATCCAACCAGTTCAGAGTGGCCAAGAGTAAAGTTGCCCCCAACAGCGCAACTAAAATTAGGCGATAAAGGCCCATAACATGAGCGGCCTGCCGACTCATTAATAAGCCGCCGAGAACTGCGCCCGTACCTGCTGCGGCGGTCAGCCAAGCCAATTCGCTCGCCCCACCTATCAACAGCAGACCTGATACTGCGGGCAGCAGTTCAATAAAGCTGCGGCCCAAGAGACCGTTAACTAGGGTCGATAATAGAATCAGAATGACCACCGGGTTGTTACGTACGTAGTTCAACCCCTCGATAAATTCGCTGTTAACGCTTTTATCAGAGCGGCCTTCCCGTGTGCCAACCCCGCGAAGCGTTGTCAAAATAGCACCTGAGGTTGCGAAAATGCAGACAGCAACGATCCAGGCCCAACCGACGCCCCACTGGGCAATGATTGCGGCGCACATTGCGGGGCCCAAGATTCGGGCAATATTGAAGGACATGGCGACAAGCCCAATGGCACTCGGCAGCGAACTTCGAGGAACCAAAAGCGGTACGAGCGCCAAGCGCATGGGATTATGTAGTGCCGATGCAGATCCCAGCGCTGCCGCTAGCAATAACAGCGTCAACTCATTGAAGGCACCAGAAAAGGTCGTAATGGCACCTGTAAGACCGATGGATGAGTGGAATGCCATGGAAAAAATCAGGCCGTGCCGAGGATTAACCCGGTCTGACTGCACGCCAAAATAAGGTGACAAAACAAGTGCGGGAGCCAACATCAGTGCTCCCACAATGCCGACCCACAGGGGTGACGCTGTCAGCTCCCAGGCGCTCCAGCCCAGGATGAAGCGCAACATCCAGCTCCCAAGACCAGAGAACCAACTCGCCGGGTAATAACGCCGAAATCGAGGCTCTCTTAATGCGGAATGAGCAACCTGTCGCTTTTCACGACACACAAATATCGCCTCTCTTGCTTTTCAATCACAATGAAATTACTGTTTATTTATACAGTATTTTTACTAATGCCATTTCAGCACGCATTAGTCTTATTTTCGGAGCACATCATGAGCTACTCCATAGAGCAAATCATCAATCGTCCAGACACCTGGCAGGGCACTGAAGGACGCAGTCATTCACGTGTCATTCTAACCGCTAAGTCAGCCAATGCGGACTGGCATAACAGACAAAGTATCCCCACTGGTTTTGAGAGCCTCGATAAAGAGCTTCACCTCAATGGTTGGCCAACCCACGGCGCAGTCGAAGTTCTGAGCGATCAGGATGGTGCTGAGTGCATGGGGCTCTTTCTACCCACGATGCAAAAACTGGCAAGCGAGAAGCGCTGGCAAGCTTTTATTAACGCACCACACACACCCTACGCCCCATTATTACGCGCCCACCATATTCCCACTGAGCAAATACTTATGGTTCATCCAAAACACCGTGATGAAACGTTATGGGCTACCGAGCAAGCGGTTCGCAGTACAACCTGCAGTACAGTATTTGCCTGGTTAGGGAGCACTCACTTCCGTTATGCAGAAATTCGCAAACTGCAGTTAGCCGCCGCCAGTACGGACACCCTACTCTTCTTGTTTAGATCGAGCGATGCGCTATCTGACTCAACACCCGTATCACTACGTCTGCACATTAATGCCTACCGTGAAGTCACCGTCGTCAAACAGCGTGGCGGTAAACGCGAAGTCGATGTGCGGTTACCCACGAACCCTATTCTGGAAACTCATGACATTGCACACCGCGGTAAGGCGCTTGCGACTAAGACAGGTACGTTCTTAACGCCTGTCGCATAGCGACTACTCTCCCTCCACTTCCCCACTACCCCGGGACTCGGGCTCCCCTCCGAGTTTCGGGGTCTCACGTTTATCTAACGTTATCGAAGATGCTCTAACCTCAGACTTGACTGCGTTATGCTCTCGGCGTGCTAACTAACTCGATGTGAGATGCCTGAACTACCCATCACAAGCGATATCTTTTTATTGCTGGTCACAACCAGCTTTATCGCCTCAATGCTCACTGCATCAGTGGGCATTGGTGGTGGCACACTGGTACTCGCGGTGCTTGTCGTAACCGTCCCTATCGCCGCTGTCGTACCACTGCACAGCGTCGTTCAGCTTGGCTCCAATACCGGACGGGCCATCATGACGCGCCCCCATGTCTCGATGCGCCTATTCTGGCCACTGGTCATCGGCGCTGTCATTGGTACCCTCGTAGCTGCGCCCTTTAGCGCTTTTTGGCTAAATGAGATACAACTCAC